>JACQFT010000082.1 GCA_016199925.1 Opitutia bacterium | reverse complement strand
CTTGCACGGGAAGCCGACGTCGCAGAGCGCGTTCTTGAAACCGCCGACGGTCATGTTGGTGATCTCGCCGACCACGTCCCGCACGACTTCGCTGCCGCTCATCTCGACTTCGCCACGGCTCATGCCGAGGATGCGCGAGGCGGCGTCGGCGGCGAATTCGTCGGGGATGCAGAAATAGACCAGGCCGCTGATGGCGCCGACAAAACCGACGCTGCCGAAGACATGGAGCTGCGTGCTGAAGTCGGAGCGCCGGGCGTCGGAGGTCGACTCGACGAGCACGGCGTCGCGCTGGAGCATCGTGGTGCAGACGTTTTGGACGGCGCGCACGATGGATTCTTGGACAAAGGTATCAGTGATGGTCTGCGTGGCAGCCATGCGAAGCGAGGGGAGTTGAGGTTGACCAAGGACGTTATCGGCCGGAAAGCGGCGGACTTGAGCGAAGACCCGCGGCAAGGACTGGCCGGCGGGCGGCGGTGGCGGTGCAGCGCGCGCAGCGGCGGAGCGACCGAGGCGCCGGAGCTTGCGCGCGGGCGGGCCGGGAGCTTGGCTGGGGCATGGACACCAATCTGCCGCCGCCGGAGAGGCCGGCGCCGCTGTCGGCGCTGGAGGCCCGCGTGCTCGGTTGCCTGATCGAAAAGGAACTCGCGACGCCGGACGCCTATCCGCTGACGCTCAACGCGCTGGTCAACGCCTGCAACCAGCGGAGCAACCGCGACCCGGTGCTGGACGTGGGGGCCGATGAAGTGGCGGCGGCGCTCGAGCGGCTGCGCGGACGGCAACTGGCGGCCGTGTTTGCCGGAGCGGAGGCACGCGGACCGAAGTTCAAGCAGAAGCTCGACGCGGTGTATCCGGTGACGACGGCGGCGCGCGCGGTGCTCGGCGAACTGCTGCTGCGCGGGCCGCAGACGCTCGCCGGACTGCGGGCCAACTCGGAGCGGCTCCACCCGATGCCGCTGGATTTCGAGGCGTTGCTGGCGGAGCTGGCGGAACGCCCGGCCGGGGCGCTCGTCCGCCCGCTGCCGCGACAGCCGGGACAAAAAGAGACGCGCTGGGCGCAATTGCTCACTGGCGAGCCCGCCGCGGCGAGCGCCGGCGGGGCGGCCGCGCCGCTCGCGGCGACCTTCGCTCTGCCGCCCGACGCGGAACGGCGGCTGGCGGCGCTGGAGGCCGAGGTGGCGCGCTTGCGCGCGGAGCTCGCGCGTCTGCGCGGCGCGCTGGGCGAGGGTTGAGTCGCGGTGGGCAGCCCGCTGGCAGGCGCAGGGCGGGCGGGGCGGGCGAGAGCACGCTCGCTGACCCACGGTCGCCGGAGTTGAAAACTCGCCGGCACCAGGATACTCCACCCCGGCATGAGAACAGCCTGGGGATTTTTTCTGTTGCTGGTGGCGGGATTCGCCGTGGGCGGCGCGGCGGAGCGCCGGGTCGAAGTGGCGGCGGGGGTCGGCGGCGCCTGGCGGCAGCCGGACGCGGCGTGGGACGGGCGGGTGGTTTTGCTGCTCCACGGTTTTGCCGACGACATGGACGGGGCGGGCGATCTGACGAAGCGGCTGGCGGAGGCGCTCGAAGCGCGGGGCATCGCGAGCCTGCGGATAAATTTCCGCGGCGAGGGCGACAAGCGGCGCACACAGATCGAGTCCACCTTCGCGACGCGCGTCGCCGACACGGAGGCGGCCTTCGCGTTTGCGGCGCAGCAGCCGGGCGCGAAGCGCGGGCGCACCGGCGTGGTGGGCTGGAGCCTCGGGGCGACGACGGCCGTCGTGGTCGCGGGCGAGCATCCGGCGTGGTTTCGCACGATGGTGCTGTGGTCGAGTCCGAGCGGCGACCAGTTTGCCCAACTGACCGCGGGCGAGACGGCGCAGAAGGCGTTGCGCGACGG
Organism: Opitutia bacterium; assembly: GCA_016199925.1. GTDB lineage: Bacteria > Verrucomicrobiota > Verrucomicrobiia > Opitutales > Opitutaceae > JACQFT01. The sequence goes on along the minus strand of JACQFT010000082.1, from coordinate 62,230 downwards.
CGCGGCGACGGAGGTCGTGCCGGGCTGGAAAAGCATCACGACGAAACGGGAGTTCTACGAAAGCTTCCGCCGGGTGAATCTCGATGTGTCGCTGGCGAAATATCCCGGGGCCTTGCTGGCGGTGCGCGGGTCGGAGGATTTCCTGCCGGCGCACGAGGCGGAGTTCATGCGGATCGCGCCGGGGCGGCCGGCGGAGGCGGTGATCATCGGCGGGGCGGACCATATTTTCCACGTCTTCCAGCCGGAGCTCGGGCAGGCGCAGCGGGTGCTCGACATCACGGTGGCGTGGCTGGAGCGGACGCTGTAGCCGCAGCCTGGCGCTGCGCCGGGCGGGCGCTCAACCGGCCGGGAATTGCGCCGATAAAGAGAGCAGGTCCGCCTGTCGGAATCAGCCGGCGGAGGGCCGGCAGAAAATGAAGCAACCAGACCCGATCATCCGGCGCGAGCTGCCCGCCATCGAGCAGATCGTCCGCGACGAGGTCTGGCTGGAGGGCGAGCGCCGCGGCTGCGCGGTCTCGCCGAGCGATCCGCGCGTGCGGGAGAATGTCTGCCGCGTGATCCTGCGCGTCGGCCAGCAGTTGCGGGACGACGCGCTGGCCCACGGCGAAGCCGCCGCGTGATGCCGCCGCGTGATGCGGTTGCGTGCTGCGGTTGCGTGCTGCGGCCGTGCGGGCGCGGCCCGCGGTCAGTTGCGCCCGGCCATCACGCCGCCATCGGCGTCCCAGATGGCGCCGGTCACCCATGAGCTGGCGGCTGACAACAGAAAATCGGCGACCGCCGCGACATCGTCGGGGCGACCGACGCGGCCGATGGGATGGAAGCCGTTGAAGCCGGCGAGGGTCTCTTCGATTTTCGCGGGCTCGATGAAGGCGCCGTAGATCGGCGTGACGACGACCGCGGGCGCCACGGCGTTGACGCGGATTTTGTGCTCGGCGAGTTCCATCGCGAGGTGCTGGGTCAGCGAGTGCAGGCCGGCCTTGGCCATCGAGTAGGCGCTGGAGGGTGTGGCCTTGATGGCCTGGCGCGCCCACATGGAGCCGATGTTCACGATGGCGCCGCCGCCGTGCGTGCGCATGTTGCGGGCCACGGCCTGCGTCACGGCGAAGGAGGCGCGGTTGACCGAGTGGTAACGGTCGTAGTCGGCCTTGGTGTGGTCGAGGAAGGGCTTGGGGAAAAAGGTGCCGGCCGAATTCACGAAGCGGGCGAAGTGGCGTGGCTCGGCGTCGAGGCGGGCGACGAGGCGGTCGGCCTGCGCTTCGTCGGTCAAGTCGGCCACGAAGGTGTCGATCAGGGCGTTGCCCGAGGTGGCGAGTTCGCGGGCGGCGGTGGCGAGGCGCGTGGCGTCGCGCGCGACGAGCAGCAGGTCGAGGCCGCGGTCGTGCAGGCGCGCGGCGATCGCGCGGCCGATGCCGGTGGAGCCGCCGAGGATGAGGGCGAGGGGACGGTCGGAGGAGGAGGGGGGGTGGGACATGATGAAGGGTTGTGGAGGAGTTGCGGAGGTGAGCCGCCACTCTAGCAGGCAATTGACAAAGAAAACAGCGGGCACAATTTGGTCGGGTGCCCACCGCCAAGTCTAAATTGCCCGCTGTCACGACGAAGAAAATGCTGCGGGCGCAACCGCCGAAACGCGCCGCGGTGCTGCTGGAAACGGTGCTCGCGTGCAAGTGGTCGCTCACGGTCTATCAACTGATCGACGCCGGCACGAAACGGCCCGGCGCGATGGAGCGCAGCGTCGAAGGGCTGAGCGCGAAGGTGCTCAACGACTGCCTGCGGCGCAACGTGACGCTCGGGATTCTGGCGAAGGAGAGCTTTCCGGAGATCCCGCCACGCGTGGAGTATGAGTTCACGCCGTTGGGGCGACGCTTCCGGAAAATTTTGACGGCCGTGGCTGATGTCCAGGCCGAGCTGGAACGCGACGGCCAGGGGTAGGGCGGATGCATTGGCTCCGCGACGAACCCGGCGGGGACCGCGGGTTCTTTGGAACCGGGGCACGCCGTCGGAACCGGGGCACCCTTGCCCCGGTCCGCGAGAAAACCTCCTCGGAGCAAGTCGCGACGGATCCGACCAAACCGTATGCAACGCGCAACCGTAGCTGCGCCGCGGAGGGATTCTGCTGGCCAGCAGGATGTCGTCCGACTTTTCGCGATCCGTGGACCGGACGGAGCCGGTCCCTCCACTCAATCTATGCCGAAGCTCACCCGCCGCGGCGGACGAGCTTCGGGGTAGCGGGCCCATCGCGAACGAAACGCGCCGCCGCCGGCCAGCCCCGCCCAGCCCCGCGAAGGACGCAGAGCCGGACGGCGACGCACCGCCGCACCGTCGCGCGCAATGTCACCTATTAAGTGACATTCCCTCTGGAAACGGCGACCTGCGGGCAGGCGACTCAACGGAGTGGCGGTGGACGCGCCGGCCCGGTGCGAAAGCGCCGCTGGCACGGGATTGGTCGCGGCGGGGAAAATTTCTTCCGGAGCCATGACAAGGATGCTTGACAGAGGACAAGTATGCTTTACATGGTGTCGGCATGGAAAATCCCAACCGGATGGAAACGGTCGAGCCGCACTCGGGGCAGTATTCCCTCAAAACCGACTTGGTGCTCAACCTCTGGCTGGGCGTGGCGACCGCCACTTATCTGGCGGAGTTTTTTCTGCTCCGCCGCCATCCCGACTGGCCGCCGCTCGCCCGCGGCCTGCTGGCGCTCGCGCCGTTCCTCCCGGGCCTGCTCTATGTGCGGAGCTGCTGGCGCTTCATCCGCGGCTTGGACGAACTGCAGCAACGCCTGCAGCTCGAAGCCGTCCTCGTGGCGGCGCTCGGCACCGTGCTCACGGGTCTGGCGGTGAACACGCTCGCGGCCCACGGCGTGCCTCTGCCCGGGCTCGCCGGCGGACTCGGCATGGTCGCGACGGCCAGCGTGATGTTTTTCTTCTGGCTGCTCGGCGGCGCCGTCGCCAACCGCCGCTATCAATGAAAAACCAACTGCGGGAACTGCGCGCGGCCAAGGCGTGGTCGCAGGGCGATCTCGCCGACAAACTGGCGGTGTCGCGCCAGACTATCAACGCCATCGAGACGGAGAAATACGACCCGAGCCTCCCGCTCGCGCTGAAGATCGGGAAACTCTTCAAGCTCCCGGTGGAGGAAATCTTTTGGAACTGAACCCTGCTTTCGACCGCTAAAAAAACCGACCCGACCCCACCATGACCGCGCAAAAAACTATCGGACTATTGATCATCCTCTTGGGCGTTCCCTTGGGGGCTATCGCCCCGGACCGCCTGCTCCTTTCCGTGACGGCCAGCACCGGGCTGATGATGATTTTCTTCGCCAAGGAGCGCATCGAGGACGAGCGCGTGCAACAGCTCAAGATGAAGGCGATGTTCACCGCCATGAGCATCGGAATGGGGCTGACACTTTTCGCATACAATACGGCTTTCATGGTTGTTCGCGGCGTCAGCGCGAGCCGGCCTGAAATGTCCGCACTTGAATTTCTAGCCGGCGTCCTCGCGATCGCGCTCGGGTATTTCCACTACTGGCGTTGGCAGGACGGGCGGGCGGGCGGGGCCGGGTGAACTAGCCCGGAAGATTCTGGGGAACGCGCTCTGCTGGTCAGGGCAAAGTTCCGGCTTGGCTCGGGTGGAGGGACCGGCTCCGTCCGGTCCGTGCACCGACGCGGGGTGCCGCGGGCGAAGGCGGCTTTGACCCGCGAGCGGGACCGACCCCGCGGAGGGTCGTGGTCAAACGCTCTGTGACGACGGGAAGAACGCGGCCCGATTCCCGCTTCGAAACCGGTCATACGCCGACGGAGCGATGCAGCCGGCGGACGAGCTTTGCTTCATCGCAGCGCCGCAAACTGTGCTCCCAGACGCGAACCACGCGCCAACCGAGTTGGCGGAGGCGGCGGTCCACCTGTCGGTCGCGTTCCCGGTTGCGCAGGATTTTCGCACGCCAGAATGCCGCGCGCGTCTTGGGCCACGTCGCGTGCTTCGGACAACCGTGCCAGAAGCAGCCGTCGACAAACACGGCCATGCGCGCCGCGCGAAAAACGAAGTCTGGTTTCACCCGGCCAGTGCTGCGGGCACTCAGGCTTTGAATCTTTGAACCTACACCTTGAACCTTAAACCTTACACCTCGGGGATTGAGCGCCAGTGACCGGCCCCGCCGCCAGCCCGTGACGCCGTGCGCCCGGAAAATCCGCAGCAGCCGCAGCTCCGTGCCCTTGTTCCCTTGCGAGCGGATCGCCGCCATCACCGCCGAGCGCTTGGACTTGGTGAAGATGTCGGGCACGGCCTCAGACTGGCGCCCGGCGCAAACGGATGCGGTGGTTGTCCACGATGATCAGATTTCTCGGGAGGTCAGACTCCGACACTTGGTCGAGGACCCGTTGCAATGCCGCAACGGTCAGCTCGACCGTCGTGGGCCAGACGCGCAGACGGTTGATGCCATGATGCGCGCCGAGCGGAAAAGTGCGGGCATCGGCGAAACCCTCATCGAAGCTGACCACGATGGCCTGTTTTGCTTGAGCCCAGCGAAATATTTCCGGGTCCGGCCGTCCGGCCAAGCCGGTCAGATTCACATGCCAGACAGTCCGAGCGGGGCGGGCCTGCTGCAACCAAGCCAGACATTCCTGGGGAACATTCTGATCCAGCAGAACGCGCAGCCCGGTTTCAGGCATGGGTGTAGATTTGCTCCTCGCCTACGAGGTGTGCGGCGTATTCGAGGGCGGCGCTCACGTCTTCCTTGGTCAGCTCCGGGTAGGTCTGCAGGATGCGTTCGACGGTGTAGCCGCCGGCGACCAATCCGAGAATATTGCGGACCATGATGCGCGTGCCCCGGATGACGGGCTTGCCCGAACAGAGATTGGGGTCGGTGATGATGCGCTCGTTCATGCGGTGGAAGCTAGCCGGGCAGGTCGGGGTTTCAATCTTGGATTTCGAGGCAGGCCTTCACATCGTCACGGGTCAGGGCGGGATGTTCGGCCAGCACATCGACCATCGAGTCGCCGGTGGCGAGAAGTTCGAGCAACGTCTGCACGGCAACGCGGGTGCCGCGGATGATGGGGCGGCTGTAGCAGATGCCGGTGACGATGGTGATGCGGTCTGGCATGGCGGAAACGTAGCACTGCCGACCCCCAGACTCCAAGCGCCAAGAAAAACGGGCCCCACGCCAGCGGCCTTGTCGGCCATAGCGAAAAGAGCGAAGGCTAAAGCCTCACCGTGCCCGCCGTAGCCTTGGCAAAGGCCGGGACGAAGTCGGAAATTCCGCGCTCTTGAAACCGTGACGGAAGTTGGCATTGCGCTGGGTTGACTCGGCGGACATCTAGTTCTGCGCACGCTATGTCTGAAGACTGGTCACAACAGGAGGTTGAAATCATAGTTGAGGACTACCTCGCGATGTTGGCCTTGGAGCTTCAAAATTACGACTATAACAAGGCGGAAAGAAACAGAGAGCTGCAGAAACTCCTGCCTGCGCGTAGCCGTGGCTCCATTGAGTTCAAACACCAGAACATCAGTGCGGCGATGATCGAATTGGGGTATCCGTATGTGGACGGCTATAAGCCGCGAAGTAATTATCAGGGTCTTTTACAGGAGGCAGTTGAGCGCCGAGTGTATGCGCAGCCTGAGTTGACCACGGCTGTGGCCGAGCTGATTCAGCAGCCAGTGGTGAATCCGGCGAGGTTTGCTGATATTCTGACCATACAGGTCGAGCCACCGACGCCGACGAAAAAGAAGGAGGCGCTCTATGAAAAGCGTTTGGGGTCGAGGGTGACGCTCAAACGTAATTTTCTTGAGCAGGAAGCGCGCAACCAGTCGCTCGGACTGGCAGGAGAGGACCTTGTGCTCAAGTTCGAGCACGAGCGGCTCTGGCGGGCGGGGCACAGGAATCTTGCTGAGCGCATCGACCACGTTTCAAACAAAGGCGATGGTCACGGATTCGATATCCTTTCTTTTGAGACAGATGGACGGGAACGATTGGTGGAGGTGAAGACCACTCGTTTTGGCGCTTTGACACCATTCTTCGCTTCCAAGAACGAAGTGGAAGTTTCAGACGAACGGAGTGCTGAGTATCACGTCTATCGACTGTTCGACTTCAGCAGGAACCCAAGACTATTTTTGTTGAACGGCTCCATGCGCAGCACCTGTAGCCTTGAAGCAATTCAGTTTCGAGCAATGCCCGGAACTATCGACGACTAATAGGCGCCTTGTCGGCGGCGCTTCGTCACTTTAGCCATGCGATTTTGATTTCGCTTTCGACGGATTTGAATTCGCGGTCGGCGGTGACGAGTTCGGCTTTGCGGGTCAGTGCCAGTGCGGCGGCAAAGGCGTCGGCCAAGGCGAGGGTGTCGGAGGCGCGGTAGCTTGCGGCGATTTCCGCCAGCTCCCGGTCGGCGTCGACGATCATGATAGGAGTGTTGGAGGCGAATTCCTTGGCTTGGGCCAGCGCTTCTTCACCACGCTTCTTTGACACACGGTAGCAGGTCTCGGCCCAGTTCACGGCGCTCATCAGCATTGGCTGGTCCTTTTCCGAGGCCCGGTGCATGAGCGCCTCGACGGCTTCTGCGCCGGGTTCGTCGAAGAGCAGGGCCAGCAATGCGGAGGTATCGAAAACCAAGGGTTTCATTTTTTGCGGTCAGATTCGATTTCGCGGCCTTCCCGGGTGCGCTCTTTGGTGCGATCATCCAAGTGTTCCTGCACGGCGGATTTCTCGCCGGGCTTCAGTTTGAAGATGCCCCGGAAGGAGCTGATGTATTCTTTGGTGACTGGCTGGATGACAAAGCGGCCGTCCTCCTCGGCGAAAGTAAGGCGGGTGCCTTCTTTCAGTCCGTATTTCCGTCGGAGGCGGGCCGGGATGACAACCTGCCCTTTGGATGTCATGTAGGCGGTTTCAGTATTCATGGTGACCATGCGTAAAAGAGGAGAATAGTTGGAAAAGTAAGACAAGCCTTATTTTGTAGGACATTATCATGGAGGGGAGAATTTTCAGGTTACGTCCAGTTGTCGCCCATTGCTGGGAGCGGGCATAAAAAAGCCCCGGATTGCTCCGGGGCTTGAAAGAATCGGGGCATTCCGCCGTCGCCAAGGCTATGGCGGACAAGAAAGCCGCTCCTACAGTGCTTAATTCTTCGTGTCGGCGATGGCGGCGTGGGCGGGCGCTCTTATCGGGCCATGAGGATGCTGGCGGCGTGGCGGTGGAGTTCCAGCTCGAGGGCACGGCGGTTGCGGAAGCGGCGCTGGCGCGCGGCGTTGACGCGGCGCTTCTCCTCGGCGGTCTTGGCCGGCCGGCCCGCCCGCAGCCGGAGAGGGAGATCCACTTTGGGCGTGAAGAGATTCCGGTTCTTGAAGGCGGGGGGGCTGTCGCGCAGTGCGAGGAGGCGCTCGGCCGGCGCCTCGACGCTGAACCACGGTTCGGGTAAGAATCGTTTTGGGCGGAGAGCCCATGCGGGTATTTTTAGACTGGCGAGCGTGGACGCATACTCCGCGTAGGCCGCCAACCAAGCATCGGCCACCCGCCCCTCGGGGAATCGTTTTTCCAGCCAGGCGGGTTCCGAGGCCAGCGAATGCTGCAATGCGCCGCGTGATCGGATGGCGCGGACAGTGTGCAACCAGTCGGCAAATTCGTGTCCGAAATGACCGAGATCCTCGGCCCGTCGGGCGACTTCTGCCAGAGTTTGTGGCCGCGGGCTCATCGCGGGGAAGGCGGCTTCGGAATCTCAGACAACAAGCGCGCAACCATGGTGCGGGCGAATCCGTGCGGAATCTCGCCCGGAAAGAAGCGTTCAAATATCTCATCCACGGCCTCTAGGTCTGCCGGCCTGATCCGTTGAAGCAGGAATCGGATATCCGGCTCGTCTCCGGGATAGCCGGGCAACGGCGGGCGGGCGGCTTTGAGCTTCAAGGCGAGCAGGTAGTTCGCGGTGGGGATCGTAATGGCCAGACCCGGCTCGAATTCCTTGCGCGGGAAGGGGCGGCGCTGATCGTGGGGAGAAAGAAATTGCCGGACCTCCCCGTTCAGCCAGTCGTTTGGAAGATTCTGTTCTGTCGCCACGACTTTGACGAGCCGTTCTCCGGTCTCGGCCGGTTTGAGGATTGCATCCACATCCTTCGTGGTTTCGCGCGAGCCATAGACGAGGGTGAACACGGCACCGCCGTAGAGCGCCAGCTCCAGCACCAGGCCTTCGGCTGTCGCCAACTCGGAGAGGCGGCGCAGGGCCTTGGTCAGGCGGGCGCGGGAGAGGTTTTCGTAGGGCACGGATAAAACGTTACGTAGCGATTAATGCAGAGCAAGCTCGCTTTTGAGCCGTGAGGGGAGCGGGTCGGGGCAGGAAGCCCCTCCCCCAGCGGACAGCAAGAAAGAACCCGCCGTTCAAGGCGGGTTCGAGGGTGTCGGGGCGTAAAGCCCCTCCCACATTCGGAGTGATTATTTCTTGGCGTCGGCGAGGGCGGCTTGGGCGGCGGCGAGGCGCGCGACGGGCACGCGATACGGCGAGCACGAGACGTAGGTGAGGCCGAGCTTGTGACAGAATTTGACGCTGTCGGGGTCGCCGCCGTGTTCGCCGCAGATGCCGAGCTTGATGTCGGGGCGGGTCGAGCGGCCTTTCTCGATGGCGATCTGCATGAGCTGGCCGACGCCGGTCTGGTCGATCGACGCGAACGGGTTCTTCTTGAAGATCTCGGCCTCCTGATAGGCGCCGAGGAAGGAACCCGAGTCGTCGCGCGACATGCCGAGGCAGGTCTGCGTGAGATCGTTGGTGCCGAAGCTGAAGAACTCGGCGGTCTTCGCGACCTCGTCGGCGGTGAGCGCGCCGCGCGGGATCTCGATCATGGTGCCGACGGAGTATTTGATCTTCACCTTCTTCTCGGCCTGCACTTTCGCGGCGACCTCGTGGACGAGCGCGGTCTGGAGATCGAGTTCCTTCTTGAAGCCGACGAGCGGGATCATGATTTCGGCGTTGGCCTTGAACCCGTCTTTCGTCGCGTCGGCGGCGGCCTCGAGCACGGCGCGCGCCTGCATGGCGGTGATCTCGGGATACTTGATGCCGAGGCGGCAGCCGCGGAAACCGAGCATCGGGTTGAACTCGTGGAGCTCGTGCACGCGGTGCTCGATTTTCTTCACGTCGATGCCGAGCTTGGCGGCGAGGGCGGCCTGCTGCTCCGCCGAGTTCGGGAGGAACTCGTGCAGCGGCGGGTCGAGGAAACGGATGGTGGCGGGGAAGCCTTTCAGCGCCTTGAAGATTCCGTAGAAATCGTCGCGCTGGTAGGGGAGGAGTTTCGCAAGCGCGGCTTCGCGGTCGGCGAGGTTGTCGGCGAGGATCATCTCGCGCATGGCGTCGATGCGGTCGCCCTCGAAGAACATATGCTCGGTGCGCGTGAGGCCGATGCCGACCGCGCCGAACGCGATGGCCTGCGCGGCTTGCTCGGGCGTGTCGGCGTTGGTGCGCACGGACATCTTGGTCGCCTGCGCGCACCACTTCATCAACTGCACGTAGCTCTTGAACTTCGTGGTGGCCTGCGCGGCCTTGTCGCCGTGGAGGAGGCCGGCGATGATTTCCGACGGCGCGGTTTTGATCTGGCCGGCGTAGACGGCTCCGATGGTGCCGTCGATGGAGAGGAAGTCGCCCTCGCCATAGGTCGCGCCGGAGACGGTGACGGTCTTTTTGTCGTAATCGACCTGAAGCGCAGCGGCGCCGCAGACGCAGACCTTGCCCATCTGGCGCGCGACGAGTGCGGCGTGCGAAGACACACCGCCACGCGCGGTGAGGATGCCCTCGGCGGCGATCATGCCGCGGAGATCTTCGGGCGAAGTCTCGACGCGGACGAGGAGGACTTTCTCGCCCTTCTCGGCGGCGGTGCGTTTGCCGTTGCGCGTCTGGAGCATGAACAGCTTGCCGTCCTGGATCGTGAACTCGATGTCCTGAACGTCCTTGAAATGTTTCTCGAGCGTCGCGCGGACGCGCATGAGCTCGGCGAACGACTGCGGCATCTGCGCCTTCAGGTCGGCGACGGGCTCGGGGGTGCGGACGCCGGCGACGACGTCCTCGCCCTGTGCGTTGATGAGGAACTCGCCGTAGAATTCGTTCGTGCCGTTGGCGGGATTGCGCGTGAACGCGACGCCGGAGCCGGAGGTGCTGCCGGTGTTGCCGAAAACCATCGCCTGCACGTTGACGGCGGTGCCCCACTCGGAAGGGATGTTGTATTTGCGGCGGTAAACGATGGCGCGGTCGTTCATCCACGAGCCGAAGACGGCGCCCGCCGCGCCGCGGAGCTGCTCCCACGGATCATTCGGGAACACGTGGCCGGTGCGCTCGAGCACGAGGGCCTTGAAGCGCGCGACGAGTTCGCGCTGGTCGGCGGCGGTGAGATCGGAATCGACGATGTCCTTGTGATAAGTCTCGTGCTTGAAATTTTCGATGACCGTCTCGAACGGCTCGTGGTCCTCGCCTTCGCGCTTCTGCACGCCGAGGACGACGTCGCCATACATCTGGATGAAGCGGCGGTAGCAGTCCCACGCGAAGCGCTCGTTCTTCGTCGCGTTGGCGAGAGCGAGGACGGTCTGGTCGTTCAGGCCGAGGTTGAGGATGGTGTCCATCATGCCCGGCATCGAGTCGCGTGCGCCGGAGCGGACGGCGACGAGGAGCGGCATGCCGTCGGTGGCGCCGAACTTCGTGCCCATGATTTTTTCCATGCGGGCGACGCCGGCCTCCATCTGGCCCTGCAGTTCCTTCGGGTAGGTTTTCTTGTGAGCGTAGAAATAAGTGCAGACTTCGGTCGTGATCGTGAAGCCCGGGGGCACGGGGAGACCGATGCGCGTCATCTCGGCGAGGTTGGCGCCCTTGCCGCCGAGGAGATTTTTCATGCCGCCGTGACCGTCGGCTTTGCCGGCGCCCCAGGAGTAAACGCACTTGAGGGCCTTGCGTGCGGGAGCGGCTTTGGCGGCGGGTTTCTTGGCGGGCGCGGCCCGGCGGGCGGGCTTTTTGGCGGAGGATTTTTTGGCCATGATCGAGGGTGGTTTCGGTTGAAAAAGCTGGCGATACGAAGGCGGTATCGCAGCGCGGCGGGCGGGGGGTGTCAACGGCGCAGGCGCGTTGACACAGTGGCGCCGCGGCCCGGCCGCCGGCTAGGATCGGTGCCGGCCCGCCCGCCCCCCGGGGGCCGCAGGCCAAACACAGGAATTGCGTGCGGCGTTGAATCTTGCTTCTAACTGCGCCCTTGAGCGAACGCCCGACCTCTCCCGAGCCCGACGAGCCCGCCCCCGCGACGGCGGGTCCGGGCAAGACCATGGGCTTTTTCGGGCACCTCGAGGAACTGCGCTGGACGCTGATCAAGTGCGCCGTGGTGTTCGGCTTTTTTGTGACGATCATCGCCTACCAGGTGGACGCCGCCGCGCACCTGTTGAACTGGCCGCTCGAGCAGGCGCAGGCGGCCTACCCGAAGCTCAAGACCGATCTCGTGACGAACAGCCCGATGGGCGTGTTCAATGTCGTCATCGACATCTGTCTGATCGGCGGCTTCGTCATGGCGCTGCCGTTCATGCTGTATTTCGTCGGGCAGTTCATCTCGCCCGCGCTCTCGAAAAAAGAAAGCAAGGTGCTGCTGCCGACGGCGACCGCGGCGTTCATGCTGTTCCTCGGCGGAGCGGCCTTTGGGTATTTCGTGCTCACCCCGAGCACGATTCGCGTGGCGTTCGAGCTGAACCAACTGATGGGCTACACCGTGCTGTGGACCGCGGACCGCTACTACAGCCTGCTGATGTGGCTCGTGCTCGGCATGGGCGCGGCGTTCGAGTTTCCCCTGCTGATCCTGCTGCTCGTTTACATGGGCCTCGTGCAGGTGGCGACGCTGCGCAAATACCGCCGGCACGCCATCGTGGTGATCTTTATCATCGCCGCGGTCGTCACGCCCACGCCGGACCCGATCAACCAGTCGCTCTTCGCGCTGCCGCTGATCGTGCTCTACGAGATCGCGATCTTCGTGGCCGCGCGCCTGACGAAGCGCCGCAAGGGTGGCGATGTGGTGGACGTGTGAGTAGGATTTCCGGCTCGGGTGTAGGAGCGGCTTTATGCCGCGATCCAGCACAAACCATCGGGGCATAAAGCCCCTCCTACAGTTCAGGCAAGCGGTTCACTTCGCCGCTTTCGCCGCGGCGGCTTTTGCGATCACCGACGGGGTCTTCTCGAGGTAGCGCGTGAGCGCCTCGATGGCCTTGAAGCTCTCGGGGCTGATGTGGTGTTCCATGCCTTCGACGTCGTCGTAGATCACCTTCTCGTCGGTGACGCCGATGGCGCGGAGAAAATCCGTGAGCAGCGCGTGCCGGTGCGCGATGCGCCGGGCGACCTCGAGGCCCGAGCTCGTCAGCACCATGCCGCGGTATTTCTCGTATTTGACGAAGCCCTCGCCGTCGAGGCGCTGCACCATCGCGGTGACGCTGGCCTGCGAGATCTTCAGCTCGGTCGCGATGTCGACGACGCGGGCGTAGCCTTTGCGCGAGATGAGTTGCTCGATCTTTTCGAGGTAATCCTCGGCCGCGACGGTCGTGCGGGGGCGGGAGGTTGCTGCGGGGGCGGCCACGGGTCGCGGAGGTTGGCCGCCGGGGGGCGGATTACTTGCCGGAATCGCGCTGGAAGCGATAGACGGTCTTCAGCATCTGCATCGCCAGCCAGAACACGCCCGTCATGCACGCGGCGGCGGAGGCGCCGAAGAACAGGATCATCTTCGGGTCGCTGGACGGCACGTGCGAGTTCACGAGCTGGTAGAAAATCACAAACGCGATCGCCGTGAACACCAGGTCGACGGCGAGTTTCACGAAGGAAAAGGGCTTTTTCTCGGGCGAGGCCATGCGAGGAAAAGAAGTAGGCGCCGGGGGTTTGTCGAACAGAAACTTCGTCTTCCGGACCGGGATGTCGATTTCGACAAAGTCGAGGTTGGGCGAGAAGTGCAACTGCGAGCCGGCGCCGCGGAACACCTGGAGCATGGCCCGGTTCTCGTGGCGCACCTGGGCGAAGAGCCGTTGCAACCCGCGCCGGCGCCCGGCCAGCCGCAGATAGTGGAGCAGCCGCGACGCCATGCCGAGCCGGCGCTTCCGGTCATGCACGAGAAACGCGCATTCGGCGGCCTGGCCGTCGGGCGCCACCACGAGCCGGCCCATCGCGCAGAGCGCTTCGCGGCCGGCGGGGCCGGTTTCGAGGATGCCCAGCGCCAGCTCGCGCTCGGGCGCGACAGCCACGAGTTCGTGCGCGCGCTCGGGCGTCATGTTGCGGATCAGGTAGCCGTAGCGGGAGCGGATCGTCTCCGGCGACAGCGAGCCGAAAAACTCCACGACCAGACCCGCGTCGGCACCCGTCAGCGGCCGCAACCGATAGCTCCGCCCGTCGCGCAGCAGGAGCGTGCGCGGGGGGAGAACGGCGGCGGGCGACGGAGTTCGCATGGACGGAGGACGGAGCAGCAGGCTACTTCCGACCCGCGCGCGTCGCAAAAGTTTTCTGCCGAGTCTCTTCGCGGCGGAATCGGAGATCGCAAAGCTTGGTTCGGCTCGGCTGGACCGCCGCGGGCGAGTGCTTGCCCGCGGCGGTCGCGACCGAGGTTGCTCCCACCGTCTCGGTAAGCAACGGGCTCCCGGCCGATCGGCCGCGGGCTGGCCGCGAAGGCGGTTGCCTTTCCGGTTTCCCGTGTCGTTCGCGGGCTTTTTCGCAAGAATAGTGCTGCAATCGCCGCTATGCCGGCTACACGAACGACTGGTCGCGCATGATTTTCAACCGCCTCAAGTTCATCCTGATCGTCGCCTTGCTGGCGTCCAACTTGCTCGTCGGGGTGTTCAGCCTGTATTTCCTCAACTCGATCAACGAGCGCTACGCCACGCTGCTCGACAGCAGCGTGCCCGTCATCAACAGCCTGCGCACCCTCACCCGCGAACTGGGCGCGGTGCAGCGTCTCGCCCGACGCGTCGTGGACCCGACCAACGAAACGAGCTGGAAGGACTTGGTGCAGCAGTTGGATGACGGCAGCAACAGCGCGAAGGCGCACGCCCGCGAGATCAGCGCGATGGAGTTTTTCCGCGACACCCGTTTCGGCGACAACATCGCCCGGAGCAGCACGGACTACGACGAAAAGGCCGACGCCTTTCTCTCGCTGGTCCGCGCCCAGAAATTCGCCGAGGCCAACGTCTTTAACGCCGAGACGCTCCGGCCGTCCTATGACCGCTATATGCTCGCGCTGGACGGGGCGGCGGCGCACGTCCAGCGCGAGGGCGCCCACCTGAGCGCCAGTTACGCGGCGGACTCGAAGCTCTTCAGCGGCTTCCTGCTGGCCTTCGCCGGCTGGCCGCTGCTGGCCGCAGGCATTATCGTCCTGGTCATGGCCGTGCTGCTCGTCGTCCTGATGGCGGCCGTGCTCGTGCCGGGCATGTCGTGGCGCCGCCCCGCCGAAAGCTGATCTCTCCCCCATGCCTCCCGCCATCGCCTCCACCCCCGACTCCTCCTCCTCGGCCCTTCGGCGGCTGAAAATTTTTGCCCTGATTCTGGTTGTCTCCAACCTGCTGCTCGGCTGCTTCAGCGCCTACCTGCTGCGGTCGATCGACCGGAATTATTCGGACCTCATCGACCGGAATTTTCCGCTGATGGACGGGCTGCGGCTGCTCACCAAGGAAACCGGCGCGATGCAGCGGCATGTGTTGGGCGTGATCGCGAACCACGACCCTGCGCGGCGCGCGGAATCGCTCGGCAAACTGGAGACTGCGACCGCCAAGCAGCGCCAGTTGCTCGCCGACGCTCTCCGCGCCGACCGGGTCGCCGCGCTGGCCGAGATCCGCCCGGCGCTGGCGAAAGCCGCCGCCGACTACGAGAAAGGCCTCGCCAGTTTCCGCGAGCTGGTCGCTGCCGGCAAGATCGACGACGCCAACGCCCTGCGCTACGACGTGCTCCGCCCGGCGCTGAACCACTACCTGGACACGATCGACCAGGCGGCCTTCGCGCTGGAAGACCGCAGCCAGCGAATCAACGACACCTATTCCGGCCGCGTCCGGACGCACAGCACCATCCTCCTCGGACTCGCGAGCTGGCCGCTCATGGTCGGACTCGTCGTGGTCGTCGTGGTCGCACTGATCATCGGCGTGCTCGTGCTCGTTTACCGGCAGATCGGCACCGAGCAATACTGAGCGGGTCGTGCGCTCCGTGCGGTGGGCCGGCGAGCTTGTTCGCGCTACCCGGAAGCAGAACCGTCCGCTGTCGGCCTGACCCGCGAACCTCGTTAAATTCCGTGGGGAATCGCCGCCGTCAGGTTCTCCGGCGCACCGTCGGTCACGAGGATGTTGTCCTCGAGCCGCACGCCGCCGATCTGTTGGTGCCGGTCCACCAGCGCCCAGTCCACGCAGTCGCGGAATTTCTCGCGGCGCGCGGGGTCGTTCAGGAGCGCCGGGATGAAATACAGGCCGGGCTCGACCGTGACGATGTAGCCGGGGCGCAGGATCAGATCCTGCCGCAGCGTCGCGAGCGCGGGCCGCGCCGACTTCGTGCGGCCGGGCTCCATCCCGCCGGCGTCGCGCACACCGAGCCCGAGCATGTGGCCGACCCCGTGCGGGAAGAACAACAGGTGCGCGTCCTGCTCGACGAGCGACTGCGCGCCGCCCTTCATCACGCCCATGTCCACGAGTGCGCCGACCATGTCGAGCGCCGCGCCGAAATGCACGTCCACCCACTCGGTGCCGGGGCGGCACCGCGCGATCGCGCGCCGCTCCGCGTGCAACACCGCCTGGTGGAGGTCGCGTTGGAACGCGCTCGGTTGGCCCGCCACGTAGGTGCGGGTCACGTCGATGACGTAGCGGTCCCACTCGGCCCCCGAGTCGATGAGGATGAAGTCGCCTTCCTGCGCGAGGCGGTCGCGCGACGGCGTGCCGTGCAGCACCGCGCTCTGCGCGCCGACGCCAATGATCGTGTCGTAGCCGGTCTTCTGCGCGCCCGCGCGAAAATACCCGGCTTCGAGTTCGACCTGCATCCGGCGCTCGCTCACGCCGGGTTTCAGAAACGGCTGCACCGCGGCGTAGCCGTCGGCCGTGGCCACGGCGCATCGGCGCATGAGGTCGATCTCGCCCAGCTCCTTCACGCGGCGCGCGTGCTTGTAGGCTTCGCGCACGACGGCGGTGCGTGCGGCGTCGAACGCCACGCCCGCCACCGGCGCGCCGAACATCACCACCGGCCGGCCGCCGCGCGCGGCCAGCCAGGCGGAAAATTTTCCCATCGGCTCGCCGGGCAACTGCGTGCGCCCCTCCCAGACGCGCTCCGCCTCGGTGACCTCCGGCATGAAACAGGTCCAGCCGTTCTGCGGTCCGTCCTGCGGGTCGAAGGCGACGAGTCCGCCCACCCCGTCGGCCAGGCCCGTCAGGTAATAGTATTCCTGGTGCGCGATGAAGGGCAGCAGCGCGTCGCTGATCTCCGGTTTCGGAATCGGGTGGCCGGCGCCGACGAGCAGGATCTCGTCGGTCAGGCCGAGTTGCGGGGCGATCCGGGCGCGGCGGGCGGCGAAGTCGGTGGTCATGGCGATGCGAATAGGTAGGACGGGCGCGTCGATCCCGCCAACACTAAAGGCGCGCCCGGCTCTGCGCGGCGGCCGGAGCAGCGCGTTTCCAGAGTGACAGTCCGGATGTAGGGCCCGGCGCTTGTCGCCGTGCCGAGATTCGCCTGCCGGCGGCACGGCCACAAGGGCCGGCCCTGCATGGTCTGCACGACGTCAGTTCAGTTCTTCGTCGCAGCGAGCAACTCTGCGAGCGCGGTCTTCGCCGGCTCGAGGTCGGGGTTGATCTTCAGTGCGGCTTCAAACTTGGCGCGCGTTTCGTCTTTCTGGCCGAGTTTCGCGAGCATGCGGCCGCACGCGAGCACCGTGCCGGCCTGGCCGGATTTGATTTTGTCGGCGGCCTCGTAATGGGCGAGCGCCCCGGCGTAGTCTTCGCCGCGTTCGGCGATGCGGCCGAGTTCGCTTTCGCCGAGGAACGGCTGCAGCTTCTGCACGCGTTCCGCGAATTCCTTCGCTTTCGCCAGGCTTCCGCCGGCGATTTCAGGCGCGTTGGTGTAGTAGCGGGCGAGTCCGATCAGACCGGCGACATGGTTCGGGTCGAGGGCGACGGATTTCTCGAAGGCTTTCTTCATTTTGCCCGCCGTCATGGCCTGTTGCATGAAGTTCAGTTCGCTCATGCGCAGGCTGAGGGCGACGCCGAGCTGGGAGAAATAGTCCGGCTTGGTGGGATCGGCCTTGGTCGCCTGCTCGGCGAAGTCCACCGCCTCCTTCAGCCTTTTCTGCTGGCTGGATTCGAGACTGAGTTGGTGCAGGGCGGGCGCCCCGTCGCCGACGGCGGCGGGCGCTTGCGCGGCGGAGTAGGTGGTGAGGACAAGAACGGCGCAGGCCGCGAGGAGGGATTTGGTTTTCATGGGATGAGTGTGGGTTGAGGGAGAATCATTCCTGTTGGAGCGCCTGGGTGGGACTGAGCCGCGACGCGCGCCACGCCGGCGCGAGCGTCGCGGCGAACGCGACGAGCGGGAGAAACACGGCGAGCGTCGCGAGCACGAGCGGGTCGGCCGGCGCGACGCCGTAGAGCAGGCCGCGCAACAGCAGCGAGAACGCCGCGGCCCCGACGAGGCCGAGAGCGACGCCCCACGCGATCATCCGGCTGGCGCGGCCGAGCACCCACGCCAGCACATTGCCGGGACTGGCGCCGAGCGCCATGCGCACGCCGATCTCGCGGCGGCGCTGGCCGACCGAGAACGCCATGCTCGCGTAGATGCCGAAGGCCGAGAGTCCGAGCGCAATGACTCCGAACACGCCGAACAACGCTGCGCGCAACCGCGGTTGCGCCGCCGTGCGGGCAATCGCTTCGTCCATCGTGCGGATGGTCATCGTGAGCATCGGGTCGGCGCGGCGCACCGCCGCTTGCAGCGCGCCAGCCGTGACGTTGCCGTTGGTGCGCACAAGCAGCGTGGCGAAAAACCACGGCGACTGGCGCAACGGCACGTAGATTTGCGGCGTCGGCACGTCGGCTTGCGTGTCCTGTTTCACGTCGCCGACCACGCCGACGATCTCGCGGTAGTTGCGGTTGAGAAACGTGACCGTCTGCAGGCGCTTGCCGAGCGGGTTCTCATTCGGAAACAGCCGCTGCGCGAGCGCGGCGTTGATCACGCAGACGGCCGGACCTTTCTCGTTGTCGCGAGCGTCGAAGGCGCGGCCGTTCAACACCGGCACGCGGAGAGCGCGAAAATAGTCGGGGTCGATGGAGTTGAAGACGGCCTCGTCGGAATTGCCTTCGGCGCGCGGCCGGCCCTGAATCCAGAATGGATAGCGCAGCGTGATGCCGGTGAGCGGTGCGCTGCTGTTGAGCGACACCGCCTCGACGCCCGGTTCGCGGCGCAGCTCGTCGAGCATGCGCTCGTAGTAGGTGGAGAGCGCGTTGAAGTCGCTCCACTTGCTCTGGCCGGGCGCGATGCGCAGGGTGAGGACGTTGCGCGGATCGAAGCCAACGTCGGCGCGATGGAGCAGCAGCAGGCTTTTCATCAGCAGCCCCGCCCCGGCGAGCACGATCAGCGTCAGCGCGACCTGGCCGATGACGAGACCCGACTGCGCGCGCGACGCGAAGCCGCCCGCCTGTCCGCGCGCGCCGCCGGCCTTGAGAAGTTCGTTGACGTTCGCGCGCAGCACCTGCCACGCGGGCAGCGAGCCGAAGAGCACGCCGGTGAAAACCGAGATGCCGAAAGCGAACGCCAACGCGGCGCCGTCAACACCGATCTCTTGCGCACGCGGCACGAGGCCCGGCGGAAACTGGTGGGCGATCACGGGCAGGCCGACGGCGGCGAGCCCCGCGCCGAGCAGGCCGCCGCCGAGCGCGAGCACGAGGCTTTCGAGCAGCACGGCGCGCGCGAGAGTGCCGGAGGTGGCGCCGAGGGCGAGGCGCACCGCCAGCTCGGGCATCCGCGACACGCCGCGCGCCAGCATGAGGTTCGCGAGATTCACGCAGGCGACGAGCAGCACGAGGCCGACGGCGCCGACGAGCAGGATGAGCGAGCTGCGCACGCCGCCCGTGCGGAGTTCACGCAGCGGTTGCAGCGCGACGGTCCAGCCGCGGTTGGTGGAGGCATATTCTTTTTCGAGGACGGTGGCGGTCGCGGCAGCTTCGGTCTGCGCCGAGGCGAGAGTGGCGCCGGTCTTGAGGCGGCCGACGGTCGTCCAGTAGCGCGAGTCGCGCGCGAGATTCTCCGGCGCGTCCGGCGAAAACGGCAGCCACACCTCGACGAAGTCGGGTTCACGGAAGGTTTCCGGCATCACGCCGACGATGGTCGCCGGCTGGTCGTTGAGCAGCACGGTGCGGCCGACCACGGCCGGGTCCTGCGCGAAGTGCCGGCGCCAGGCGTTGAAGCTGATGAGCGCAGCGGGCGCGGCGCCGCTGGCAAACTCTTCGATGCGGAACGCGCGGCCGTGCAGCGGGGCGACGCGGAAGAGCGGGAAAAAATCTTCGGTGACGAGGCCGCACACGAGTTGGACCGGGTCGGCGCCCGGTGGAGCATACGAGGCGAAGTCCGGCCGATAGGCGGCGAGGGTTGCAAAGGCCGTGCTGCGCTCCCGGTAATCGCGAAAGTCCGCCACGGAGAGCGCGGGTTGGCGCAGGGCTTTGGCGCCGTTGATCGCGGTGAAGCCCACGAGTCGGTCGGGGTCGCCGTAAGGCAGGGGACGGAGGACGATGGTCTGGAAGATCGAGAACATGGCGACGTTGACGCCGATGCCGAGTGCGAGCATCGCGACCGCGAGCAAGGCAAACCCCGGAGCGCGGCGGAGCGAGCGGCAGGCGGCGGAGAGTGCGTCGGTCAGTCTTTGCATGCCGCGAAGATAGCAGAGCCGCGCCGTCCTCCGCATCGCCCGGAGGTCACGTCGAGGTCATGCCGCGGTGCGCCCCGAGGTCATGGGTGCAGCCGACATGGTCGTCCAGAACCAGGGTGGAGTTTGTCACGTATTACGTGACAAACCCCTCTGAAACTCCCCGGGTGCAACTTGTCACGTAATACGTGACAAGTCCGTGGGCGCGTTGACTCAGACCAGCCCCAGCTCGCGGGCGCGGAGGGCGGCCTGGGTGCGGTCGAGCGCGCCGAGTTTGCCGAGCACGTTTGTCATGTGGTTCTTGACGGTGCCTTCGGTGATGTGCAGGCCTGCGCCGATCTCCTTGTTGCTGCAGCCGGCGGCGAGCAGTTTGAGCACGGCGAGTTCGCGCTCGGAGAGCGGGTCGGCGAGCGCCGGCGCCGCGCGGCGCGGGTCGTGCGAGCCGAGCCGGTTCAGCTCGCTCAGCAGGCGCGCGGCGACCGACGGCTCGAACACGGCGGTGCCCTTCGCGGCGGCGCGGACGGACTCGCAGAGTTTTTCGGCGGAGCAAGCTTTCAACAAGTAGCCGACCGCGCCGGCGCGGAGCGCTTCGAAGACCTCCTCGTCCTCGTCGAAGGTCGTGAGGACGACGACGCGCACGCCCAGCGCGAGCGGTGTGAGCCGGCGGGTCGCCTCGACGCCGCCCATGACGGGCATGCGAAGATCCATGAGAATGACGTCGGGCCGGTGGACTTTGGCGAGGGCGAGGGCGCGCTCGCCGTTCTCGGCTTCGGCGACGATCTCGAAATCGGGCTGGAGCGAGAGGAGGGTGCGCAGCGCCTCGCGGAAGAGCGACTGGTCGTCCACGAGCAGGAGGCGGAGTTTTTTCGGCGGGTTCATGCGGGCACCTCGACGCGGAGGAGGAAGCCGCCCTCGGGCCGGTTGCCGGTCTCGACGGCGCCGCCGAGCAAGGCGATGCGTTCGCGCAGGCCGCGCAGCCCGAAGCCGGCGGCGGGCGAGGCGGGGGCGGCGGGGGCGCCGCAGCCGTTGTCGGTCACGACGAGCGTCAGCAGTTGCGGCGCGCGGAAATCGAGGCGCACGTTGGCGGCGGTGGCGTGCGCGTGCTTGCGGATGTTGGTGAGGCCCTCTTGCGCGGCGCGAAACAGGGCGTGTTCGACGGCGGGCGGGAGCGGGCGGGCTTCGCCCTCGACGCGCACCGCGACGGGGAGGCCGCTCGTGTGCGCGAGGGCTTGCAGGGCGGCCGGCAGCGGCAGACGGGCGGTGTCGGCGCGAAGGGCGCCGACGGGGCGGCGCACGTCGTGGAGGGCCTCGCCGGTCAGTGACGCGGCGTTGGCGACGGCGGCGCGCGCTTGCTCCGGCTGGGTCGGCAGGAGCGCGGTGGCGGCGTCGAGCTGGGTTTTCACGACGGTGAGGTAGTGGCCGACGCCGTCGTGGATCTCGCGGGCGACGCGGTTGCGCTCGCGCGTGGTGGCGAGGTCCTCGGCCTGCGCGGCGTGTTCGCGCAGTCGCTGGTTGGCGGCCTCGAGTTCCTGGTGGAGTTTCTCGGCCTGTTCACGGGCGTTGAGCGCCTGTTTGGTGATCAGAGTGAAAGCGATGGTGAAGGCAAAGGCCGGGGTATAGTTCAAGCTGACTTCTACGACCTGCGTCCACCCGAAGTCGGTGACCCAGACGCTCACACTGACGAGGAAGAGGTAGAGGCTGACAGCGAATGCGCCGCGTTTGCCCAGATCAAAAATCGCCTGGCTGACCACCGGCAGCACGATGATCCCGAAGAAACCGCGCAGCGGACTGAGGAAGACCAACGCGGTGAGCACCGCGCACTGGCCAAGAAAATAGGCGGCAAAAGCTCGGGGCCGACCGGACTTCAGCCAGTCGCTGGAGAGAATGCCGAGGGCGACGTAGAGAGCGCCGAGTGCGAAGGAGAGCGGCACCATCGCCGCGGGTTGATAAAAGCGGCCAGAATAGAGATAGCCAACGAAGCAAGTCAGCACGATGCTCGCGAATGCAAATGCACCGTAGAGACTCCCGGTGCGGTTGCGGTGGCATTCCAGTGCTGGCGGCGACATCGGGTGGCAGACTAGCACGGACCGGGGCGGCGGCGATATAGGAAGGAAGTCATGGCCGGGGCCGCGGGCGAAGCTAGCGCGAGCCGAGCCAGAGCGCGGCGGTGGTGAGCAAGAACAGGGGCAGGGCGGGATGGCGCGGGCCGGCGAGGAGGATGATGCCGGCGTGGAGCGCGAAGGTGGCCGCAAGCACGACGCCGACCGCGGCCGTGCCGCCACCGGCCCAGATGACCACGAGGGTGGCGGCGGTGCCCCACCACGCGACGCTCGTCAGGTGCCACGCCCAGCGCAAAACGGCCGCCATGTAAGCGCGGCTCCCGCCGAGCTTGGGCAGGTCGGGCAGCGCGAGGAGTGGGCGGAGAACGCGGCGTTCGCCGAGGTAGCTGTGCATGATGCCGACGACCGCGAGCGCAAAGGCTGCGACGAGCAAGAGGTGGTGTTGCATCCGGCGACGTTGGCACTGGCGGGGGATTGGGCGAGCGCGAACAAGCCCGCTGACCCACGGGCGAGGGCCGATCTTTTCTGATGTCGTTTGGAGGGATTCTGCTGGCCAGCAGAATGCCGTCCGCCGCTACAAGCGGTCCACACAGAGGTGGACCCTCCAAAAACCGAAAACAGAAAAAATCAGCCCTGCCCACGGGAGAGAAGAGCGCGAGCAAGCTCGATGGCCCACGGGAACAGAGCCTAACGCGCGGGCGGGCGCCGACGCAAAAAGGGCTGCGCGAACATCCACAGGCCCGTCAGCGTCAGGAGGAGCAGAATGACGGCGACGGGAAAAAAGAGCCAGAGCTTGGCGTGCTCGTGAAAGAAGGAGCCTTCGTGAATCTCTTCGATGAGATCGGAGCGCCGATAGGCGACCTGAAGCACACCGCCGGTGCTGGCGTCGAGCTGGATCTCCCAGCGGTTGCGGGCGGTCACCTTCACGAGGTTTTTCGCGGGGCGAAAGTCGACGCGACTGACATCGGGCCAGTCGCCGATCTGCGCCTCGGGCACGCGGCGGGAGATTTCGAGAATCTGCGGGAGGGTCAGCGCCGGAGCGGCGGGACTGCCCCGATGTTCGGGCGGCTGGACCCACGGGAGCTGTTTTTTCCATTGCAGGAGAAGGCCGGCGCCGATGATCACCAGCACGGGCACGGCGGCGACGGCGGAGAGCCAGTAGTGGACTTTGCGATTCAGGAGGTTCGCTTTCATGGGGTAGTCAGGCGAGCGCGGCGTGGAGAATCTCCACCGGGTGCAGCGCGCGGCGGCCGGTGCCGTCTTTGATCTGGTGGCGGCAACTGGTGCCCGGCGCGGCGATGAGCGTCTCGGCCGGAGCGGAGCGCACGGCGGGAAAGAGCACGAGCTCGCCGATCTGCTGCGAGACCGCGTAGTGCTCCGCCTCGTAGCCGAACGAGCCCGCCATGCCGCAGCAGCCGGAGGCGATAACCGCGACGCGGTAGTTCGCCGGCAATTGCAACGCGCGCAACGTCGGCTGAATCGACGCGAGAGCCTTCTGGTGGCAGTGGCCGTGGAGCTTGATGGCCGCAGGGCGCGTCGTGAACTGCGAGGGGGTGATGCGCCCGGCGTCGGCTTCGCGCGCGATGAACTCGTCGAGCAGCAGCGCGTTTCTCGCGAGCGCCCGGGCGGCGTCCTTCAAGTGCGCCGGCATCAGGTCGGGAAACTCGTCGCGGAAACCGAGCAGCGCGGACGGTTCGAGGCCGACGAGCGGTGCGCCGGCGGTGATGACGTCCTTGAGCAGCTCGACATTGCGGATCGCGAGCGCGCGGGCGTCGCGGAGGAGGCCTTTGGAAAACTGCGCGCGCCCGCTGGCGACGTGCGCGGGGATGACGACCTCGTAGCCGAGCCGGTTGAGCAGCTCGACGGCCTGGATGCCGACGGCGGTGTCGTGGTAGTTGGTGAACTCGTCGCAAAAGAGGTGGACGCGGCCGTGGGGAAAAGGGTGGGTGTCTTGGGTTGACTGTAGGAGCGGCTTTACGCCGCGATTCGTGGTCGATTCTGCGTTCGTATCGCGGCGTAAAGCCGCTCCTACAGTGACGGAGCCGTCCGGCGATGGTGGCGCGGCGGCGCGGCCACCCGCCGTCGCCAAGGCTCTGGCGGGCAAGCAGGGGCCGGCGTTACAGGGGACGCCGCCGAGGCCCGAGCGGTTTGCGTGTTTGGCGTGCCACGCGGCGAGGGTCGTCGGGTGCAGCGTGGGCAGGCTGCGTTGTCCGGCGAAGCCGACGAGGCGTTTGAGCAGGCGACTTGTAATATAATGTGTTACAACCGCGTTGTGGAGGCGCGGGGCGCGGGCGGCCCATTTCATGGCGGTGGCGAAGTTGGCGATGAGCCGCGTGCGGAGGGGCACGCCGCGGGCGTCGTGGAATTTCTGCTGCCACTCGGTCTTGAGGCGCGCGACGTCAACGTTGGACGGGCACTCGGATTTGCAGCCTTTGCACGAGAGGCAGAGGTCCATGACGGCGGCGATCTCGTCGCTGGCGAACGGGTCGGTCTGGTCGGAGCGGGTGAGGACTTCGCGGAGGATGTTGGCGCGGGCGCGCGTGGTGTCTTTCTCCAGTTTCGTCGCCATGTAGCTCGGGCACATCGTGCCGCCCATGAGGTGCGATTTGCGGCAGTCGCCCGAGCCGGAGCACATCTCGGCGGCGTGGAGGAAGCCGTTGGTCGCGGAGAAATCGAGGACCGTGTCGATGGCGCGCGTGTGCTGGCCGGGCTCGTAGCGCAGCGAGGTGTCCATCGGCGGGGTGTCGGTGATTTTGCCGAGATTGAAAATACCGGCCGGGTCCCACGCCTTCTTGATCTCGCGGCAGAGCTGGAAATTCTTCTCGCCGATCATCCGCGCGATGAACTCGCCGCGCAGGCGGCCGTCGCCGTGTTCGCCGCTCAGGGAGCCGCCGTATCGCTTCACGAGCGCGGCGACTTCTTCGGTGATGACGCGGAAGAGGCGGCGGCCCTCGGAGGATTTCAGGTCGAGAATCGGCTTGAGATGCAGTTCGCCCGAGCCGGCGTGCGCGTAGTGGACGCACGTCATGCCGTGGGTCTGGAGCAGCGCGTTGAACTCGCGGATGAACGCCGGCAAGTCCTGCGGATCGACGGCGGTGTCCTCGATGCAGTTCACCGGTTTGGCGTCGCCGGGGAGGTTGGAGAGCAGGCCGAGGGCGGCTTTGCGGAGGTCCCAGACGCGGCTCTGATCGGCGCCGCGCACGACGGGGAAATGCTGGCCGAGTCCGGCGGCGCGGCAGTCGCGCTCGAAGGCGGCGACGACGGCGTCGAGGTCGGCGGGCGTGTCGCGGCAGAACTCGGCGATGAGGATGGCGCCCGGGTCGCCCTGCACGAAGAAGCGGTTGTGGCTCTGCTCGAGGTTGGCCTTGGTGCATTCAAGGATGTAGTGGTCGATCAGCTCGCTGGAGTGCGGCGCGTGCTGGAGCGCGACGAGGTTCACGCGAAGCGACTCGTCGATGTCGCGGCAATGCACGCAGACGAGCGCGCTCTCGCGCGGCGGGAGCGGCACGACGTTGAGCTTCAGCTCGGTGACGAAGGCGAGGGTGCCCTCGGAGCCGGCGAGGAGCCGGCAGAAATTGAAGGCCGGTCCGCCGGGGGTGAAGGGCGCGCTCCAGCTCAGCAGATCGAGCGCGTAGCCGGTGTTGCGGCGGTGGATGCTCCGGCGCGGAAACTCGCGGTCGATCTCGGCGCGCACGGTGGCGTCGCCGAGGAGGCGGCGCGCGCAGCGGTAGATGGAGGCCTCGAGGGTGCGGGCTTCGCATTTCGCGGCGAAAGCGTCGGCGGTGAGCACGCCGAAGACGGCTTCGCTGCCGTCGCTGAGGAAGGCGCGGGCTTCGAGCAGGTGGTCGCGGGTCGAGCCGTAAACGATGGAGTTGGCGCCGCAGGAGTTGTTGCCCGCCATGCCGCCGAGCATCGCGCGGTTTTGCGTGGAGGTTTCGGGCGCGAAGAAGAGCCCGTGGGGTTTCAGCGCGAGATTGAGCTCGTTGCGGACGACGCCCGGCTGCACGCGCACCCAGCGCTCGGCAGAGTTGATCTCCAGGATGCGCCCGAAATGCCGCGACACATCGACGACGATGCCGGCGCCGACGACCTGCCCGGCGAGCGAGGTGCCGGCGGTGCGCGGGATGAGCGAGGTGCGGTGCGCGCGCGCGAAGGCGATGAGTTCGCGGAGATCGGCCTCGGTCGCGGGCAGTGCGACCGCGAGAGGCAGCTCGCGATAGACGGAAGCATCGGTCGCATACAGCGTCCGCATGGCGCGGTCGAAGTGGAGTTCGCCCGCGAGACGGGTGGCGAGGCGGCGGAGGTCGGCTGGGGAGGGAGCGGCGCTCATGGGTGACGGGGAAACTGCTAGGGCGGGGCGCGCGGCTTGGCGAGCACAGCGTGTGTGTGGAGTAAGCGCGGCTTCTGTGCCGCGGCCGGGCGCTACTTTCACCGGGAACGGCCGGCCGGCACGAGAACAGGCTTGGATACGGCGCGGGCGGCGGTTTACTCGGCGGGAAGTATCACTCCCAACACCCTCATTGCATGAAGATCGGAATCATCGGCGCCGGCAAGATCGGCGGCACCATCGCCACTCTCCTCGAATCGAGCAAATTCTGCAAAAGCGTCGCCCTCGCTGACGTCCGCGCAAACATCGACCTCAAGGGGCTGAAGAAATCCAAGTTCGTGCAGGTTGACGTCAAGGACGCCGCGCAGCTCGCGAAGTTCGTCGCGGGGGTGGACGCCATCGTGAACGCGCTGCCGTTCTTCCTCAACCAGACCATCGCGAGCGCGTGCGCCCAGGCCGGCGTGAGCTACTTCGATTTGTCCGAGGACGTGAACACGACGAAATTTGTGCGCGACCTCTCGGCGAAATCGAAGGCGACGTTCATGCCGCAGTGCGGGCTCGCCCCGGGCGCGATCAACATCGTGGGCGGCTCGCTCGCGTCGTCGCTCGAGAATGTCCGCCAGTGCGAGATGCGGGTCGGCGCGCTGCCGCTCAACGCGAGCAACCAGATGAAGTATTACCTCAGCTGGAGCACGGCGGGGTTGATCAACGAGTATTGCAAAGTCGGCGAGGCCCTGCACGCCGGGCGGCCGATTTCCTCCCTGCCGCTCGACGGCGTGGAGCGCATCACGATCGACGGCACGGAGTATGAGGCGTTCAACACCTCCGGCGGCGTCGCGACGATGTGCGAGACGTTTGCGGGCAAAGTGCAGGAACTGAATTACAAGACGATGCGCTATCCCGGCCACCGCGACCTGATGAAATTCCTCCTCCAGGACCTCAACCTCGCGCCGCGCCAGGATCTCGTCACGCAGATCTTCGACCAGGAAGTGCCGCTCACGGAGTCGGACGTCGTGGTGTTCTACGTCAGCGTCGTCGGCAGCGAGAAGGGCGGCGGACTCAAGCAGCGCAGCTTCATCAAGAAAATGCGCGGCGAGGTCGTCGCGGGGCGCAAGCTCAACGCCATCCAGCTCACCACCGCGGCCGGCATCGTCGGCGTGCTCGAGCTGTTCGCGAAGGGCAGGCTCGCCGCCGGTTTCGTGAAGCAAGAATCCATCTCGCTCGAAAAATTTCTCGGCACCCAATGGGGCGGCCGGGTTTACGGCGGCAACTGCACCTGAGTTTTTTGGAGGGCCCTCGTCCCCGCGGGCATCAGCGGGGTCTGCGACCCAGTCCTACAACAATTCGATTTTCCCCATGGCCACCAAATCTTCCCCCCACTCCGTCGCCTCCGTCGTGAAGGCGATCTATCCGCAACTCGGCCTCTCCGCCAAGGCCGTCAACCCCGGCGTCTTCTGGGGCGAGTGGGGCGGCGGTGGCGCCGTGCTGGAAAAACGTTCGCCCGTCGACGGCAGCGTCATCGGCCGCGTCGCGCAAGCGACGCCCGCCGACTATGAGCGCGCGGCCGCAGCAGCGCACGAGGCCTTTCTCACGTGGCGTGATTTGCCGGCGCCGAAGCGAGGCGAAGTGATCCGCCGTTACGGCAACGCCCTGCGCGAACTCAAGACGCCGCTCGGCCAGCTCGTCTCGCTCGAGGCCGGCAAGATTCTCGCCGAGGGCGAGGGCGAGGTGCAGGAGATGATCGACATCTGCGACTACGCCGTCGGCCTCTCGCGCCAGCTCTTCGGCCTCACCATCGCCTCCGAGCGCGCCGGCCACCGCATGATGGAGTCGTGGCATCCGTTCGGCGTCGTCGGCATCATCTCCGCGTTCAACTTTCCCGTCGCCGTCTGGGCGTGGAACAGCGCGCTCGCCGCCGTCTGCGGCGACTCGACGCTGTGGAAGCCCTCGGAGAAAACCCCGCTCACCGCCATCGCGTGCCTCAAGATCGCGGAGAAGGTCTGCCGCGAGTGCGGCGTCGATCCGGCGGTCTTCTGCCTCGCCATCGGCGACGGCCCGTCGATCGGCGAACTCATGACCAACGACCGCCGCATCCCGCTCGTGTCCGCCACCGGCTCGACGCGCATGGGCAAACGCGTCGGCGAAGTCGTGGCGAAGCGTTTCGGCCGCACCATTCTCGAACTCGGCGGCAACAACGCCATCATCGTCGCGCCGTCCGCCGACCTGAAGATGGCCAAGCGCGCGATCCTCTTCGGCGCCGTCGGCACAGCCGGCCAGCGTTGCACCACGACCCGCCGCATCATCGTCCACGAGGCGGTCAAGCAGGAGCTGATCGACTCGCTCCTCGCCGCCTACAAGCAGGTGCCGATCGGCAGCCCGCTCCAGCCCGGCACGTTGATGGGGCCGCTCATCGACGTGATGGCGATGCAGCACATGATGAACGCCGTCGCCGAGGCGAAAAAGAGCGGCGGCCGCGTGCTCTACGGCGGCGAGCGCCTCTCCGGGAAAAATTATCCCGGCGGCCTCTACGTCACGCCGTGCATCATCGAGGCGAAGAACGAGTGGCCCGTCGTGCAGCACGAGACGTTTGCACCCATTCTCTACGTGATGACCTACCGGGATTTTGACGACGCGATCGCGATGCAGAACGGTGTGCCGCAGGGCCTGAGCTCCGCGGTCTTCACGACCGATTTGCGCGAGGCGGAGAAATTCCTCTCGGCGCGCGGCAGCGACTGCGGCATCGCCAACGTGAACATCGGCACCAGCGGGGCCGAGATCGGCGGCGCGTTCGGCGGCGAGAAGGAAACCGGCGGCGGCCGCGAGAGCGGCAGCGACGCGTGGCGCGCCTACATGCGCCGGCAGACCGTGACGGTGAACTACTCCGACTCGCTCCCGCTCGCGCAAGGCATCAGGTTCGGCGACTAAGCGCGACGGTTACGCCGGGCGGCACAGCACGATCAGGAGGGCGCTCAGGCGCTGCACCGGTTCCTGCCGCTGGTTGAACGTCGTGCTGCGCGCCCGCACGAGTCCGCGGTCGGGCTTGGAACTCGACGGGCGTTTCTCCACCACCTCGGTGACCACCGTCAACGTGTCGCCGGGGAGCACCGGTCGGGGCCACTCGAGTTTCTCGACGCCGAGCCCGACGGAGCCGCCGGCGAGTTGGAACTCGCCCTGCACGAGCAGCCGCATCGTCAGCGCCGCGGTGTGCCAGCCGCTCGCGACGAGCCGGCCGAACAGGCTCGCGGGCGCTGCGGCGGGATCGGTGTGGAACGGCTGCGGGTCGTAGAGCTGGGCGAAGGCAATGATCTCCGCCTCGGTCACGGTCACGCTGGCGGTGGGGAATTTGTCGCCGACGTGGAGGTCGTCGAAATAGAGCGGGCGGCGGGATGGGTTCATGGGCGAGGGGTTCGATCTGCCGAAGCTTGCTTCGGCTTGGCCGGGGTGGAGGGACCGGCTCCGTCCGGTCCGCGAAGGGTAAAAAGACGGACGACATTCTGCTGGCCGGCAGAATCCCTCCCTGGCGGTGCAATAGGCGTGAGATGCATGAAGTGTGGCGGATTGCGCGGAACGCGCCGGGAGGCTCATGGGTTGCGGGCGTAAGCGAGTTCGAGCGTTCCGCCAACGGGCAGGGCGTGCCAGAGCGCGGCGAGCCGTGCGTGCTCGGCGCGGACGCGCGCGAGATCGTTCTCGCTCAGCGGTGCGGCGGGCGCACGGCCGGCGGTTTTCAGGTATTGCGCGAGCGAGTCGTTGAACCCGGCGGCGGTCCACTGGGTGCCGCTCGCGCGTTCGCCGTCGAAAAGTCCGACGAGAGCTTCGTTGGCAACCGCGGCGTCGGGCAGGCGTGCGCTCGTGCCGGGCTGCGTGAAATCCGCGAGCTGCCAGCCGTCGCAGACGAGGCCGTAGAAACCTTGCCGGTGGCCGAGCACGGTCTCGACGGCGAAATGCGTGAGATCGTGAAACGGAAAAGATTTTGCCGATTCACCGTGCGTGCGCTGCGTCGTCGTCGAGCCGTCGGCGCGGACGCATGTCAGCACGTAGTCGCTCGGCGCGCGCTTGGTGAGGCGGATGAGGAGGTCGGACATTGCAATGTCCTCTGAGAGATATCTCACCATCGCGCAGGCAATCAACTCGGACTACTTGCCCAGTTTCGATGGCGGCGGTGGCTCGACGGGCGTTGGTTCGTCGGTGAGCTGATAGCTTGAGCTATCGCCAAGAAAATTCTTATTGGTCTTCAATCGCCGCACAGCCTCTCCAACTGGCATTGTTTCGACGATGCAGCCAAACTCGGCCACCTCGACTTTGGCGGAATCGCCAAGCAATCGGTCTGCTTCTTTGGCATCTGACTCATAGCGTTCAGAGTGGATTAAGACCTTCGCTGCCATCAAACGCACGGCCGGGCTGTGGTCGCTCAGCATTTTCAGCAAGTCATCTCGCGACGCCCGGTTCAGGATAAATGCGTGCAGCAGAAAAAAAGTTCCGGGGGTTCCGCCATAGCCGACGGCACAGCCGCCAATGAACGAGAGATTTTTGTCTGGGTCTTTATCCTGCCGCAGTTGCTCTAGCACGTAAACAATGCTCTTGGAGTAAGGCGCGGCAATCGTCGTAGAGGTCAGGAGTAAGAGTAAGGTGACAAGTTTCATATTCTCAGAATTTTGTCCCGAGGCAGTGCGGGAGCATTTTGCGCCACCAGGGCCAGTCATGGTCCACGTCGTAGCCCCAGAGGTCGATCTCGTGCGGGATGCCTTTGCGGCCGAGCACGCGGCCGATGTCGACGGACGACGACGGTTTTTCGTAGGCGCCCTGGCCGGAGATGAAATGAAGGTGCGGCTTCGCGCGGAGGAGCGTGGGCTGCGTGTCGTCGTCGAGGCCGGGCAGGTAGTCGAGGGGCGAGTTGAAATACACGTCCTGGTCCCAATAACCGTCGGTGTAATCCTTGAGGTCGTAGCTGCCCGACATCGCGATGCAGCCGTCGAAGAGATCGGGGCGGCGGAAGAGATGGTTGGCGGCGTGGAGCGCGCCGAACGAGGCGCCGGCGGTGATGATGGGCAACGGGCCGTGGCAGTGCGTGTGGATGAAGGGCACGACCTCGGCCGTCACGTAGTCGTTGAACTGGCCATGGCGGACGGCCTTGTGGCGCGGGTGCATCTCGCGGTTGAGCCAGCTCTCGGAGTTGATGGAGTTGATCGAGAAAACTTTCACCTGGCCGGAGTCGATGAACGGCGCGAGGGCGGCGATGACGTGGAAGCGCTCGTATTCGAGGTAGTCGGCGGCCGCGGTGGGAAACATCAGGAGCGCGAAGCCGTGATGGCCGTAAACGGCGACCTCCATGTTTTTGTCGAGGCGCGGACTGTGCCACTGGTGGATTTCTCGGTTCATAGGAAAAGGAAGTGGACGGTGGGCCGGGAGCGGAAAACGGGGCAGCGAAACGAAAGCGGCGCGCGGCGGCAAGCTTGGAGGGGAGCGGAGCGCGCGGGCGGCGGGCAACACGAAATCGACACCGACGGAAAATCATGCCGCACTGGCCGGCGTGTTTGCGCCCCTGCCGCTAGCATTCTCGTTCGCCGAGGCCTGGAGCTATCTTTGGCTCGGGTTCAAGCACATCCTGCCACAGGGCTACGACCACATGCTGTTTGTGCTCGGGCTGTTTTTGTTCGCGCCGCACTGGCGCCCGCTGCTCGTGCAGGTGACGGCGTTCACCGCAGCGCACACGCTGACCCTCGCGCTCGCGGCGTTTGGCGTCGTCAGCGTGTCGCCGCGGATCGTCGAGCCGCTGATCGCGCTGTCGATCGTGTGGGTGGGCGTGGAAAATCTCCGGCAGCGCGCGCTCGGGCGGGCGCGCGTCGCCGTGGTGTTCGGTTTCGGGCTGCTGCACGGACTCGGCTTCGCGAGCGCGCTGACGGAGCTGGGCGTTGCCGGGGCGACGCTCGGGCCGGCGCTGCTGTGTTTCAACGGCGGCGTCGAGGCCGGCCAACTCGCGGTGCTGGCGCTGGCGTTTGCGGTGCTCGGCTGGGCGCGCGGACGCGAGGACTACCGGCGGCGCGTGCTGGTGCCGGGGTCGGTCCTCATCGCCGCGGTGGCGCTGGGGTGGACCGTGCAGCGGATCTTCCGGATTTAGGGCGCCTTGTTCGTTGGCGGGATGATGATCACGCCGCACTTGGCTTTCTTCAAAACTCCGCTCGCCGTGCTGCCGACGAGGAAGTCGTAGAGTTTGCCGTGGCCGTGGGAGCCCATGATGACGTAGTCGGCTTTCGTCTCGGTGGCTTCTTCGTGGATGACTTCCACCGGAGGACCGTGACGGACAGCGACCGAGCAATCGAGGCCGGCGTCGCGGAGCCGCCCGTGGTATTCGGCGAGTTCCACCTTGGCGGAGTTCTCGCCGGCGGTCATGGCGTCCTGCATCACCTCGACCGGCAGCGCGTATTCGCCGGTGACGATCACCGGCGGCTGCACGACGTGGAGCAACACGACCCTGCCCGCAAAAGCCCGCGCGAAACCGACGGCGGAGTCGATGACGGCTTCCGTCACCGACGAGAAATCGACCGGCACGAGGAAGGTTTTCATGCCTGCAGTATCGCACCGAAGGGCGGGTCCGTCCAGTGCATGGTTTGCCGAAAGCCTCGTGGAAATTGCCGAACGCCGGGTGGGCGTTCTCCTGCGGCAGACGGAATCCCCGGCCGGCGGGGAGATTGGGATTTGCGTGGGGCCGCGTTTTGCGCGGCAATCGCACCGCCCACCCACCCCAGCGAAGCTGCTGCATTCCCATGACGCACGACATCCGGCCGGCCAACTCCCACGTTTGGAAATTTTTCCGCACCGGCGGACTCGACCAAGTCGCCCTCGAGCGCGGCGCCGACTTGCGGCACCTGGAACACCTCGACCAGAAACTCTGGGTTGCCCTGAGCTGCCCGGTCAAGGGACTCGAGCTCGACGAGAAGACGCTTGGACTCATCGACACCGATGGCGACGGCCGCATCCGCGTGCCGGAGTTGCTGGCCGCCATCAAGTGGGCCGCCGCCCGCTTGAAAGAGCCGGGCGACCTCCTCCGGGGCGATGCCGCCCTCCCGCTCGCCGCGATCGACGCCTCCACCCCGGACGGCCGGATCATCCTCGCCTCCGCGCAACAGATTCTCGCCAACCTCGGCCGGCCCGACGCCGCGACCATCTCGGCACCCGACACCAGCAACACCGCGCAGATTTTCGCGGCCAGCCCGCTCAATGGCGACGGCGTCATCCCGCCCGAAGCGACCGACGACCCCGCCGTCCAGGCGCTTATCCAAGAGATCGTCGCGTGCCTCGGCGGTGCGGCCGACCGCACCGGATCGACCGGCGTCACGGCGGAAAAGATCGACGCGTTCTTTGCCGAGCTCGCCGCCTACGACGCCTGGGTGGCGCAGAGCGGACGAACGGACCTCGCCGTGCTCGGCGCGGCGACGTCCGGCGCCGTCGCGGCGCTGCAGGCCGTGCGCGCGAAGGTGGACGACTATTTCGGCCGCTGCCGGCTCGCCGCGTTCGACGCCCGCGCGACCGCCGCGCTCAATCGCAGCGAGAGCGAATACCTCGCGATCGCCGCCGGCGACCTGAAGATTACCGCCGACGAGATCGCCGGCTTTCCCCTCGCGCGCGTCGAGGCGGGCAAACCGCTCCCGCTGCTCGACGCCGTGAATCCCGCGTGGGCCGCCGCGCTCGCCGCGTTGCACCGCGCCACCGTCACGCCCGTGCTCGGTGCCGCGCGGACTTCGCTCACCGAGGCCGACTGGCTTGCGCTCAACGCCAAGTTCGCCGCCTACGAGACGTGGCTCGGCGGCAAGACCGGCAGCGTCGTCGAGCCACTCGGCCTCCCGCGCATCAAGGAAATCCTCGCCGGCACCGGCCGCGCGGCGCTCGCGGTGCTCGTCGCGCGGGACCGGGCGCTCGAGCCCGAGTTCAAGGCGATCGGCGACGTCGACCGCCTGGCCCACTACTACCGCGACCTCCGCACGCTGTTGCACAATTTCGTCAACTTCGCCGACTTCTATTCGCGCGACCGCTGGGCGATTTTTCAGGCCGGCACGCTCTACCTCGACAATCGCAGCACGGAGCTATGTGTCCGCGTCGACGGCCCGAATCCGCTCGCGGCGATGAGCAAGATTTACCTCGCGTATTGCACCTGCACCCGGCCCGGCGGAACGACGATGACGATCGCCGCCGGCTTCACCCAGGGAGCGAGCGACTACCTGTTTGTCGGCCGGCACGGGATTTTCTACGACCGCCAGGGCCGCGACTGGGACGCCGTCGTCGCCAGCCTGGTGGACAACCCGATCAGCCTCGGCCAGGCGTTTTGGTCGCCCTACAAGAAGTTCATCCGCCTGATTGACGAGCTGGTCGCCAAGCGGGCCGCCGCCGCCGACGCGGCGTCGAACGACCGGCTCGGGAAAGCCGCGGACAAGGCGGTCGACGCCGCCGCGACGGCCGTCGCCCACAGCGCCGTGCAGGCCGCCCTGCCGCCGGCGCCGCCGCCCAAGAAACTTGATGTCGGCGTCGTCGCGGCATTGGGCGTCGCCGTCGGGGCCATCGGCGGAGCGTTGGCCACCGTGACCGCGAAACTGGCCGAGCTGCACCTGTGGCAGATCCCGCTGATGCTCGTCGCCGTCGTGCTGGCGATCTCGCTCCCCGCGGTCGTCATCGCGTTCCTCAAGCTGCGCCAGCGCACGCTCGGGCCGATCCTCGACGCCAACGGCTGGGCCATCAACGGCCGCGTCATGATCAACCTTCCCTTCGGCAGCGCGCTCACCGATCTCGCCGTGAAACCGCCCGGCGCCAAGCTTTCCCTCGAAGATCCCTACGAGGACAAGGAAGCGGCGAAACGGAAACGGCAGACCGTCCTGGTCGCCGTGCTGCTCGCGCTCCTCGCCGGCGCCGCGTGGATTCGCTGGGACGCCACGAAGCATCCCGGCGCCGACGGCAAGCCGCGCTACTTCTGGCAGGTGCGTCCCGCGCCCGCCGAGGCGCCCGCGGCCGCGCCGGGGCCCGCGAAACCCTGAGCGCGGGTCAACGGCGCCAGGGCCGCAGCACGCGATGGCGCGGCACCGCCGTGGCGTGGTCGCGCTTGGTCGCGACCAACTCGCGGCGTTGCAGCGTGGCGAGCGCGGTCTGCACGGCGCTTTTCGAGAGGCCGGTGTCGTCGGCCAGTTCGCGCAGACTGCGGGCGACGGGTCGCCAGCGCTGCCGCGCGGCCACGCCGGAGAGGAAAAGATAGACCAGGAACGCCGACGGCTGCTGGTCGTGGCCGACGAGGTCGCGGAGCAGCACGTCGAGCACATAGGCGTCGATCGGCACGGGGCGGCGAAAGCGGGGCATGGGGGAGGAGCGGGAAGGAGCAGGGCATAGCGGCTATGCCGATAAAAGGACAGCACTTTCCCGGCGGGAGCGCACCTCGCCGCTCGACGCCGGCGGCGCGGAGGGTAGGCTGGCCGCACCATGATCCACGGCATCAAATTCGTCTCCATCCCGGTGCGCGACCAGGGGCGCGCGCTTGATTTCTACACTGAGAAACTCGGTTTCACGATCATCACCGACCAACCCTTCGACGGGAAGCAACGCTGGATCGAGCTGCGCATCCCGAAGGCCGAGACACGCGTGACGCTGTTTACGCCGGACGGGCACGAGAACCGCGTCGGCACGTTTTCCGGCATCTCGTTTTGGACCGACGACGTGGAGAAATCCTACGCCGAGTTGCTGGCCCGCGGCGTGCCGTTCGACGGTCCGCCGCAAAAGCAGCCGTGGGGCACGTTCGCGACGTTCAGGGACAGCGAGGGCAACGGCTTCGTGCTGTCGACCGCGAAGTAGCGGGCCCCCGGAGAGAACTCCAGGGTGCTCTCCGCCGCTGCCGCTCGCTCCCACAGATTCAAGCCAAGCCGGAGCAAGCACGGGAAATCGGATCCAAAGGAACTGTTCGTGCCGTCCGCCGCCGCGCTACTCCAGCGTGCGCAGGTAGGCGATCAAGGCGGCGGTGTCGGCGGGGGAAAGTTTCTTCGCGAAGGAGGGCATCTCGCCCTTGATGCCCCGGCGCACAACCGTGGCGATGCGGCGGTC
Source organism: Opitutia bacterium (assembly GCA_016199925.1). Classification (GTDB taxonomy): domain Bacteria; phylum Verrucomicrobiota; class Verrucomicrobiia; order Opitutales; family Opitutaceae; genus JACQFT01. The sequence goes on along the minus strand of JACQFT010000082.1, from coordinate 25,943 downwards.
GCTGACGTCGAGTGCGTGCAGGTCGGGCCCCTCGTCGCCGCGCGCATCTTTCCCGTGGCAGTGGGCGCAACTGTTGAGGAAAAGTTTGCGGCCGGTGTCGCGGAGTTCGGCCGGCGTGAGGCCCGCGGGCGCGGGCAACGGCGTCCACGGCGGCAACTCGTGCGAGCGCGCCGCCGCGCGGACCTGCAACGCGTGTGCCAGCGCGGTCGCACCGCCGAGCGCGGCGGCGGCACTGGCCACGCTGAAGACGAGGGCGCGCCGGGGCGTCATGGGAAGGCGTGCAGGAGTTCGCCGCCCCAGCGGCCGGTGGCGGCGATCAGCGCGGCGAGCGCATAGAGGGCGACGAGGCAGCCGGCGCAGCCGCCGCGGGTCAGCGCGGCGCCGCGCAACGCACGCCAGACGGCCACGGCGATGAGCAGCGTAAACGCGGGCCAGGCGAACAGGTGGTGCCAGCGCAGCGCGCCGGCACCGAGCATCTCGCCGCGCGTCAGGACGAGGCCCGACACCACCGCCGGCACGCTGCCGAGTGCCGCGGCGAAGATCGCGTAGGCGCCGGCCGCGCGGAGCCGGCCGGCCGCCGGACGCGCCCACCAGACGACCGCCGCGGTGTCGGCGAGCGCGGCGGCAAAGATCAGTGCGATGGGGAAATGCGTGGTCGCACCATGCACCTCCGCCCAGAGGCCCGGTTCCATGCGTGCTCAGCCCGGGTCGGCGAGAGTCGAGTCCACGATGGCGAGCGGCGAGGCGATCTCGAGATAGCTCACCTGGGTGAGACCGAGCGTCGAGCGCAGGCGTGAGGCTTCGACCAGCATCGGGCCGGCCTTCGCGGCGGTGCCGGGTGCGGGCTGCGGGAACGCCGTGGAGCACGCGGTGTGGAACGTCACGTTGCCCTCGATCTTTTGCAGCGCCTGATGGATGTGGCCGTTCAGCACGGTGACGGAGCCGAAGCGTTTCAGCAGCGCGAGGGCGCGCGCGGCGTCCTGCGTGCCCCAGCCCCATTGCGGATAGACGGACCAGAGGGGGATGTGGGCATAGACGACGACGGGCGTCTCGCTGGAGAGCGCGGCGACGTCCTTGGCCAGCCACGCGAGCTGCTCCTCGCCGAGCACGCCGAGCCCGCCTTCGGAAATGGTGGCGACGTTGACGAGGCCGATGAAATGCACGCCGTGCTGGTCGTGGCTGTGCCAGCCGGCTCCGAGCGAGCCGCGGCCGAAGCGCTCGCGGTATTGCGCGCCGTTGTCGCTGAGGATGTCGTGCTCGCCGGGCACGTAGAAAATCTGTTTGGTGCGGCATTCGCGCAGCAGTTGCTCGAGGGTGTCGAACTCGGCCGCCTCGGCCAGATGCGTGAGATCGCCCGTGTGCAAAATGAACTCCGGCGTCTGCGGCAGGGCGTTGATGCGCGCGACCGTCTCGCGAAACGTGCCGGCGACGTCGAGGTTGGCGGGCTTCTTGAAACCGATGTGGCTGTCGCTGATCTGCACGAAGTGCAACTGGCCGGCGGGCAACGCGGCGGCGGGCGTGGCGGCCACCTGGCCCAGCACGCGCGAGGAGAGGACGCCGCTGCTCAGCGTCCAGACCACGCCGGTGCCGGCCCACGCCATGCATCTCAGAAAGCCGCGGCGGTCGATGCCGTCGTGGTGGTCGTCGTGGAGAATGAAGTCGTTCATGGGAATCGGGGTTGTGGAAGGATACGCCGGGGCCGGGCGAAAATTCCGTCGGCGCAGGAAAAAACCGGCCGGCGGCGAATAAAGCCGGCGCGAGGGAATAATATCGATCCGCCGGCGTATCCTCTCTTGATGGCCTCTTGTCCGCTCCCGCGCCGCCCGCTCCGCCGTGAACACGCCCTTTGAACAAAGCCTGCTCCCGCATCTCGACGCGGCCTACAATCTCGCGCGCTGGCTGCTGCGCGACGAGCACGACGCGCGCGACTCCGTGCAGGACGCCTGCCTCCGCGCGTTCCAGGCGCGCGACCGTTTCCGCGGCGGCGACGGCCGCGCCTGGCTGCTCACCATCGTGCGCAACGTCTGCTACACCCGCCTGCGCCAGGTCCGCCGCGAGAAGTCGCCGGAAGCGTTCGACGAGCTCCAGCACGGGGCGGTCGACGCCGCGGCCGAAACTGCCGCGCAGGCCCGCCGCGAAGCGGACCACGCGCGGCTCGACGCCGCCCTCGCGGCGCTGCCCGAGGAGATGCGGGAGGTCATCGTGCTCCACGAACTCGAGGATCTTTCCTACAAGGAAATCGCCACCGTCGTCGGCATCCCGCTCGGCACGGTCATGTCGCGCCTCGCCCGCGCCCGGTTGCGCCTGCAACGCGAATTGAAACAACCGCCGGCCCCGGAGGATTCCCATGGACTGCAATGAAGCCCGCCCGCTGCTCGATGCGCACCTCGACGAGGAACTCGACGTCGTGCATGACGCCGCTGTCGCGGCGCATCTCGAAACCTGCGCCGGCTGCGCCGCCCTGGCGCTCGAATTGACCGAGCAGCGCCGGCAACGGCAGGCGCTGCTGACGCGGCACCGCGCCCCGCCCGAGCTGACCGCGAGCATCCGCGCGGCGTGGCGCGAAGCCGAAGACGCGATGCCACCGAAGTCACGCGGCTGGCCGCGCGGGGCGAACCGGTGGCTCGCGCTCGCCGCGAGTGTCGCGGTGGCGGCGTCGGCCGGTTATTATTTCGGCGGGCAACACGCGCAACGCACGGCGTTGCTCGGCGAGCTGACGGCCGCGCACGTGCGCGCGCGGCTCACCGGCCATTTGATCGACGTGGCGTCTTCGGACCAGCACACGGTCAAGCCGTGGTTCGCCGGCAAAGTGGATTTCGCGCCGCAGGTGCCCGATCTCGCCGCGCAAGGTTTTCCGCTCGTCGGCGGGCGCCTGGAACGGCTCGCCGGCCGCACGGTCGCGACGCTGGTCTATGGCCGGCGCCGGCACACGATTGACCTCCAAGTGTGGGCCGGGCCGCCGGCGCCGTTGAGCGGCGCGTTCTCCGCCGACGGCTACTCGATCCGGGGTTGGTCGGCGGGCGGGTTGAACTTCGCCGCGGTCTCCGACGTGGCGCCGGAGGACTTGGCGGCGTTCGCCGAGTTGGTTCGCGGCGCGGCGCGGTAGCGCGGGAGTTTTTCCGCTCGCGACGAAGCCGCCCTGCCGACTGCCGGGTGGAGCCGGGGCGGCGCCGCTCCGGTCGGCGGGCGAAACGCGGCGAGGGCGCCGCGTCCCCACAAAATATCAGGAGTCGCGCGGCGCTACTTACCGGCGGGTTTGGCGGCTTCGGCGGCGAACCACTCGAGGGCTAGGCGCAGCGGACGCGGATCGACGACATGCGGGCCGTCGAAGAATTCGAGGCGCACGTTGCGGAAGCCGGCGCGCTTGAGGCTGCGCTCGACGGCGTGGTGTGCGGCCGGCGGGGCGATCTCGTCGGTCCGGCCGCCGAGCAAAAACACGGGCAGGCGCCGGAAGGCCGCGTTGGCCACTTTGAACTGCCGGGCGGCCGGCGTCAGCGTGTCCTCGTTGATGCCGGCTTGGAAAACTCCGAGCGGGACTTGCCCCTGCGTGGCGAACTCGGCCGCGAGCCAGCCCGAGTGCTTGGCCCCGCCGGAGAATCCGCCGAAGGCCAGCGGGGCTTTGGCGCCGGCCGGCCACTGGATTTCCAAGCCGCCGAGCGCGGTCGCCACGAGGGCGAAGCGCAGCGGGAGACCGTCCTCGTCCGGCGAGATTTTTTCCTGCGGGTCGGCCGCGAGGGCGACCCAGCCCGCGGCGGTGGCGGTCTCGGCGTAGGAGCGCAGCAGGCGGCGGCTCGAGTTGAAGGTCGGGTCGGACGTCGCGCTGATCACAAGGATGGGCCACGTGCGCGCGGGATCGAAATCCTTGGGCAGCGCCACGGCCACGAGGGCGTGCTGCACTTTCGAGAGCCGCCGGCCGCCGGCGAGGGCGCGCAGTTCGGTCGGCAGTTCGACGACGAACTCGGAGATGGCGCCGGGCTGGAGGGCGGCCGCGGCCGATACCGCCAGAGAGAGCAGACCGGAAAGGAGCAGGCCGGAGAGGCGAAGACCGCCAGGATTCATTTTGTGAGGTAGAAGGGATTCGGGAGTTTGAATGTGCGCTCGGAGAATCCGCCGGCGAGATCGGTCTCCTGATCGCCGAGGTTCGCGATGAGCGTCCAGCCTTCGGCGGCGAACCGCCGGCGCCACGCGGCCTTGAACGCGCCGGTCGTTTCCTTCGCGTCGTCGGGCTTGAAGTGCAGTTGCGTCCAGCCGTCGTAGCCGGCGGCGCGGAGATTGGCCTCGGTGCCCGCGCGGTCGCTTTCGACGCGGCCGGTGAGGATGAGCACGGCGACGCCGAGCCGGCGCGCGGCGCGGAAAACCTCGCGCACCGGCGCGATGACGGGCGCCTGGCCGGACCGCACCCACGCCGACCACGACGGAGGAACGTAGCCGAAATCGTTGCGACGGATTTCGGGGAGGTTCGAGAGCATCGTCTCGTCGATGTCGAGGATGAGCGCGAGACGCTCGCCGGGTTTGGCGGCAGCGACTCGCTGCTCGATCCATTTCGTCGCGTCGGCGGCGACGGCGGCGATGTCCTGCATGTAATGGCCCGAATCGACGTAGCTCTTCAGCTCCTGCTTGAGCAGGTAAATGTTTTTCGGCTCGCGTGATTCCGCGGCACGGCCGGCGGCGAGAAAGGCAAAGGCGAGAAACGGCGCGAGCCAGCGGAGACGAAACGACATGCGCGCAGCGTGGCAGGCGGCGGCGGAAATTCAATGCGCGGGTTGGGCGGCCGCGGGCCGCAGTGTTTTCAGGACGGGCCGAGTTTTTTCAGTGCGTCGGCCGCTTGCTGGAACTGCGGGTTGATTTTCAGCGAGGCTTGATAGGCGGCGCGGGCGGCGGCCGGATCGCCTTTCTTTTCCCAGAGGTTGCCGAGGCGCCAGTGGGCGGCGTCGTGGCCCGGGGCGCCGGGGGCGGGCGGGAGGGCGAGGCATTTCTGGAGCGCGGCGATGCCGCGGTCGGTGCGCTCGCCGGCGAGGGCGGCGATGCGACCGAATTGGTAGAGGGCGGCGTAGTCGGCGGGGGCGGACTGGAGCGCGGCCTCGATCTCGGCGAACGCTTCCGCGTATTTCTTGTCGCCCGCGTAGAGCGTGGCGTAGGCCACGCGGCCGCGCGTGTCGTCGAGTTTCTTGATCGCGGCGGCTTGCGCGCGGGCTTTGTCGGGGCCGCCGCCCATCAGGCTCGGCGCCATTTGATAGAACGACATCAGGCTGCTGCGGGCTTCGAGATTCTGCGGGTCGAGCTCGACGGCTTTTTCGTAGGCGAGGCGGCTTTTCTTGGCCCGGCCCATCATCGACAGCATGCCGCCTTGTTGGGCGGCGAGGCCGTAAGCGTCGCCGAGTTGGCGGTGGAGATCGCTGTTGGCGGGATCGAGTTCGACCGCCTTTTCAAAGGCGGTGACGGCGGCCTGGGCATCGCCTTTGGCGAGCTGGGCGGCTCCCTGCGCGGCCGGGGCGGCGGCGGGATTGGCGGCAGCCGAGGCGCAGGTGACGAGGGCGAGGAAGAGAAGGAACAGTGGCATGGGATTCGGATGGTTGGTTGGTGGAGGGACGGCGCTGGGCGCGCCGGGCGGACCGGGCGAAGAATTCGCCCGAAGAGGGAGGAGGGATTTTTGCTACTCGGCGCGGAGGGCGTTCACGGCGTCGATCCGGCCGGCACGGCGGGCGGGGAGCCAACAGGCGAGCAGAGCGACGGCGACGAGCAAAAGAGTGGAGCCGATCAGGACGGCGGTGCTGTTCATGCGCATGTTGGGATTGCCGGCGGCGACGACCCGGACAGCACCAACCGCGCCGAGCAGGCCGAGGACCGAGCCCAGGCAGGCCAGTTTCACCCCGCTGGTGAGGACGATCCGCGTGATGTTGCCGAGAGTCGCGCCGAGCGCGAGGCGGATGGCGAACTCGCCGGTGCGCTGGGCCATCGTGCGGGCGATGATGCCGTAGATGCCGAGCGAGGCGAGCGCGAGTCCGAGCACCGCCATGCCCGAGATGATGTCGCGACCGACCGCGGTCCCGGAGTTGGCGCGCTCGATGGTGAGGTCGGCGGGCTGGAGCTGGCGCACGGGCAGGTCGGGATCGAGGCTGGCGACCGCCGCGCGAATGCTGTCCGCGAGGGAGGCCGGTGCCACGCCCGCGGTGCGCACCGAGATTTCAAACTGGCGCCGCGGTTCCTGCGCCATCGGCTGGTAAAGATGGAAGCGCACGGGATTGGCGTCAGACGTGGACGATTCCACGTCGCGCACGACTCCGACCACCTCGCCCCAGCGGAGATCGTCACTGCCCGCCCCGTTCGTCTGCGCGAGGCGCCGGCCGATGGGATTCTCCCCGCCGAACAGCGTGCGGGCGGTGGTTTCGCTGAGGATATAAACCTTGGTCGAGGCGGCGTTGTCGCGCTCGCGGAAGGCGCGGCCGGCCAGCACCCGCGTGCCGACGGCGTCGAAATACTGCGGGCTCACGCAATTGACCGCCGCAGCGGGTTCGTGCCCGGGTTGCGGTCGATCGCGGCCTTCGACGAAAAATTTCCGCACGTCGGTCCAGTTGAAGAACGGGGTGAACGACGAGATGCTGACCGAGGCGACGCCGGGCAGGGCCGCCAGGCGCTCCAGCGTGAGGCGGTGGAAGGCCGAGATTTTCTCCGCGTCGGCGTATTGCCCGGCGGGCAGGAGAACCGTGCCGGTGATGAGATTGTCCGATTCCCAGCCGGAACGGCGGTTGTTCAGCTCGTGGAGTCCGCGGATATAGACGCCGGCGGCGGCGAGCAGTATCATGGCGACGGTGAACTGGCCGACGATGAGGAACTGGCGGAAGCGCCGGTGTCCCGGGCCTCCGGTCGCGCCGTGGCCGCCGCTTTTCAGGGTTTGATTCAGGTCGAGGCGCAGGGCGAACAGTCCTGGCGCCAGACCAAAGGCCACGGCAGTCACGAGCGAGGCGGCGAACGCCCAGGCCAAGACCGGCCAGCCGAACGCGATGACGACCTGGTCTCCGTTGTCCCTGAATCGCATCGCCAGGAAGTCGTGGAACCACGAGGCGAGGACGACCGCGCAAGCGCCGCCGGCGAGCGCCAGCAGCAGCGCCTCAGCCAGCAGCGGCCGCAGCAACTGGGTGCGCGAGGCTCCGAGGGCGGCGCGCACGGCGAACTCCCGGGCACGGGCCATGGTGCGGGCGAGGAGCAGGTTCGCGAGGTTGGAGCAGGCGATGAGCAACACCAGGCCCGAGAGGGCGACCATCATGCCGATCATCGCCGGGGCGGCGGTGGGGAGGATGCGGTCGCGCAGCGAGTCGGCGCGCCAGGAGCTTTCGGCGTTCACCGCGGGATACCCGGCGGCGAGTCGCGCCCCGAAGTTGGCGACGAAGCTGGCGAGCTCGGCCGGCGACTGCCCCGTGGCGCGCCGGACGAGGATCCGGAGATACGTGCCGGTGCGGTCGGCGGCTTGTTCCGGCGTGAACGCCAGCGGCCGAAAAATATCGACGGTGCCCAGGTGGCGCCAGTCGTTGAACGTCTCCGGCAGCACGCCGATGACTTCGTGCGGTTCGCCGTCGATCCGGACGGAGCGACCGATGATGTCGGGCTTGCCGCCGAAGCGATTGATCCAGGCGCGCTGGCTGAGGAGGACGACGCGGCCGCGGCCGGGCGTGTCCTCCTCCGGGCGGAATTCGCGCCCGAGTTGCGGGCGGAGGCCGAGCAGGGAAAAGAGGTTCGCGGAACAGCGGGCGGCGACAGTGAATTCGGCGGGATGGCCCGGCTCCGCGAGGCTCGCGCTCGCAATGGCATAGGCGGAGACTTCGCCGTGCCCGGGCATGGCGCGCTGGAAAGCAAGCAGGTCGGCCGGCGAGAAATGACCGTCGCGATTTTGCGCGGTGGCGCGGTAAACGCGGACCAACTGCGCGCTGTCGGGGTAGGGCAGCGGCTTCAACAAGGTGCCGTTGAACAGGCTGAACATGGCCGTGTTGGCCCCGATGCCGAGGCCGAGGGTGATGAGGGCGAGCAGGGAGAAGCCGGGCGACTTGACCAGCGCGCGCACGCCGAGGCGGAGGTCCAGGACGAAATTCTCCAGTCCGCGCCAGCCGCGCGCTGCGCGCGCCTGCTCCTGGATGCTGGCCACGTTGCCGAATTTGCGCTGGGCGGCGAACCGCGCGTCGGCGGATGGCAAGCCTTCGGCGGTAAAATCTGCGGCGCGTTGCTCGAGGTGGAAGCGCATCTCCTCGGCCATGTCGGCTTCGGTCTGGCGGCGGCGAAACAGATGCCGCAGGCGGCGGAGGAGATTCATGGGCGGCAGGGGGACGCGCTAGCTCGAAGCGTGCTTCGGCTTGGCTTGGGTGGAGGGACCGTCTCCGTCCGGTCCGCAAGGTTCAAAAAACGGACGACATTCTGCTGGCCAGCAGAATCCCTCCCCGGTGATGTGACGGTCGTGAGTTTCATGGGGTTTGGTCGAATGCCGGGGTCTTTTCTCGGGCGGGACGCGTCACTCGGCGCGGAGGGCTTGGATCGCATCGACTTTTCCGGCGCGGCGGGCCGGGAGCCAGCAGGCGACGAGCGCGACGGCGACGAGCAGGAGCGTTGTGGCGGAGAGGATCAGCGGGCTGTTGGTGGGGAGGTTGGGGTAGGCGGCGGCGAGCAGGCGGGTGACGCCGAGCGCGCCGAGCAGCCCGACGGCGGAGCCGAGGAGCGCCATCCGCACGCCGGAGCCGAGGACGAGGCGGATGATGTCGCGGCCGGTGGCACCGAGGGCGAGGCGGATGGCGAACTCGCCGGTGCGTTGCGCCACGGTGCGGGCGATGACGCCGTAGATGCCGAGCGAGGCGAGCGCGAGACCGAGGCCGCCGAAGGCGCCGAGCATGTCGCGCAGCACGCGGTTCTGATAGTTGAGGCGGTAGATGGTCGCGTCGGCGGGTTGGAGGCGGCTCACCGGCAGGTCGGGATCGAGTTCAGTCATGGCGGCGCGGATGCGGTCCACGAGCGTGGCGGGGGCGGTGTCGGCGGCGCGCACGGCGAGCTCGCTCTCGCGGCGCGGTTCCTGGGCCATCGGCTGGTAGATTTGAAAAACCACCGGATTGTCGTCGGGGAGGACGGGCTGCACGTCGTTCACCACGCCGACGACTTCGCCGGTGCGGAGTTCCGCGCCGTCGAGGCGGGCGATCCGGCGCCCGAGCGGATTCTGCGCGCCGAAGAGCCCGCGGGCGGCTGCTTGGTTGAGGATGAAAACGCGCGGGGAGTTGGCGGTGTCGCGCTCGGTGAACACGCGGCCTGCGAGCACGCGCGTGCCGAAGGTGGCGAAATACTGCGGGCTGACGCGGTTGACGACGGCGGCGGGTTCGCGGCCGGTGGCGGGCCGGTCCTGCCCCTCGACGACAAATTTCCGGATCTCGGGCCAGATGATGGAAGGGGTGGACGACGAGAGGCTGACGGAGGCGACGCCGGGCAACGCGGCGAGGCGTTCGAGCGCGAGGCGGTGGAAGGCGGTGGTTTTCTCGTCGTCGCCGTAGGTGCCGGCGGGCAGCGCGATCGTGCCGGTGACGAGTTGGCGGGATTCCCAGCCGGAGCGGCGGCGGTTCAGGTCGTCGAGGCCGCGGATGAAGAGGGCGGCGCCGGCGAGCAGGATCATGGCGAGGGCGAATTGCCCGACGATGAGGAACCGGCGGAAGCGTTGGTGGCTGCGGCCGCCGATCGGGCCGCGGCCGCCGCTTTTCAGGGTGTGGTTCAAATCGAGCCGCAGGGCGAAGAGCGCCGGGGCCAGCCCGAAGGCGAGGGCGGTGGCGAGCGAGGCGGCGAAGGCCCACGTCATCACGGTCCAGTCCACGATGAAATCGACGTGTTCGCCGTTGTCGCCGGTGGAGCGCACGGCGGCCCAGTCGCGGAACCAATAGGCGACGACGACGGCGAGCGCGCCGCCGGCGAGCGCGAGGAGGAGCGACTCGGCGAGGAGGGGCCGGAGCAATTGCAGGCGCGAGGCGCCGAGGGCGGCGCGGACGGCGAATTCGCGCGCGCGGGTCATGGTGCGCGCGAGGAGGAGGTTGGCGAGGTTGGAGCACGCGATGAGGAGCACGAAGCCGGAGAGGCCGAGGAGGAGCGGCAGGACGGCGACGGCGCCGGAGCCGGCGGCGGCGGACTGGAGCGTGACGCGGCGCCAGTGGGTCTCGGCGTTGGCGGCGGGAAAGGCGGTGGCGAGGTGCGCGCCGAAACTGGCGATGAGGCGGTCGGCGGCCTCCGGGGCGAGCGTCGGGGCGCGGCGGCCGAGGACGCGGAGCACCGGGCCGGTGCGGTCGGCGGCCTCCGCGGCGGTGAAGGCGAGGGGGCGGAAAAAATCGATGCCGCCGAGGAAGCGCCAGTCGTTGAAGGACGGCGGCATGACGCCGATGATTTCGTGCGGAGCGCCGTCGATCCGCACGGTGCGGCCGATGACTTCGAGCGCGCCGCCGAAACGGTTTTGCCATGTGCGCTGACTGAGGATGACGACGCGGTCGCGGCCGGGGGTGTCTTCGCCCGGGCGGAAATCGCGGCCGAGTTGCGGCTGCACTCCGACGAGGGAGAAGAGGTTGCTGGTGGCGCGGGCGGAGAGGGCCATCTCGGCGGGGCGGCCGGGCTCGGCGAGGCTGACGTTGGCCGGCGTGTAGGCGGCGACTTCGCCGTAGGCCGCCTGCAGCGGCTGGAACTCGCGGAAGTCGGCGGGCGCGATGTTGCCCTCGGGGTTCTGCGCGGTGACGCGGTAGAGGCGGTCGAGCCGGGCGAGGTGGGCGTAGGGCAGCGGTTTGAGCATGACGCCGTTGATCACGCTGAACATCGAGGTGTTGGCGCCGATGCCGAGGCCGAGGGTGACGATGGCGAGGAGAGCGAAGCCCGGAGTGCGCGCGAGCTGGCGCGCGGCGAAACGAAGGTCTTTGCCGAAGCGTTCGAGCCAGCCCCACCCGTGGGCTTCGCGCGACTGCTCCTGGATGCTCGCGAGGTTGCCGAAGCGGCGGAGCGCGGCGGCGCGGGCGTCGGCATCGCGGAGGCCGTCGGCGGCGAAATCCGCGGCGCGTTGCTCGAGGTGAAAGCGCATTTCATCGGCCATCTCGGCTTCGGTCTGGCGGCGGCGAAAGAGGTGGCGGAGGCGGCGGCCGAGCGGGCGGAGAAAGGACATGGCGGGGGCGGTGGGTGGAAGTTGCGCCGGTCAGACGGACTGCGTCACGAGGGCGATGATGGCGCTCATGCGGTCCCACAGGGCCTGCTCGTGTTCGAGCTGTTTGCGGCCGGCGCGCGTGAGGCTGTAATATTTCGCGCGGCGGTTGTTCTCCGTCATCCGCCACTCGGCCTCGATCCAGCCTTTGTCTTCCATGCGGTAGAGCGAGGGGTAGAGGGAGCCCTCGTCGACTTGGAGCGCGCTCTTCGAGAGCTGCTCGAGCTTGTTGGTGATGCCCCAGCCATGGAGCTCGCCGCGGCTGAGCACGCGGAGAATCAGCATGTCGAGCGTGCCCGGGAAGAGTTCGGATTTGTCGGCCATGCCTCTTCACCTAGATAATCTAAGGCAGGCGTCAAGCCTCTTCCTCAGACTGTCCAAGGCAAGGGCGCATCGCAGTTTCTTGGGGTAGGGCTGCCGCTTGTCGGCACGCCGGTTGGCCTCGCTGCTCCCAGCGGCACGCCGACAAGCGGCGGCCCTACCTGCTCCAAGCGGTCGATGGCAAGAAAACGGGCTGCGCCCAGGAGGCGAAGCGCGCGAAGGATCGGCCCGATCGGCGATGCCCTCGCGGTTCAGTCGCTCGGGTGCCGCGACCCGAGGGCGAAAAAGGCCGGTCGCGTCCGCGCGCCTCCGGCCGAGCGGGGCGAAGCCTGGCGCGACGGCTGACGCGTGCCTCATGGTGGTCGCGGTGATCCGGCGCGGCCGGCCGCCTCGGCAGGATTCGGGTCGGGTCATTTGTGACGGGTCCGATACCCCGGTGCTCGCCCGCCGCGGCGGGCGAGCTCCGGCTTGGTTGGGCTGTGGGAGCGTGTTTGCACGCGACTGTCGCGACCAAGGTCGCTCCCACAACGTCGAAAAGTAGCTGGCTTGAGCAAATGCCCCGGAGCTTGCTCCGGGGATGTTTGCTCCGGGTCGGGCCTCGGTCGCGACAGGGGTTCGATTCCCTGTTCCGTTGATCGGGCAGAATGCTTCGACCCGGTCGGAGTCTGTGGGAACGCGCTGGCGCACGACTGTCGCGACCAAGGTCGCTTCCACAAGAACCGGACAAAAAATGGCTCGCCAAAATGTCTCGGGGCTTGCCCGAGAAATCTTGCTCGGGCGGTCGGGTTCAGACGGCCGCGAGTTTCTGCCGGAGCAGCGGGATGACCTTGGTGCCGAGGAGTTCGATGGCGCGCATGAGCTTGGCGTGCGGCAGGGCGGCGACCGACATTTGGAAACCGAAACGCTCGACGCCGCCGAGCACGCGGTGCAGGCGGAGAATTTTTTCCGCGACCGTCTCGGCGTCGCCGACGTGCAGCGCACCGGTCGGACCGAGCAGAGCGTCGAAGTGGGCGCGAGTTACCGGCGGCCAGCCGCGCTCCCGGCCGATCTTGGTGAAGGCCCGGGCGTGGCCGGGAAAAAATTCATCGGCCGCCTGGCGGTTTGTGTCGGCTACATAGCCGAGACAATGCAGGCCGACGCGGAGTCGGGCCGGGGCGTGGCCGGCTTGGGCGCCGGCCTGGCGGTAGAGGTCGATGAGCGGTTTGAAGCGGTGAGGTTCGCCGCCGATGATGGCGACCATCAGCGGCAGACCCAGCGTGCCGGCGCGGGCGAAAGATTCCGGCGTGCCGCCGACCCCGAGCCAGACCGGCAACGGGTTTTGCAAGGGGCGCGGGAAAACGCCCTGGCCGGTGAGCGCGGGGCGGTGCGAGCCCGACCACTGCACGTGCGTGTGCTCGCGCAATTTGAGCAACAGGCCGAGCTTTTCGGCAAACAGCTCGTCGTAGTCGTCCAGCTCCAGGCCGAAGAGCGGGAAGGCCTCGACGAAGGAGCCGCGGCCCACGATCATTTCGGCGCGGCCCTGCGAGACCAGGTCGAGGGTGGCGAATTCCTGGAAAACGCGCACAGGATCCGCCGCGCTCAGCACGGTGACGGCGCTCGTGAGGCGGATGCGCTTGGTGCGCGCCGCCGCGGCGGCGAGGAGGACGGTGGGCGCGGAGTCGAGATACTCTTCGCGGTGGTGTTCGCCGATGCCGAAAAAATCGAGGCCCACCTCGTCGGCCAGCGCGATCTCCTCGAGGAGGTCGGCGATCCGCTGCGCGGGGCTGGGCGCGACGCCGGTCACGGGGTCGGCGTCGGTCGCCACAAAACTGTCGATGCCGATCTGCATCCGATCCCGGTAGCCAAGTTGGCCGGGGTTGCAACCGGCCGCAGCCCGATTTGCCGCGGATTTCCCGGAGGGACGCGGATAGAACCCGGCAAACCGGAGGCGGGCGGGGCGGATCAACGGGTTCGCGGACGCTGGCCTGCGGCCATCTGGCGTTCGGAACTTTTGATTCGGCCCTTGAACTCATCCGTCAAATAGAACGAACCGGAATCGCTGCCCCGCGGTGGGGGCCGTGGCCTCCCGGCTGATTTTCGCAGAGCGCCCTGCCGCTCGGAGCACGGGTTGCTTGGCCTGGCCAACGCGCGGGAGGAATGGACCAGTAGACGGAATGGACTATGCACGAAGTTCGCGCTTGGCCTGGTGCGCTGTGCGCGGCTAAGTTTTCTGCACGGGCCGCCATTTGATTGCTTGGCCATGCCCGAATCGCAGAAAACAAATCTTGGAAAGCGCGCGCCGCCGGCGCACGAGCCGCTGATTCCGGTGCATGGCGGCTACCGGCATCTGAAGAGTTTTCAGGTCGCCCAACTGGCGTTCGATGTGACGGCGCGTTTCTGTGACCGCTACATCAGTCCGCGCAGCCGGACGCACGACCAGATGGTGCAAGCGGCGCGCAGCGGCGTGCAGAATATCGCCGAGGGCAGCAAGGCCAGCGGCACCTCGAAGAAAATGGAACTGAAACTGACCAACGTGGCGCGGGCGAGTTTGGAGGAACTGAAGTTGGACTACGAAGACTACCTGCGGCAACGCGGGCTCGTGCTGTGGCCGGAGGACGATCAGCGCCGGAAGGCGCTCGTGGCCCGGCGCTGCCGCACCGCTGAAGAAGTGGCCGCGTGGGTGGGGCAAACCAGAAATGGACCGTATGGACGAAATAGACCGAATGGACCAAGGAAACCAAATGACCAGCGTGGCAGCGTAGAGATCGACTCGGAGTCCATGCCGTCCATGAAGTCCATGCGTTATGCCGAGATCGCCGCGAACGCGGCGCATGTCCTGATCGGCGTGGCGTGTGCGCTGCTGGACCGCCAGATCGCGGCGCAAGCCGCGGCCTTCGACGGAGCGCACCGCGCGGAGATGGTCGGCGCCAAAGGCGCTGGCCCGGAGCGAGGCGGAGGGTGGCTGAATCCGGGTGCCCGTTGGGCGGATTCAGTCACAACGGGAGGGCGGCTTCACGGAGCGGCTGTATCGGGTGCGGTCGGGGCGGCGATGATAGGCCAGAGCGGCGGAAATGGCCAAGAGGGACTCGATGGACGGGAGCGCGGGGATAGATCGGATGGACGAAACGGACCTGATGCGCACTACTTCAGCGCCAGATCGTTTCGCTTCACTTCTTTGATGTTCCACTTCGTGACGGTGAGGCCTTTGGACGTGCGGGTGCTGACCGGGATGGGTGTCAGATCGAAGTCGAGTTCGCGGATTCTTGCGCCGCTGCGGCCGTCTAACGAGACGTGCACGCTCTTCGGCATGTCTTTTTCTTTGGCGCTTACTTCGAGGTAGACCACGCGGGAATTCTCGGACTTCACCAGCGGATAGAGTTTGTCGCGGCTGAGGCCGCCGATCTGGAATTTCTTGGCGAAGGCCTTCCCGGTCGCGCCGTCCTGATAGATCATCGTGTAGAAATTCGTGTCGCCTTCCTTCGGCCAGATGGCGACGTGCAGGATTTCGCGGCCCATGAAAATCTTGTCGGCCACCTTTGAGACCTTGAGCGAACCGTCGCGCATGATCGTGAGGACGCTGTCGAGGATCGTGCACTCGGTGACGAACTCGTGCTGGCGCCAGTTGAGGCCGATGAAGCCGTCCTCGCGGTTGACGTAGAGGCGCTGGTTGGCCGAGACGACCTCCGAGGCGTCGATCTGCTCGATCTCGTCGTAGCTGGTCTTCCGCTTGATGCCCTTGCCGTATTTTTCCTGGAGCATCTCGAACCACGCGACGGCATACTCGGTGAGTTTCCGGAGGTTGGCCTTCGTCTCCTTGATGCCTTCCTCGATCTTCTTCATGGCTTCGTCGGCCTGGAAGCGGTTGTAGGCGGAGATGCGCTTGATGCGGATCTCGGTGAGGCGGACGATGTCGTCGTCGGTCACGTCGCGTTTAAGCTGCTTGAGGAATGGTTTCAGGCCGCCGCGGATCTCGGCAAGGACGCTCTCCCAGGTCTTGGATTTCTCGATGAGGCGGTAGATGCGTTCCTCGATGAAAATGCGCTCGAGGTCGCGGACGCCGAGGAAGTGGGGCTTGTCGTCGCCGGTCGTGGGGTCGCGGACGATAACGCAGGCGGCGGGGTTGAGCTGCACCTGGCAGCTGGTAAAGACGTAGAGCTGCTGGATGACCTTGTCGGGCTCGGAGCCCTGCGGGAGATGGACGAGGATCTCGACCTTGTCGGCGGTGTTGTCGTCGACGTGCTTGACCTTGATCTTGCCCTTGGCGTTGGCGGCGAGGATGGATTCGATGAGCGACTCGGTGGTGACGCCGTAGGGGAGCTCGGTGATGGCGAGGAGATATTTGGAGCGCTCCTCGATCTTGGCGCGGACCTTCACCTTGCCGCCGCGCTCGCCGTCGTTGTATTCCGCGAAGTCGGCGGTGCCGCCAGTGGGGAAGTCGGGGAGGATGCGGAAAGTTTTTCCTTGGAGGTGATTGATCGCCGCGCGGCAGAGGTCGTTGAAGTTGTGCGGGAGAATTTTCGTCGAGAGGCCGACCGCGATGCCATCGGCGCCCTCGAGGAGGACGACGGGGAACTTGGCGGGGAGGGTGATCGGCTCTTTGTTGCGGCCGTCGTAGCTGAGCTGCCACGTCGTCGTCTTCGGGTTGAAGAGAACGTCCTTCGCGAAATTCGTGAGGCGCGCCTCGATGTAACGCGGCGCCGCGGCGTCGTCGCCGGTGAGGGTGTTGCCGTAGTTGCCCTGCGGCTCGATGAGCCACGCGCGCTGGCCGATGGCGACGAGCGCGGCGCCGATGGAGGCGTCGCCGTGCGGGTGGAGTTTCATCGTGGCGCCGACGACGTTGGCGACTTTGTGGAAGCGGCCGTCGTCCATGTCCCAGAGGGTGTGGAGGACGCGGCGCTGCACAGGCTTCAAGCCGTCGTCGATGTGCGGCACGGCGCGGTCGAGGATGACGTAGGAGGCGTAGTCGAGGAACCAGTTGCGGTAGGCGGCCGCGAGGGGCGCGGGGTCGTCTTGAATTTTCTGGCCCTTCATGCGCTTGGGCGGCGCTTCTGGCACCGGACTAGAGGCGAGGGGCGAGGGGCTGGAGACTTCAGGCGAATCCGGGCGAGAGGAGTCAGAACTAGCGGTTGGGGCACTAGCCTCTGGCCTCTTGCCTTTAGCCTCTTGGGCCGGCGATTCGTCGCCGCCCAAGGGCAGCTCTGGCTGGTCGTTGTTTTTGGAGGAATTGCGTTTGGGCATCTAAGAAATTGGGAAATGGCAGGGCGCTTAAAGCGGACAGCGGTGGGTCGGCGGTGGCGGAGCCATCGCGCCAGCCGTGAAAACGGATCGGCGACGGCAGGCTAGGGAGACGGAAGCGGGCGCGTCAAGTGAGGCGGCGGCGCCAGCAACAGGCGCACGGCTTCCTCCAAATCGGCGTCGCGCGCCGCCCGCCCGTCGGCGAGAGTGCGGGGCGCGGTCGCCACATCCGGCGTGACGCCGCGGCCCTCCAGCCGTTTGCCGTCGAGGCCGACGTAGTCAGTGACGGGGATCTGGAGGCGGCCGCCGCCGGGCAGCGGCCAGGTGCGCGAATAGATGACCGCGCCCGCCGTGGGACGGCCGACGACCTGCGCGCGGCCGTGGAACTGGAGCACATGCGAAAAGACTTCGGCCGCGCTGCCCGTCGCCGGGCCGGTGAGCAGGACAACCCGGCCCGGGTAGCGGGCGGAGCGCCACGAGACGCTGTGCGATTCGCGCTCTCGGCCGCGGCGCGAGATGAGCCGGCCCTCGGCGACGCGGTGCGGGAAAAACTCCGCGACGGCGACGTTGAGCGCGAGCGCCTTGCCGCCGGGATTGGAGCGCAGGTCGATCACGACGGCGGGTGGCACGGGTGCGGTTCTCAGTTGCTCGCTGAGCCAGCGCAGCGACGCGTAGTCGAACCGGTCGAAGCGGAGGTAGCGGACGCCGTCGGGCAGCGTCCGCGCCTCGTGGCGCGCGAGTTCGAGGAGCTGCGGGGCGAAGGTCAGGCTGTGCGGCCGGTCCTGCGCGTCGAGAAAGCCGTAGGTGACTGGCTGGCCGAGCTGCGGGCGGTAGGGGTCGCCGTCTTTGATCGGCGCGCCGTCGCGGGTGGTGACCAGCCAGCCCAGTTGGACGCCCGCCAAGGCGGCGGGACCGCCGGGCACGAGGTCATCGACCACGCGCCGGCCTTCCAGCAGCATCCAACGAAGGCCGACGCCGGCCCGATGCGCGGTCACTCGCTCGTGGACGCGCCGCGGCGGGATGGCCGAGAGGTGCGACTCCTTGAGGCCGGCGTTCATGCGGTTGAGGACGCGGTAGAGTTCCTCCTCGTTCGGCGCGGCGGCGGCGGCGGGGCGGTGTTGGTCGCGAAGGGCCGCCCAGTCGAGGCCGCGGAATTTAGCGTCGAAATATTTCTCCTGCACGAGCGCCCAGGCGCGGTCGAACACGGCGAGGTTGTGAGCCGGGCGCGCGGTGGCGGTCAGCGGCGGGGGTTCGCGGTATTCCGTCGGTGCGGTGGCGCAGCCGGCGAGCGCCAGCAGAAGCGCGGCGAGAGAAGACCTGCCCGCGAAGTTCGCGATGGCCAAGACGGGCGGAATTCTAAAGCAAGGGCGCAAGGGAGATGATGTTTGGCCGGCGGAAAAAGCGGGCGATCCGTTCCGGGGTGTTTGGTCACTCAACGTTCTGCGCTCAACTTCTCGTCGAAGCTAGGCTTCGACGAGATCCTTCTCGACCCGTAGGTTGGCGATGATGAAGTCCTGCCGCTCGGGCGTGTTCTTGCCCATGAAGAAACTCAGGAGTTCGTCGCTGCTGGCGAGGTGGTGGAGGTTCACCGGGTCGAGGCGGATGTTCTCGCCGATGAAATCCTTGAATTCGCCGGCGGAGATTTCGCCGAGGCCCTTGAAGCGCGTGATCTCGTGCGTGGCGCCGCACTCGGCGACGGCGGCCTGCTTCTCCGGCTCGGAGTAGCAATAGCGCGTGAGCTTCTTGTTGCGGACGCGGAACAGCGGCGTCTGGAGGATGAAGAGGTGGTTGTTGCGGATGACGTCGGGGAAGAACTGGAGGAAAAACGAGAGCAGCAGCAGCCGGATGTGCATGCCGTCGACGTCGGCGTCGGTGGCGATGACGATCCGGTTGTAGCGGAGGCCGTCGAGGCCGTCCTCGATGTTGAGCGCGGACTGGAGGAGGTGGAATTCCTCGTTCTCGTAGATGACTTTTTTCGTGAGACCGTAAGTGTTGAGCGGTTTTCCCTTCAGCGCGAAGACCGCCTGGGTCTGCACGTCCCGCGTGGCGGTGAGGGAGCCGGCGGCGGAATCGCCTTCGACGATGAACAGCGTGCTTTCCTCGGCGCGCTCGTTGCGGTCGCCGAGATGGAGGCGGCAGTCGCGGAGCTTCTTGTTATGGAGCGAGGCTTTCTTGGCGCGCTCGCGGGCGATGTTGCGGATGCCGGCGAGCTCCTTGCGCTCGTGCTCGTTCTCCTCGATTTTCCGGCGGATGATCTCGGCGGTCTCGCGGTTTTTGTGCAGCCAGGTGTCGAGCGCCTGCTGGATGAATTTGCCGACGAATTCCTTGATCGAGGGGCCCTGCGGGCCGACCGCGGCGGAGCCGAGCTTCGTCTTGGTCTGCGACTCGAAAACGGGCTCCTGCACGCGGACGACGATGGCGGCGTCGATCGACTGGCGGATGTCGGCGGCGTCGAAATCTTTTTTGAAATGGTTGCGGACCGTCTCGACGAGGGCTTCGCGGAAAGCGGCGAGGTGCGTGCCACCCATCGTGGTGTGCTGGCCGTTGACGAAGGACCAGTATTCCTCGCCGTAATGCCGGCCGTGGGTGAGCGCGATCTCGATGTCGTCGCCCTCGAGGTGGATGATGGGGTAGAGCGGCTCGCCGGAGATTTCCTTGGTGAGCAAATCCTTCAGGCCGTGCTCGGATTTGAAGGGCCGGCCGTTGAGCGTGAGGGTGAGGCCGCGGTTGAGGAACGCGTAGTTCCAGAGCATGTCCTCGACGAACTCGGGGCGGAAGCGGAAGTCGGGGCCGAAAAGTTTTTCGTCGGGCGTGAATTCGATGATCGTGCCGGTGCGCTCGGCGGTCTTGGTGACTTTCGACTGGTGCTTGAGTTTGCCCTGCTCGAATTCGACGACCTTGGTCTCGCCGTCGCGGACGGCCTGCGCGCGGTAGTGCAGGGCGAGCGCGTTGACGGCCTTCTGGCCGACGCCGTTGAGGCCGACGGCCTTTTGGAAAGTTTCGCTGTCGTATTTGGCGCCGGTGTTGATGATCGAGACGCACTCGACGAGTTTGCCGAGGGGGATGCCGCGGCCGTAGTCGCGGACCTTGACGGAGCGGTCGGTGAGCTCGATCTCGATTTTGCGGCCGCCGCCCATCATGAATTCGTCGATGGAATTGTCGATGGTCTCCTTGAGGAGGACGTAGATGCCGTCCTCGGCGTGGGCGCCGTTGCCGAGCCGGCCGATATACATGCCGGGGCGCAGGCGGATGTGCTCGAGAGAGCTGAGGGTCTTGATGCTGGCTTCGGTGTAGTTGGACGCCATGGGGGCGACGCGCGGGGCGTCGAGTTGAGAGGTGAGAGCGGAAAGTGGGTGGCGGTGGCACCGGACGCGAGGAGACGCTCCCGGCTGCCGACTAGAGAGGGCCGCCGGTGCGCGCTGACAAGCGCATTTCCTGCCGGAGCCTTTCCGCGGGCTTGCGGCAAGACCGATCCGGACCACACTGGACGGACAATCCAATCGAACGATGAACAAAAAGCTCCTCACGGTCGGCGGCGGTTTGGCGGTTGTGCTGGTCGTGGGCTACGTCGGCATGACTTTTTTCCTCGGCTCGATCGTGCGCGCCGGCGTGAACAGCTTCGGGCCCAAGCTGACCAGGACCAAGGTCGAGCTGGCGAGCGCGACGATCTCGCCGTTCACCGGCTCGGGCACGCTGAAGGGGCTGTTCGTCGGCAATCCGGCGGGGTGGTCGTCGGACAAGGCGTTTTATCTCGGCCACATTCACGTCGAGGTCGAGCCGCGCTCGATTTTTGGCGACCACATCGTCATCGACGAAATCATCATCGACCGGCCGGAGTTCGTCTATGAGACGAAGATTTTTTCGAGCAACATCCGGGAGCTGCTGAAAAACATCGAGGAGTTCACCGGCGGCGGCAGCCCGGCGGCCCGGACGAAGTCGGGCCAGCCGATCAAGTTTGTCGTGAAAAAATTCCGGATGACCCGGGCGAGCGCGACGCTCGGGGTCGGGCCGGCGGCGATCCCGATTCCGTTGCCGCCGCTCGCGATGGACGGCCTCGGCGTGGCGGAGGGCGGCATCACGCCGGACCAGTTGGTCGGCGCGGTGATGAAAAAAGTGCTCGGCAGCATCGTCAGCGGCACGGCCCAGGCCGCGCTGCAGGCCGGCGGCACGATGGGCGCCGCCGCGCGGGAGGGCGCGACTGATGCCGCGAAGAAAGCCGGCGAGGGCCTGAAGAAACTCTTCGGCGAGAAACCGAAGCCGTAGGCCGGATCTTTCAGGGGGGATGCGCTCTGCTGGCCAGCAGAGTCGCCGCGTTTCGCTCGCAGACCGGGGCGGGGGCGCCCCGGCTCCAGGGGACAGACGGTTCGCCGCTTTCATTGCGGGGGTGAAAGAGGCGGGCCAGACTGCGGTTTTTGGCCGGGCCGGCGCTCGTCGCTGTGCCGGTCGGCCGTGTGCGGCACTAGGCTGCCCGCGGCGCGCTGGAGGTTCGACTATGCCGCGCGAGGCCTTTCGCTGACCCGATGTTGAACGCGAACGAGTGGACGCTGTTTGTCCTGATGTGCGGCACGATGTCGCTGACGCCGGGGCCCAACATGCTTTATCTGACCTCGCGCGCGTTGTGTCAGGGAAGGCCGGCGGCGGTCGTCTCGCTGTGGGGCGTGATGGCCGGGTTCGTCGTGCATGCCACCCTCGCGGTGAGCGGCGTGAGTGCGCTGCTGCGCACGGTGCCGCTGGCGTTCGGGGTGCTGCGCTGCGCGGGCGCCGGGTATTTACTGTGGCTCGCGTGGCGCATCGCGCGGCCCGGCGCGGCGACGGCGTTTCAGCCGCGGGCGCTGCCCGCCGAGACGTCGCGGCGGCTTTTCGTGGCGGGCTTCACGGTCAACGTCCTGAATCCGCAGGCGGTGCTGCTCTATCTGTCGATCTTTTCGCAGTTCGTGCGGCCGGAGCGCGGCGCCGTGCTGGGGCAGAGCGTGCTGCTCAGCGGGGTGCAGATGGCGATCAGTTTCGCCGTGAACCTGGTCTATATTTTCGCGGCGGGCGGCATGGCGGCGTGGTTCGCGCAGCGGCCGGGCGCCGTGCGCGCCCAGCGCCTCGTGCTGGGCGGCGTGCTCGGCGTGCTGGCGTTGCGGCTGATGCTGCTGGAGCGGATCTGAGTTTGCTCCGCGGCCAACGGTGTCTTTCGGCGGCCGGGCCGGGGCGTGCCACGGTGGGCGTCCGCCGCGAGTTTGGCCCGCCTTGCCGCTCGCCGGTTGAAACTCGCCCGGGTCCGCTTCAGAGGTGGTTGCCATGAACTCCGTTCTCCGCGCCGGCGCCTGTGCGCGTGCCAAACCGCGCGCGCAAACGCGCTGGCCCACAGCGGAACCGTTTGCGCGGGCCGACCAGAAAACCCTGCCGGGATCCCGGGGTCTTTTGTTTTGGAAAACTTTGAGCCGCGTCGCTCTCGGCGCGGCTGATTCGTCGGAACGCGGCGAGGGCGCCGCATCCCCAGCAGAAGCAGTCCAAAACAGAAAACCCTGGCCGGGAACCCGCCGGGAGCCGCAAAAGCATTGCCACCTCGGGCCGGACGGCTGAACGTCCGCCATCATCCCCGCAACCCACCCCGCCATGAACTTACCCCGTCGCTCCGTTTCCCTTTTCTCTGCGCTGGCTTTGGCCGGCGTTTTCTCCGGGTGTGCCTCGGACCCGAAAACGGCCGAAGCCAGAAAGGCTGAAAAAGACGAATACGTCACCGTCATGACGACCGGCAGCAACATCCCGGTGCGGATCAAGAAATCTGATCTCGCCGAGGGCAAAGTCGCCAAGGGCACGCTCGCCGACAGTGTGTCGGGCGAGGAATTCGCGAAGAACCTGCGGCCGGGGCGCGCCGTCGATAGCGGCAAGTAAGGCGCGCTCCCTTCGCGCCGGTCTTTCCGGCCGGCCGACACACCGCGGGTCGTCTCGTTCTGCTCTGCGGGGCCAACGAGTCGCGCGCGGGCTCGCTCTCGCCGCCGCGGGCGAAAGGGGAATTTGGCGCCCGGCTCCGCCGCGCGCTCCGGGGCGCCTCACTTCGGGCTCCGCCGGTAGATCACCAGCAAGCGGGTTGATTTCCGGTCGGCAGAAAACTCCGTGGGACGCGGCCCGCCGCCGACATCGTAGCAGAGGTGCAACCGCGTCCCGTGGATGCGGCAGATGGCGGCGATGGTGCGGCCGGCGTTCGGTCCGTCGGTGCCGGTGAGGTCGAGGTGGTGCGGCACGACGGCGGAGTCCAGCGCCAGCGTGCCGGCGTCCGCGCCCTGCGGCGTCTCGACCGCGTAACGCCCGCCGGCGACCGTGAAGCGCGTGCCGTGCAGCGGGATTTTCTTGCCGGCGAATTCGGCGGAGTGGGGCAGCCAGGTGCCTTCGAGCATGGCGGCAGTGAAGAGCACGGCGCGGCCGTTGGCCAGTCGGGAAACGCGGCCGCGGGCGCGCCCCGACTGTGCTCCGGCGTTTGCGACGTCGCTGTGCCGCGCGGGCCGCCTCGCCCGTTGACTCGACGGGAGCGCGCCGCCAAATCCTCCGCCATGAAAGTCACCTACTACCTCGAGGTCATTTCGTCGTGGTGTTATTGGGTCGAGCCGACCTGGGCCGAGTTGAAGACCCGCTACGCGCCGCGCGGCGTCGAGTTCGACTGGAAGATCGCGCTGATGCGCCGGGAGGATTTTCCGGTTTCGCGCGAGCAGTGCGACTGGTTCTACCGGCGCAGCGGGTCGATCATGCAGTCGCCCTTCGGGCTGAACTCCGGCTGGCTGGAGCCGTGGCGCGAGGGGCTGTTCCCTGCGGCGAGCTACGTGGCGGAGGCGGGCAAGGATTTCGGGATCACCGGCGACGAGCTGCGCCTGGCGCTGGCGCACGCCGCCGACCGCGAGAGGATCAAAGTCGCCTCGATGGATCCGGCGATTGAGGTGGCGCTCCGGGCCGCGGCGGCCGGCGCGCTCGGCGCGGCGACGCTCGACGGCGCGAAGCTGCGGGCGCGCGCCGAGTCGCCCGAGGTGGCGGCCCGCATCAAGGCGAGCACCGCGGAGTTTTTCGCCCACCGGATCGACCAGCGGCCGGCGTTTGTGCTCACCGACAGCATCGGCGACAAGGCCGTGTTCTCGGGCCTCGTGCGTCTCGCGCCGCTGGCCGCGACGCTCGACGCCATGCTGGCTGACACGAAGGCCTACGCGGATTTCGCGGCCGCCCACGGCGCGCCGCCGGTGAACTGACGCGCGATCTCCGGCGCCGGGAAGCACGCGCCCGCCGCCGTCGGCGCGCTGCCGAGGCGGTTCGCCCTCGCGCCGAGGAACAGGGCAACGCGGGCGGACGGGATCGCGCGCGATTTGGGTTTTAGGCGGAAGCCGACGGCGGAGAGCCGGCGAAAAGCCCGAAGTCCGCCAAGGGCGGATGCGCGGGCGAGGTCGATCCGAGGCGGAGCGGCTTGCCGGGCCGGCGCTTGACGCCGCGCCATCTGCGTTCGGGTGCGGCACGGCCACAAGGGCCGGCCCTGCGTTGTCCGCTTCAGCGCAGATTCTCGTTGAACCAGTCGATCGTGCGCCGGAGCCGGTCTTCGACGTGCGCAGGATTGCGGAAGTGGTGGCCCTCGTGCTCGTAGATCACGAGTTTGGTTTTCACGCCGAGCGTCTTGAGCGCGTGCCAGAATCCCTGCGACTGCGCCGCGGGGCACTCGGCGTCGCTGTCGCCGACGACGATCAGCGTGGGCGTGCGGACGCTGTTGATGAACTTCATCGGCGAACTCTTTTCGTAGACCGCGGGGTCGGCGTAGACCGACGCGCCGAAATACGGGATCATCCACTGGTCGATCAGATTCTGCCCGTAGTAACTCTGCCAGTTGGCGATGCCGGCGCCCGCCACGGCGGCGCGAAAACGGTTCGTCTGCGTGACGGCCCACATCGTCATGTAGCCCCCGTAACTCCAGCCGCCGAGGCCGAGCCGGTGCTCGTCGACCGGCACGCGCCGGATGACTTCGTCGACGCCCGCCAGCACATCGCGCAGATCGCCGTGGCCGAAATCGCGCACGTTCGCGGTCGTGAACGCCTCGCCCTGGCCGAAGCTGCCGCGCGGATTCGGGAAGAAAACGAAGTAGCCCTCGGCCGCCAGCGCCGAGAGATCGAACGCCGCGGCGGGCCACGACGGCGTGCGCTGCGCCGCGGGGCCGCCGTGGATCGAAACGATCATCGGGTAACGTTTCTTTGCGTCGAAGTTCGCCGGATAGAGCAGCCAGCCCTGCACGCGCTGGCCGTCGCTCGTCCATTCGATGCTCTCGGGCTGGCCCCAGAGCGGTTTCGCGCCGGCGTTCGCGTGTGTTTTCGCCGACCACTGGCCGACGGAGCCGGCCCAGACTTCGGGCGCGCGGTCCCACGCGCTGCGGATGAGCGCCGTGGTCTTGCCGTCGGCCGAGGCGGCGAGGCTGAGGTCGTCGTCGTCGTCGCCCTTGAAACTCTCGTCGCCCTGCCAGAGCGACTCGGTCTTGCCGGTCGCGAGAAAAAGCTGGCCGATGGCGGTGCCGCCGTTCACGCGCTCGGTGAAGAGCAGCCGGTCGGAGCCGGGCAGCCACTGGAACCACGCGGGCGAGCTCTTGCGGCCGGGCGTGAGATTGAGCGCGAGCCCGCCCTTCGCGGAGACGGTGTAGATGTCGCCGCCGGTCGAGCCGGCGTCGCTCATCAGGCCCTGGATGAACGCGATGGTTTTCCCGTCGGGCGACCAGCGCGGCACCGCGATCTGGGTCTGCGGCACGGCGAGTTCGCGCACCGCCGTCGTCGCGACGTCGATGGCGTAGAGGCGCGCGATCCACCAGTTGTTGTCGCCCGAGCCCTTCGCCGCGGTGCAGGCGATCTCGCGGCTGTCGGGCGACCAATCGTATTCGTAAACATAGGTGTCGGCGGGCGAGATCGGGCGGACGCGGCCCGTGGCCACGTCGACGAGCGTGAGGCGTTGCTCGTCGATGACCTCGTTGATTTCGCCGACGCTCTTGGCCGCGGCCTCGACGGCGCCGAGCGCACGCGTGACGTTGGCGACGAAGAGCAATGCGATGGTCTGGCCGTCGGGCGACCAGCGCGGGCGCGCGAGGTGGCCGACGAGGAACGTGAGCTGGCGCGCGGCTCCGCCGGCGGCGGGCACGAGATAAAGTTGGCTTTGCCCGCTCTGCCCGCGGTCGGAGAGGAAGGCCAGTTGCTTCCCGTCGGGCGACCACGCGAGCGAGCCT
>JACQFT010000081.1 GCA_016199925.1 Opitutia bacterium | reverse complement strand
ATTTCCGGAGTGGCGATCTGCTCGGTGGTGCCGGCCGTGGTTTATTCGCTGCGCAGTGCGTGTCTGAAATATTTCAACCACGAGCCGTTCGTGTTGCAGGCCGGAGTAAAGACCGGGCTCAAGGTCCGCTACCGCAATCCGCACGAGGTTGGGGCCGACCGCATCGCCAACGCGATCGCCGCGGCGCACCGCCATCCGAGTCGCGATCTCATCGTCGTCGATTGCGGCACAGCCACGACGTTCGACGTAGTGACGGCCGGCGGCGACTATCTCGGCGGCGCGATCATGCCCGGCGTCGGCGTGTCGGCCGAGACCCTCGCGAGTCACACCGCGAAACTGCCGCGCGTGGAAATCGCCCAGCCGGAATCGGCGCTCGGCCGGAGCACCGTCGAGAGCATTCAGTCGGGACTTTTCCACGGACACGTCGGGGCCGTGCGCCACATGACGGGGTTGCTGACGAACGAAGCCTTCGGCGGCGCGCAGCCGGTGATCGTCGGCACGGGCGGATTTGCGCGGATGTTCGAACAGGAAAAAATGTTTGCAGAGATCGTGCCCGAACTAGTCTTGCAGGGGCTGAAGCTCGCCGAGGCGATGAATCGCGACACCGAAAGAAAGTGAGGCAAACATGAGCGACCTCTCGGCACCGGCCCACTCGGCCAAAATCCCGTGGGCGTGCGCGTTGGGCTCGCGGCAGGCAGCGTGTCGCGCGTTAGGGCGGAGGCGGACGGGTTCTCGGTCGACACAGTCGGAAAGGCCGCCGCGTGGGCCGACGTGATCGTGTTGCTCGCGCCCGACGGCGCGCAGCCCAAGATTTACCGCGAAGAAATCGCGCCGCAGCTCGCGCCGGGCAAGGCACTCGTTTGCGCGCACGGTTTCAACGTTCACTTCGGGGCCATCGTGCCGCAGGCGGGCATCGACGTCGTGCTCGTCGCGCCGAAGGGTCCGGGGCAACATCTGCGCGATCTCTACGTCGGCGGAGGTGGTTTGCCCGCGCTGCTGGCGGTGGCGCAGGAAGCGACGGGCGGAGCGCACGCGCTCGCGCTTTCCTACGCCTGGGCGATCGGGTGCGCGCGTGCCGGTGTGATCGAGACGACTTTCGCGGAGGAGACGGAAACAGATTTGTTCGGCGAACAGGCGGTGTTGTGCGGCGGCGTGATGGCGCTCGTGAAAGCCGCGTTCGAGACGCTCGTGACTGCCGGTTACCAACCCGAGGTCGCCTACATCGAGTGCCTGCACGAGTTGCGGCTGACGGTCGACCTGATGTGCCGCGGCGGGCTCACGCAGCTCGGCGAATCGATCAGCGACACGGCGGAGTGGGGCGGCCTGCGCGCCGGTTCGCGGTTGGTGAACGGCACCACGCACATCGAGATGACACGGTTGCTCGGCGAAATCCGCAGCGGAAAATTCGCCCGCGAGTGGCTGGCAGAATGCGAAGCCGGCCAATCGCAGCTGGAAAGAATGCGCGCGATCGAACGGCTGCACCCCGTCGAGGAAGTTGGGCGGCGATTGCGCGCCCGACTGCCGTTGCTGAATCCGCAAGAAACGCCGGCGGTGGCTCAGACGGTCTCGAGCAGCTTGTAGAGGCGCGCGACCATCTTGGCCGGGTCTTCGAAGAGGCCGGCGGAGATGAGCGCGTTGTCGAGGAGCTGCTCGGCGACAAGCTGGGCTTTCTCGGGCGAACTCGTGCGTGTGGCCGCGAGACGCTTGATGACGGCGTGGCGCGGGTTGATCTCGAGGTTCACCTTCACGGGTTCGTCGGCGCCGCCTTCGTCGCGCTTCATGGTTTTCATCATGCGGCGCATCTGGGGCGTCATGAACTTGTCGGCGTTGGTCGCGAGCGCGGGCGAACCGACGAGGCGGTCGCTGGCCTTCACGTCGGCGACATGGCTGCCGAGCGTGGCCTTGAGCCATTCGGTCAGCTCCTTGATTTCCGTTTCGCTGAGCGATTCGCCGGTCTGCGGCAGGTCCTCGAGCTTCACGTCGGCGTGGTCGGCGGCGATGAGTTTCTTGCCGTCGAACTCGCGGACGTTGTTGAAGACGTATTCGTCCACGGGCTCGTAGCAGAAGAGCACCTCGAGGTTGCGGGCCTTGAAGCCTTCGAGATACGGGCCGGCCTCGATGGCGGCGCGGCTGGCGCCGTTGAGGTAATAGATTTCCTTTTGCGCGTCCTTCAGGCGTGTGACGTAGTCGGCGAGGCTCGTGGTCTTGCCGGCGTCGGTGAGCGACGACTCGAAGCGGAGCAGTTTCACGAGCTGGTCCTTGTGGGTGTAGTCGAGCGCGGCGCCTTCCTTGAGGAAAATGCCGAAGGCGGCGTAGAACTCGGCGTAGGCGTCGGGGCGCTGGGTGGCTTCCTCGTCGAGGAATTTCAGGAAGCGTTTTGTGATGACCTTGTTCAGTTTCTCGATGAGGGCCTTGTCCTGCATCGTCTCGCGCGAGATGTTCAGCGGGAGATCCTCGCTGTCCACGACGCCCTTGAGGAAGCGCAGCCACTCGGGGAGGAGGTCCTTCGGCGCGGCGTCGATGAGGACCTTGCGGCAATAGAGCGAGACGGCCGGCTCGGTGCGCGCGAAGCCGAATTTCTCGGTGTTCTCCTTCGGGACGAAGAGCAGCGCGTTGATCGCAAGCGGGGCGTCGGCGGAGAAGTGGAGGCGGAGGCGCGGCTCGTCCCAGGCGTGGGCCTGGAACTTGTAGAACTCGGTGTATTCCTCGTCCTTGATTTCGTTTTTGCCGCGGAGCCAGAGGGCCTGGACGGTGTTGAGGCGTTTTCCGTTCAGGTTGATCGGGAAGCTGACGAAGGCGCTGTAGCGTTCGATGATGGCCTTGACGCGCGACTCGGTGGCGAACTCGGCGCACTCGTCCTTCAGCTCGAGGACGATCTTGCAGCCGCGGCGCTGGTCGGCGGCCTCCTCGATCTCATAGCTGCCGGCGCCGTCGC
Source organism: Opitutia bacterium (assembly GCA_016199925.1). Lineage (GTDB taxonomy): Bacteria > Verrucomicrobiota > Verrucomicrobiia > Opitutales > Opitutaceae > JACQFT01. The sequence continues at coordinate 3,415 of JACQFT010000081.1, read as the reverse complement.
TGGTCCAGAGTTGGCCGGGCTCGGCGGCGCGCCACGAGTGGGAGTAAACTTTCACGGATTTCGCGACCATGAAGGCGCTGTAGAAGCCGACGCCGAACTGGCCGATGAGGCCGGCGTTTTTCGTGCCGCTTTCGCCGAGCGCCTTGAGGAAAGCCTTCGAGCCGGAGTGGGCGATGGTGCCGAGGTTCTCGATCAGCTCGGCCTGGGTCATGCCGATGCCGAAATCCTGGATCGTGATCGTCTTCGCCTTGTCGTCGGTGGTGAGGTTGATCTCGAGCGCGGCCTGGTCGTCGAAGATTTCCTTCTCGGTGATCTGGGTGTGGCGGAGTTTTTCGAGGGCGTCGGAGGCGTTGGAGACCAGCTCGCGGATGAAGATTTCCTTCTCCGTGTAGAGCGAGTGGGTGACGATATCGAGCAGCTGGGCGATCTCGGCCTGGAAGGCGAATTTTTGCGGTGTGGCGGTGGACATGGGGGGCGGGAGTGGGACGGTGGTTGTTGAAATGGAAAAGAGGCCGGCACCTTACAGGACGCCCGGCAAAAATCAAGGGGCGTGAAGGGTGTGGAGAGGAGCGACCGGGATGGGTGGGCTCGGGAGGAGGGTGCTTTGGCCCGCGAGATGCGTTTCCGGACGCGGCCTGAAGCACCGCGCTACCAAGGTGGCGTGGCGGCCCGCCGTCGCCAAGGCTTTGGCGGGCAAGCGAGCGGCGGCCCTACTGTGCGGCATCGAGCCCGCCTCAGCGTTCGTCGAGCTGGTCGTCGTGCACGGGCTCGATGTGGCCGAGGTCGTGGCCGGGCTCTTTGCTCGTGAGCACGCGGATGACGCACCAGATCAAGAGCCCGGTGACCGAGCCGACCGAGAGAAGGAGGGAAATCCAGCCGCCGGCGGTCATGTTTGTTTCTCCGGCGGGTTGGCGGTCCAGCGTTTGCCCGCGAGGTGCATGAGCAGAGCGGAAAAGCCGAGGCCGACGATGACGAACGCCACGGTGAGGCGCGCGACGTCGCTGTGTTTGTCGCCGACGAGGTCGGTGATGCGGCCGGTGGGCGCGAAGCGCGGGTCGGCGAAGCTGAAGTTCCACCCAAAGACATTGCTGAGAACAAACATCAGCAGGACGATGCTCAGAAAGACGGGCGAAACCCATTTCATGATGAACTTGAAGATCCGGGGAATGCGAACGGCCGCTCCCTCGTGCGCTTCGCGCCAGCCGCGTTCGATGCCCATGCCCTTGCTCCAACTGAACACGAGGATGAGGATGAAGCCCTGCAGGTAGATCATCACGTTGCCCACCCAAAAATCGATCGTGTCGAGCGCCTTCAAGTCTTTGCTGAACCACCAGCAGATCATGGAACCGAACGCCGTGACGATGCCGAGCAACGCCAGCGCCGGTTTGCGTGCGAGGCCGAGTCCTTCCTCCATGAACGCGACGCCCGGTTGGAGCATCGAGAGCGAACTGGTGACGGCGGCGAGGAAAAGCAGCGCGAAGAAACCGAAGGCGAAAAAATTTCCATAAGGCATCTGGGCGAAGACGGCGGGGAGGACGTTGAAGCCGAGACCGAAGGTGCCCATCCCGACGATGCCCGCCGTGCCGAGGAACACAAACGCGGCCGGCACCGTGATCAGGCCGCCGAGGCCGACTTCGCAGAATTCGTTGGCCGCCGCCGCCGTCAGCGCGCTGAGCACGACGTCGTCCTTTTTCTTCAGGTAGCTGGCGTAGCAGCAGATCGCGCCGAAGCCGACGGTGAGGGTGAAGAAAATCTGACCCGAGGCGGCGAGCCACATCTCGGCGTTCTTGAGGCCGGCCCAGACTTCCTTGGGATTCCACATGAAGCCGAGACCGTTGAGGACGTTTTGGTCGGGCTTGAGCGGATCGGGGGTGCCGAGGGTCAACACGCGGCCGAGAATGATGAGCGCGATCAGAATCAGGAGAGGCATGCCCCATTTGCACGCGAGCTCGATGCCCTTGGAGATGCCGCGGTAGATGAAGAAAAAATTCAGCGCGTAACAGAGCACGAGCCACAAGCCGACGCTTTCGAGGCCGAAGTGCACCGCGGAGCCGTCCTGCGCGAGCCCGGTGTAAGCGGCGAAGATGCCGCCGAAGTTGGCGCCGGCGGCGAGCCGGCCGGTCGCCGCGAGGTAAGCGTAGCCGAGGCACCACGCCTCGACGTAGACGTAATACATGTAGACCATCACCGGAATGATGAAGCCGAGCAGGCCGAGGTATTTGCCGGCGGGGCTCTGCATCACGACGTGGAAAATGCCCGGCGCGGAATGATAGCCGCGCACGCCGCCGCTGCGGCCCATCGTCCACTCGGCCCAGCCGATCGGGATGCCGATGAGCAGGAGCGCGGTGAAGTAGGCGATCATGAACGCGCCGCCGCCGTATTGTGCCGCGAGCCCGGGGAAGCGGAGGAAGTTGCCGAGGCCGACGGCGCTGCCCGCGACGGCGAGGATGACGCCCATGCGCGAGCCCCAGGCTTCTTTGGATGGCGACATGGTGCGGGAGCTTGCGCGGCCCGACGCGAGCGGCAATGGCGAAGTTGCCAGCGGGCAGGGCGGAGCGCCAGGGTCGTTGGTTCGAGGTAGCGCGGTGCTTCAGCCCGCGAGGGAAATTTCCAGACGCCGGCTGAAGCATCGCGCTACCACGGACTCGTTCAGCCGCCGAGGTAGGCGGCTTTCAGCTCGGGGTTGGCGCGGAGCTCGGGCGACTTGCCCTGCATGACGAGGCGGCCGGTTTCGAGGACGAACGCGTCGTGGGAGATTTCCAACGCGAGGTTGGCGTTCTGCTCCACGAGCAGAATCGTGATGCCGTGGCTCCGGTTGATCTCCACGATCTTCTCGAAGATGGTGCTGATGAGCTTGGGCGCGAGGCCGAGCGAGGGCTCGTCGAGCATGAGCAGCTTGGGTCCGCCCATGAGCGCGCGGCCGATGGCGAGCATCTGCTGTTCGCCGCCCGACAGCGTGCCGGCCTGCTGGGCGAGCCGCTCCTTCAAGCGTGGGAAAACGCTGAACACGTAGTCGCGGTCGCGGGCGATGCGCTCCTTGTCCTTCTGGAGGTAAGCGCCCATCGCGAGGTTCTCGTCGACGGTGAGGTTGGAGAAAATCATGCGGCCCTCGGGCACGTGGCACAGGCCGCGCGCGACGATCTGGTGCGGCGGGAGCTTCGTGATGTCGGCGCCGCCGAACGTCACGCGGCCGCTCTTCGCGCGGAGCAGGCCGGAGATTGTGCGCAGCGTCGTGGTCTTGCCCGCGCCGTTCGCGCCGATGAGCGTCGCGATGGAGCCGGGCCGGATCGTGAACGAGATGCCGCCAAGCGCGGAAATGGCGCCGTAGGAAACTGAGAGATCGGTGACAGTCAGCATGAGTTAACCACGGATGAACACGGATAGAAACGGATTGTTGTGGGGCGGGATCGCCGAT
>JACQFT010000080.1 GCA_016199925.1 Opitutia bacterium | reverse complement strand
TCCGCTGGCCGTCCGCGATCTGGCGCCGGAAGCGCTGGAAAATTTTCTGGCCACGAACAGCCACGACCGTTTCCCCGTGGTGGCCGACGAGCGGCTGCGAGGAGTCTTGCATCGCCGCGAAGCGCTCGCCGCGCTCGCCGCCCGCCGTCCGCCGGCACTGGAAACCGCCGTCGCCTGCTCGCCAGCCGCTTCGCTGCGCACCGTGGCCGACCTGATCGTCGGATCGCCGAGCGGGTTGCTGGTGCTACAGAATGAGGTTGGACCGGAGGGCCGGGTGATCGGGGTGGTGACCTTGCACGACATCCTCCGCGCCCAGAAAATGTTTGCGCGCGACCTCCGGGACTGATCGGGCCGTTTTCCTCGAATCCCGAAAATTGGGCTTGGCACTGCGGGCAAAGAGGAATGGGGTTTTCGCGGGGTCGCTCCCGTTTGGCAGCCATGTGTTCCCGCTTAGTTGCCACCGTCATCGGCTACGCGAGCGGCGTCAGTTGTGCCGGCCTCTCCGGCGCACCGCGGCTCCGGCCGTGAAAACGCAGCCTGCAGCCGCCCGCGACTCAACGCGAGGTTGCAAAACCCATCTCTCGCATGTCCGTCCGCCTCCCTGAGTCCGCGCTCCCGCGCATCGGCATGGTTTCCACCCACGGCTATGTCGCCGCCGATCCGCCGCTGGGCGCCGCCGATACCGGCGGCCAAGTCGTCTATGTCCTCGAATTGTCCAAAAAACTCGCCCAGCTCGGCTTCGAGGTCGACATCTGGACCCGCCGGTTCGAGGACCAGCCCGAAATCGACATCGTCAGCGACCGCGTGCGCATCCTCCGCGTCCCGTGCGGCGGGCCCGGCTTCATCGACAAGGAATATCTGGTGCGCCATCTCGCCGAGTGGTCGGAGAACGCGCTCCGCTTCATCCGGCACCACGGTTTGAAATACCAGTTTTTCAACAGCCACTACTGGGACGCCGGCCATGCCACGCAGCGGCTGACCGAGGCGCTCGACGTGCCGCATGTCCACACGCCGCATTCGCTCGGCCTCTGGAAAAAGCAACTGATGGAGCGCGACTACCCGGCCGACGCGGCGCTGTTCGACCAGAAATACAATTTCACCCAGCGCATCAACGAGGAGCGCCTCCTCTACCAGACCTGCGACGAAGTCATCGCCACGACTCCGCCGCAGGTGGACATGATCGTGAACGACTACGGCGCGCCGGCCGAGCAGGTGCGCATGATCCCGCCCGGCTACGACGACAACCGCTTCTTCCCCGTCGGCGCCGCCTCGCGCAGCGCCGTGCGCCAGCGGCTCGGCATCGCGGGCAACGCGATTCTCGCCCTCGGCCGGCTGGCCCGCAACAAAGGCTACGACTTGCTCCTCGACGCGTTTGCCGTCGTCGCCACCCGCATCCCGGACGCGATCCTGCACCTCGCCGTCGGCGGCGACACGCTCAACGACAGCGAGCAGAAAATTCTCGCCGACCTCAAGGCCCAGACGGCCGCGCTCGGCCTCGGTGCCCGCGTGAAATTCAGCGGCTTTGTCGCCGACGCCGACCTCGCCGACCACTACCGCGCGGCCGATGTCTTCGTGCTCAGCAGCCGCTACGAGCCGTTCGGCATGACGGCGATCGAGGCCATGGCCTGTGGCACGCCGACGGTCGTCACCACCCACGGCGGCCTCTACCGCGCCATCACGTTCGGCCGCCACGCGCTCTACGCCGACCCGTTCGACCGGGAGGATCTCGGCATTGCCATGGTCAAGGTGCTGAAGCACCCGCGGCTCGCCGCCCGCCTCGCCCGGATGGGCGCGCACAAGGCGCGCAGCCTCTTCACCTGGACCGGCATCGCCCAGCAACTCACCAGCCTCATCGAGGAACGCGCCTCGGCGCTCGCCTTCACCGACACCGAGTGGGACGAGCCGTGGAACGACGGCGACTAGCCCCATGAGCTCTCCCGCCCCCGTCCGCCTCTTCAGTGCCGACCTCGACGGCACCCTGCTGGGCAATCCCGAATCCACCGCGCGTTTCAAGGCGGCGTGGACCGCCCTGCCGCCCGCCGCCCGCCCGCTGCTCGTGTTCAACAGCGGCCGGCTCGTGGATGACCTCGGCCGCTTCGCGGACAACGGCACCCTCCCCGCCTCCGACTACAGCATCGGCGGCGTCGGCACGCAGGTCTTCGACCCGGGGGCCGGCCGGCTGCTGACGGAATTCCACACCCACCTCGCCGACGGCTGGGACCTCGCCCGCGTGCGCGAGATCGTCGGCCGGTTCCCCGGCGTGACCCCGCAACCCGCCGAGTTCCAGCACGAGTTCAAGTCGAGCTGGTTCCTCGACCGCGCCCCGTCCGCCGTCATCCGCGAACTCAAGCGCTCCCTGGCCGACGCGGGGCTCGCGGTGAACCTCGTCTATTCCAGCGCGCGCGATCTCGATGTGCTCCCGCACCACGCCACCAAGGGCGGTGCGCTCGCGTGGCTGTGCGCCCGCCTCGGCGTGCCCCTCGACACCGTCCTCGTCGCGGGCGACACCGGCAACGACGCCAGCATGTTCCGCCTGCCCGGCGTGCGCGGCATCATCGTGGAGAACGCCCTGCCGGAATTGTTCGAGGCGACCGTGGACATCCCCACCTACAGCTCGCGCCAGATCCTCGCCGACGGCGTCCTTGACGGTCTCTGCCACTACGGCGTCGTCGCCGTGCTGCCGACCAAGGAAAAGACCCGCCTCAGGCGCGCCGACATGGCGCCGGGCTTCCAGATGCTTTTCACCGGCACGAAACTCGGCTCGCTCAGCGAGCGGGAGAGAGCTTTCCTCGCCACCGCCCACGCCCAGGCGTTGGTCGCGCTGAAGAAAAACATCACGCCGCTCGGCTTCTCCGCCTGCTCGCTCGCCGACAACCCCGTCACCGGCACCGACGCGAACTACCGCAGTGTCTGGGCCCGCGACGGCGCCATCACCGTCGCCAACACCCTGCACCTCGACGACGAGGACGTGCGCGCCGCCCAAATCCAGACCCTCGAGACGCTCCTCCACGCCACGACGCCCAACGGCCAGATTCCCGCCAACGTGCGGCTCGCCGACGGCCAGGCCGACTTCTCCGGCGTCGGCAGCATCGCGTCGATCGACAGCGGCCTGTGGGTCGTCATTGCCCTTTACCATTACGCCGCGCGCACCGGCGATCACTCCCAACTCTACCGCCATGCGGACCGGCTCCAGACGATCATGAACTGGCTCAGCGCGCAGGACTCCAACCACGACGGGCTGCTCGAAATCCCCGAGGCCGGCGACTGGACCGATCTGTTCGGCCGCAGCTACAACGTCCTCTACGACGAGGTGCTCTGGTTCCGCGCCAACGTCTGCTACGGCCGCATCCTCGAACTCAGGGGGCAGTTCGACCGCGCCGCCGACTACCTGCGTTGGTCGCAGCAAATCCGCAGCCGCATTCTCGAGGTCTTCTGGCCCACCACCCGGCCGGCCGCCGCCGACCCGCGCCAGAACCGGTTCGCCGACCGCCAGAGCGGCCTCGGCGACGCGCAATACCTCTTGGCCGAGATCACGCCCTTCGCCTTCAACTGGCGCTGCGACACCTACGGCAACATCCTCGCGTTCCTCATGAACGTGCTCGATGTCGACCGCGCGCGCACCGCCTTCCGGTTCATGTGGGGGGTCGGCGTCAACCAGCCCTGGCCCGTCGCCAACCTCTACCCGGTCGTGCAAGCGGGCGATCCCGACTGGCGCGCCTACTACACCGTCAATCTGCTCAATCTCCCGCACCACTATCACAACGGCGGCCTCTGGCCGCTCGTCGGCGGCATGTGGGTGCGGTTCATTCACCGGCTCGGCTTCCACGAAGTCGCCTGCCGCGAACTCGTCCGCCTCGCGCAGCTCAACCAGCTCGGCCGCGACCACGAATGGGAGTTCAACGAGTGGGCCCACGGCCAGACCGGCCGGCCGATGGGCAAGGCCTACCAGGCGTGGAGCGCCGCCTCGTTCCTCCGCGCCTGCCACGAAGTCGAAGCCGACCTGCCCTTTGCCGGCGACCTGTAGGCGGCTCCCGCCGTCGCCGCCCGGAAAAACTTTAGGCCTGCAATCCGCCGCGTTCCGCCTCAAAAAAAACCGTCCGCCCATGCTGCTCCACCGGCTGAAATTCCTGCTCATCGTCGCCCTCCTGGTCTCGAACCTCTTGGCGGGAATCCTCGGCATCTATTATCTGCAGACGCTCAACCGCCGCTACGCCGCCCTGCTCGAAAGCCGCGTGCCCCTGCTCGACCACCTCCGCACCCTCACCCGCGAACTCGGCGCCGTGCAGCGGCTCGCGTTGCGCGTGACCGGCCCCGTCCGCGATCCGCACTGGCCGGAGCTGGTCCGCCTGCTCGACGAAACCAGCAACAACGCGAAGACGCACGCGACCGAGATTGCCCTGATGGAATCGGTCCGGGAAACCCGGAGCCGTTCCGCTCTCCTCACCGAAAGCCTTGACTACGACGAAAAGGCGGACGCGTTCCTGGCCCTCGTCCGCCGGCAGGATACCGGTCCGGCCCGCGACTTCCTGGCCTCGACCCTGCGCCCGGCTTACCGGAGATATATGCTGGTGCTGGACGCCGTCGCCGCCCGGACCCAGAACGAAGGCAACGACCTGAGCGCGGACTACACCGAAGATTCCGAGCACTTCGGCAATCTCCTCCTGCTCGTCACCGGCTGGCCCCTGCTCCTGATCGGCACGCTGCTGTTCCTCGGCGTGATCCTCACCGCCATCCTGGTCTCCACAATGCGCGTCCCCGGGCTGATCGGCAGCCACGCCACCGACCAGGAGTGAGATCGCCGGACGAGGGAGTGTCCTCAAACCGCATTTAAAAAAATTCCGCCCAAGGCCGCCCGCTTCGGGCGCGAGCAAGCCCGCTGACCCGCCGACACAGGGTTTGAAGGCGCGCCCTAGACGTCGCCGAGTTGCGGGCGTAGGACGATTTCCTCGACCACCGTGCGGCGGCTGAGGCGGCAGACCGCGAGGATCGCGCGCGCGAGGTCGCCGGCCGGCATCATCCGCGCGGCGGGCACGCCGCTGCCCTTCCACGAGGGCGAGAACGTGGCGCCGGGATGCACGCAGCAGACGCGCACGCCGTGCGGCTTCAACTCGGCGCGCATGCACTGCGTCAGGCCGGTGACGCCGAACTTGGCCGCGCAGTAGGCGGAGCCGTTCGGGTAGGCGCGCAGCCCGGCGATGGAGCTCATGTTGAACACGTCGCCCCGGCCGCGCTTGACCATCGCGGGCACGAAGGCTTTCGAGACGAGGAAAATGCTGCGCAGGTTGGCGGCGATCTGCGCGTCGAAGTCGGCGGTCGTCAGCCCGAGGAACGGGGCGCCGAAAAATTTGCCGGCGTTGTTGATCAGCACGTCGACCGTGCCGAAGCGCCGCGTGACCGCCGCCGCCATCGCGGCGACGGACGCCTCGTCGCTCGCGTCGCCGGCGAAGCACGCCGCCGTGGCGCCGAGCTTGGTGCAAGCGGCGGCGACCTTGGCGAGATTCTTCGCGCTGCGCGCCACGAGGGCGAGGCGCACGCCGGGAATTTCCTCGGCGAAGTGTTTGGCGATCGCCGCGCCGATGCCCTGCGACGCGCCGGTGATGAGGATGACGGGGTTCATAGGGGAAAGCTCCAAGCTCCAACCTCCAAGCTCCAGAGAACATTCAAAGGCAAAACTTCGATGATTCCAAGTTTCACTGGAGGTTGGTGCTTGGAGGTTGGTGCTTCAGCCCGCCGCCGGCGGGCGCATCAGCACAGCAACTGCCCGAAATCCATGAAGTCGGCGGTGAAGCCGCCTTTCACGCCTTTGCAGATCACGCTCACGGCGTCGTGCGAGTGCAGCGACTCGAGGTGCGTGCAGGCGATGCGGAAATCGGCGATGCGCTTGTCGGCGTCGAACTCCTTGTAAAGCAACCGCGCGGCGTCCTCGACGAACTTGAGGTAGGCGCCGTTCAGCTCGGCGAAGGCCTGCTCGTCCTCGCGCTTCACCATGACTTGCGTCTCGGTCTGGAGCGCGCGGAGGCAGAGCGCGTGGATGTCCTCGATCCAGATCTTCTTGCCCTCGACTTCCTCGACGGTCACGCGCGCCTTGCTGCGCTGCGAGTGCGGCACGCCGTAGGCGCCGCGTTTGGCGCGCGCGTGCTCGGTGAGCTCGGCGGAGCACGGACACGCGGACGAATAGACAAAGTCAAAGTGGATGAAGCGCCGGTAGCGGCCGTCGCGGGTCAGCACGCCCTCGAAGGCGACGCTGTAGAACTGGTAGCCGGAGAGACCGCTGCGCAGGCTCTCGCGCTCCATCGGGTAGGAAAAATTGATTTTCAGGCGCGCGTCCTTCGTGTCCACGTTGCGCAGGTAGCTCTTGAGGATTTTGCCCATCCACTCGCCGGTGATGGCGCCGCCCTTGTGCTCGTAGAACGAGCGCATGATGCGACTCATGTTGATGCCCTTGAGCTCGGCCTCGAGGGACACCGTGCCGGTGACGCTGGTCTCGAGCGTGAGCGTCTCGCCGGACTTCGTGCGGTATTTCAGCGGCAGTTTGAAATTGTGGATGCCGACCTGCTGGATCGGCACATTGGCGCCCTGGATCGCCTCGTGCGCGACCTCCATCATGTCGGGCATCGTGGCGCGGTAGGCGTCGCTCGCCCGGAATTTCTTGTCGTAACCGCGCTTGATCGGCGGCACCTGGCCGCAGCTCGAGCGGTGGAGATACATTTGTTTCATGGGCGGAATGACGGTAGGGGCGCAGACTTGCTGCGCCCAAGGAGTATCTCGGCCGAACGGGCGCAGCGAGACTGCGCCCCTACACGGACGGTGGGGTCGGGTGAATTCATGTCGCGTCGGGACCGAAGAACTCGGCGTAGTTGCGCGGCGTCTCGTAGAGGCGCACGCAATGGAGGCGCGCGGGCACCTTGATGTGCGGCGCGATCTGCTGCCAGAACGCGATGACGAGATTCTCGGTCGAGGGAATGACGCCGCGCAGGAAATCGACTTCGTCGTTCAGGTTGCGGTGGTCGCACCGGTCGACCACGGCGGTGTGGAGGATGCGCTTCAGCTCGCCGAGATCGATGATGTAGCCGGTGACCGGATCGGGTTGGCCGCGGAGCGAGACCTCGAGCACATAGTTGTGGCCGTGCCAGTGCGGGTTGGTGCAAAGGCCGTATTGTTTTTGATTCCACGCGAGGCTCTTCGTCGGGTTGTAGAGCCGGTGCGCCGAGTTGAAGTGCACCTGCCGGGTGATCGTCACGGTGCCGGCGAGCGCGCGGACCGCAGGCGCGGACTTTTTTCGACGGGAGGGATGGGGCGGCATGGAGGGTCCAGCGAAGCCAGAATCGGGCGCGGGTCAACCCTCGGGCCGCAGGCGTAGCGACAGGCCTCCGTGCCTGCCGGTTTGGATTCGGCGCCGGACGACGCACCCGGATTCGGCAGGCCGGGACGCCTGCCGCTGCGACGAGCGGATTATTCCGAGAAAACCGTTGCGCCCGCTCGGCGGCGGAGCCTTCAATGCGCGCCGATGGCGATGCGTTTCAAAATCCTCGGCAGCGGCAGCGCGGGCAACGCCGCGCTGCTCGTCACCGACGGCTCGCGGGTGCTGGTCGACGCCGGATTTTCCGCCAAGCGGCTGGGCGAACTGCTCGCCGAGGCCGGCGAATCCCTCGAACGCGTTGACGCGATTTTCCTGACGCACGAACATGGCGACCACGCCGCGGCGATGAACGGGCTCGCGCGCTTTCCGCACATCAAGGTCTTCGCCAACCGCGCCACGGCGCAGTCGCTGCAGGCCGGGCTCAAACACCGCCCGCAGTGGCAACTGTTCGAGACGGGCGCGACGTTTCGCTACCGTGATCTCGAAGTGAGCAGCTTTGCCGTGCCGCACGACGCGCAGGAACCGGTGGGTTTTCTGATCGCGCACGGCGAGGACGATTTGCTCTCGCCGCGGCGCAGTCTCGCGTGGCTGACGGACCTCGGTCACGCGCCGCAGCACGTGCGCGAGCGCATCCGCGAGGTCGATGTGCTCGTCGTCGAGGCGAACCATTGCCCGCAGATGCTCGAAGCCGATACCAAGCGCCCGTGGTCGACCAAGCAGCGCATCAGCGGGCGGCACGGCCATCTCTCAAACGAAGGCGCGCGCGAATTGCTCGCGGCGGTGGCGAGTCCGCGCTGGCGGCGCATCTACCTCACGCACCTGTCGCGCGACTGCAATTCGCCCGCGGCGGTCGATCTCGCGCTGGAGCAAGTGCGCGCGGCGCTGCACGCGTGCGAGTTCGCCGTGGTCGGCGCCGGCGAAGGCACGCCGTTCTACGAGTTCGCCTGAACGGCGAAGGGCGCGAGCAAGCTCGCTGACCCACACCCAAGCCATCGATCTGGAAACTGGAGCCGGGGCGCCCTCGCCCCGGATACGCGGCGGGGGCGCCGCGTCCCCAAGCTGCGTCGACCGCGCGCTTCAGCGCGCCGCGACTTTCTTCGTCTCGTGCTCGTCGATGTATTTGCGCGTCGCGGCCGGGAGTTCGTGCCAGAGCTTCCAGGCGATGAGGCCGCCGACGAGCGCGAACGGGATCAGGAACAGCGGCCACCATTGCCAACTGTGGCCCTTGAACGACGGATCGGTGAGGAAGCCGACGGCGAACGACTGGATCGTGCTGCCGAGATAGACGCAGCCGTCGACGATGCCGGAGCAGGTGGCGGTGGCCTTGCGGCCACCGAAATCGGCGGCGGCGGTGCCCGACATGAGCGAATGCACGCCGGTGACGGCGGCGACGATCAGCAGCGCCGAGATGCCGACGAGCATCGGAAAGGAGAAGATGTTCATCGCCATCACCGAGGCCATGATGAGCATGAACGCGCAGAAGATCGCCGCCGGCGGACCGCGCCGCGACTGGAAGAACTTGTCGGACACGAGTCCGCCCGCGAAGCCGCCGACGATCCCGAAGAGGCAGAGCAGCAGGCCCCAGTTGTGCGCAAAAAACTCGGCGCCGACCTGCGGCACCTGTTTCGCGAAAATCGTATACCATTGCATGATGCCGTTGCGCAGGACGCCGGCCGTGAGCTCGACGCCGGCGAGCAGCAGCATGAGCGGGCTGAGGAAGACTTTCTTCAGCAGGTCGAGCGTCGAGTATTCCTCGTGCATGTGGCCCGAGGAGGCGTCGTGGGTGTCGAGATACGGGAAGCCGGCGAGCTCGGGCGTCTCCTTGATCAGCCAAAAATCGAGCACCGCCCAGCCGAGGAGGATGAGCGCCGGGATGAAAAACACCGCCCAGGTCGCGTCCATCGTCGCACCCGCCGGGAGGAACACGTCGCGCAGGAGGTGCGTCAGGCCGCCCGGGGCGGCGGGGAGCTTGGCCTTGGTCATGTCGACGACCGCCTGGCCCCACTCGAATGCGAAATAGACACCGAACGAGATCAGCGTGCCGAAGATCGCGCCGAACACGCCGCGTTCGCGCACGTGAAACCAGTTCGCCTTCACCTTGATGATCGAGACCGCGCCGTA
>JACQFT010000071.1 GCA_016199925.1 Opitutia bacterium | reverse complement strand
GGTTCGCCCGCGCTCGCGACCAACGCCGACAAGTTCATGACGCCCCAGATGCGCCGCATGATGAAAACCATGAAGCGCTACGAAGGCGGCGCCGACGAACCCGTGAAGGTGAACCTCGAGATCAACCCGCGCCACGCCGTCATCAAGCGTCTCGCCGCCACGCGCGCGAGCGCGCCGGAGAAGGCGCAGCTCATCGCCGAGCAGCTCCTCGACAACGCCCTCATCTCCGCCGGCCTTTTTGAAGACCCGTCGAAGATGGTCGCCCGCCTCTACAAACTGCTCGAGACCGTCTGAGCCGCACTCGGTGTTTGAACTTTGGTAGGGCGAACCCTCCGGGTGAGCCGTCGCGCATTCGCGGTTTGACGGCTCACCCGGAGGGTTCGCCCTACCCGCCCTCCGCCGGATTCAGCAACGGCAGTCTCGCGCGCAACCGCCGCCCGACTTCCTCGACGGGGTGCAACCTTTCGATCGCTCGCATCCTCTCCAACTGCGACTGGCCCGCCGCGCATTCCGCCAGCCACTCGCGGGCGAATTTCCCGCTGCGGATTTCGCCCAGCAACCGCGTCAGCTCGATGTGCGTGGTGCCGTTCACGAGCCGCGGGCCGGCGCGCAAGCCGCCCCACTCCGCCGTGTCGCTGATGGATTCGCCAAGCTGCGTCATTCCGCCGCGGCACATCAGGTCGACCGTCAGCCGCAGCTCATGCAGGCACTCGATGTAGGCGACCTCGGGCTGGTAACCGGCGGCCACCAGCGTCTCGAACGCGGCCTTCACGACCGCCATCACGCCGCCGCACAACACCGCCTGCTCGCCGAACAAGTCCGTTTCCGTCTCCTCCGCGAACGTCGTCTCGATCACGCCCGCGCGCGCGCAGCCGATGGCCCACGCATACGAGAGCGCGAGCGCCCTCGCGTGGCCCGTCGCATCCTGCGCCACCGCCAGCAACGCCGGCAGACCGCCGCCGCCGACGTAGAGATCGCGCAAATGTTTTCCCGGCCCCTTCGGCGCCACGAGCACGACGTCGACGCCCGCCGGCGGCACGATGGCCCCGAAGTGAACGTTGAACCCGTGCGCGCACCCGAGCGCCTTGCCCGGCGCGAGCCGCGGCGCGATCTCGTCAGCGTAAATCCTCGGCTGCGCACCGTCGGGCGCGAGCAGCACGATCACGTCGGCCCACGCTGCGACTTCCGCCGCGGTGCCGACGGCAAAACCATCCGCCGCCGCGCCCGCGCGCGACGCACTGCCGGACGCAAGCCCCACGCGCACCGCCACGCCGCTGTCACGCAGGTTCAGCGCCTGCGCCCGCCCCTGCGCGCCGTAGCCGACGACCGCCACGCGGCGCGCGCGGATCAGCGCGGGGTCCGCCGCATCGGCAAAATGAATCGTGGCCGGCGCGGAGGCGGGCTCGGGTGCTTGCTCGAATTTGCTCATGACCGACTCATTCGCGGTGGCTCGGCCTCCCGCCGCTTACTTCGGCTTGGCTTGAGTGGAGGGACCGGCTCTGTCCGGTCCACGGGTTGCGAAAAAGCGGACGACACGGAGGTCGTCCCTCCAAGTCGAACCGGTTGGTCGCGGATTGCCCTGCGCTTGGCGAAGACTCCGTTCGGCTGGCCAGCAGAATGCGCCGGGGAATGCTCACTTCTTCGCCGCCGCCTCGCGGTTCATTGCGTCGGCCAGCTTGAGCCCCTGCAACACGAGCTCGGGCACGATCTCGGCAAACAGTTTCTCCTGCTCAAACATCCGCGCGAATCCGCCCGTGCCGACGACGACCGGTCGGGTGCCCCCAAACGCCTCGTTCGTCAGCAGCTCCGTCAGATGGCGCATTGCGCCGACGTGGCCGTGGAAAAGTCCGGCCTGGATGCTCTCCACCGTGCTCCGCCCCAGCACCGAGTCCGGCTGGGCAATTTCTACGCGCGGCAATTTCGCGGTGTGGCTCGCGAGGGTCTCGGCCGACACGCCGACGCCCGGCATGATCGCGCCGCCGAGATAGTCGCCGCCCGCGGTCACGACGTCGAACGTCGTCGCCGTGCCGCAATCGACCACGATGAGGTCGCGCCCCGGGTGCCGGTGCGCGGCGGCGACGGCGTTGGCGATCCGGTCCGCCCCGACCTCGTGCGGGTTGCGGTAGCGGACCTTGAGCCCGGTCTTCACGCCGGCCTGCAACACGAAGGGCTCGTGGTTGAAATATTTCAGGCACGCGCTGCGCAGCGAATACACGACGGCCGGCACGACCGAGCAGACCGCGACCGAAGTAATCAACCCCGGATCGACGCCGCTCTCCCGCAGCACCGCGAGGAAGAACACGCCGAGTTCGTCCGACGAACCGAGCGGATGGGTGGATTTGCGGAACTGGCAACGCAGCACGTCGCCGCCGTAAACGCCGCCGTGGATCTGACTGTTGCCGATGTCGAGACAGAGGAGCATGGGATCAGGGGGTGGAAAGAGATTCGGGAGACGCGGCCGACGCGAGCAGGTGCGCGAGCTCCGCCGCGAGCGCCGTGCGCGTCGGACAATGCACGGCCACGGCGCCGTCAGGCCGGTAGATGTCCGCGGGGAAAGCGCCGGTCGCCGCCGCGCGCCGCGCGAGATCATTGTGCACGACGAAGTCCGCGCCCGCCCGCGCGAAGAGCGGGGCGACCGCCGCGCGCGCCGCCGCGGCGTCGGCGCCCGTGGTGAGCTTGAAGGCGACGACGGTGAGGCCGCGGTTCCGGCTGCGCGCGCGCAGCGTGTCCACGAGCTTGGGGCGGCGACGCAGGCGCACGGTCACCTCGCCGGCCGAATCCAGTTTTTCGCTCGCGCTCTTCCGGGCGACCCCGTCCACGAACACCGCGTCCACGCCGAAGTCGCCCACGGCCGCCGCATGGAGGGCTGCGTCGAAACTCTCCTGTCCGAGCAGCCGCGCGAGCGCGGCGTCGAGCTCGGCAAACGTGCCGAACGTTTCCTCGCGCACTGGCAGCGTCGCCGGCACGGCGGAGCGCGCGCGCAGCAGCACGACTTCGTGGCCCTCGTCGGCCAGGTGCCCGGCGAGCAACGCGCCCGTCGCGCCGGTGCTCGTGTTGGTCAGCACGCGCACACCGTCGACCGGCTCGGCCGTGCCGCCGCTCGTCACGAGCACGCGCAGCCGGCGGGCGGGGCGGGCCACCGCGGCGTTGACGCAGCGCACGATGGCGGCCGGATCGAGCAACCGGCCCGCGCCGACTTCGCCGCAGGCGGTGCGGCCCGTGCCGACGGGCAGAAATTCCACGCCCCAGCCGCGAAGCTTTTCCACCGCGGCCTGCGTCGCCGGATGCGACCACATCGCCGGGTTCATCGCCGGCGCCATGAGCCAAGGCTTCCGGCGGTCGTGCGCGAGGAACAGCGCCCCGGCGAAATCGTCGCCAAAACCGGCCGCGAAGCGGTTGATCGTGTGCGCCGTCGCCGGACAGACGACGACGGCGTCGGCCCAGCGCGTGAGGTTGATGTGTTCGAGCGCGCTGCCCGGTTGGAACATGTCGCTCAGCACCGGCGAGCCGGTGAGCGCCTCGAGCGTCGGCGCCCCGACAAAGCGGAGCGCCGACGTCGTGGCTACGACTCGGACGCGGTGTCCCTGCTGCACCAATTGCGACACCACATCGCACGACCTAAAACATGCGACCGAGCCGGAGAAAACGAAAAGGAGGTTAGAGGCGGGCATTGTCGAGGAGGCGCACGCCTTCGAGGCGGACCGCGCCGAGGCGCACGCCGTCGTGATCGTCGATGTAGTCCACGCCGAAGCCGGCGGCGCGCAGCGTGGCCGCCGCCGTGCCGGCGTCGGGCGCGGTGCGGAGCGTCTGCGCGAACTGCGCGGCGTGGGCACGGCCCGCGGGCGAAAGCCGGCGGTTGCGCGAACTCAGCGCCAGACCGTCGGACTCGCGCACGGTCGGGCAAGCGACAATCTCCACCGGCAGGAACAGTGCCTGTGCCATGCCGCGCACGAGCTGGAGCTGCTGCCAGTCCTTCTCGCCGAAGTAGGCGCGGTGCGGCTGCACGAGATGGAGAAGCTTGAGCACGACGGTGAGCACGCCGTCAAAATGCCCCGGCCGGTGCGCGCCTTCCCAGCGCAGGCTCAGCGACTGCTCGCTGACACGGTAGCGGTAATTGTCGGCATAAAGCTCGGCGGCCGGCGGCACGAACACGGCATCGGCGAGACCGCCGGCGAGCGCGAGATCGGCCTCGAGAGTCCGCGGATAGCGCGCCAGATCGGCCGGATCGTTAAACTGGGTCGGGTTCACAAAAATACTGAGGACGACGCGGTCGTTCTCGGCGCGGGCGCGCTCGAGCAACGCGCGGTGGCCGGCATGCAGCGCGCCCATCGTCGGCACGAAGCCCACGGTGCGGCCGGCGAAGTCCGCGCCCGCCCGCGCCGCGCGCCATTCGGGGATGCTCGGGCAAAGTCGCATCAGGCCGGAACCTCCTCGCGCGCCGGGAACCGGGCGCCGCGGACATCGGCCGCGTAGTCGTTGAGCGCCGCGAGCACGGCGGCGTGCCCGTCGAGGTAGCGGCGCGCGAACCGCGGGTGGAATTCGCCGTCGAGCCCGAGCAGATCGGTGATCACGAGCACCTGCCCGTCGGTGTCCGGGCCGGCCCCGATGCCGATGGTGGGGATGGTCGCGCCGTGCGTGATCTGCGCGGCGAGCGCGGCGGGCACGCATTCGAGCACGAAGGAAAACGCGCCCAGCTCCTCGAGGCGGCGCGCCTCGGCCTGCAACCGCGCCGCCGCGTCCGGCGTGCGCCCTTGCACGCGATGGCCGCCGAGCTGGTGCACCGACTGCGGCGTGAGTCCGAGATGGCCCATCACCGGAATGCCGCTGCCGACCAGATGCACGATGACATCCTCATGCCCGGCGACGCCCTCGAGTTTGACGGCGTTGGCACCGGCCTGAATGAGCGCGCCGGCCGCCTCGGCCGCGACCTCGCGCCCGCGGCGGAAACTGAGGAACGGCAGGTCCGCGACGATGAACTTGTCGCCCGCGCCGCGCCGCACGGCCGCCGTGTGCAGGCACATCATGGCGAGTGTCGCGTGCACGGTGGACGGATAACCATGCACGACCATGGCGACGCTGTCGCCGACGAGAATCGCATCGACCGACGACTCCGCGACGAGGCGCGCCTGGAGCACGTCGTAGGCGGTGACGATGGTGATCGGGCGGCCGGCCTGGCGCGCGCGGGAGAATTCGAGGATGCTAGTCACTCCGCCTCCGCCGTTTTCTCGCGTGGGAAAACCTGCGGCTGCCGGAGGGCGGGACGATGGGTGCTTGTCGCATGGCGATGAAGCCTCGGGGTCCGAGTGTTGGTTGGGTGGAGCGGGCGGGGTCCGGTCGCGAGCGAGTTCGCGCTGGACGCAGCACTGGTTGCCCATCGGCGGAGTTTGCGCAAACAAAAATTTTCCGCGCCGGGGCTCCGCCATTCGGCTTGCCGGCCGCACCGCCGGCAGACTGGATAATTTCCATGCCCCTCCTCCGAGTCTTCCTGCGCGGCGGCCTTGCCGTCGCGACGCTCGCCCTGCCTCTCCCTCTCCGGGCCGACGAAGCCTCGGCCGCCAGCGCGGTGAGCGCGCACACGACGTTCCTCGCCGACGATCTGCTGGAAGGCCGCGCCACCGGCACGCGCGGCTACAATCTCGCCGCGGCTTACGTCGCCACGCAGTTCCGCGCGCTCGGCCTGCAACCGGCGGGGACCGACGGCACTTTCTACCAGCCGATGAATCTCCTCGAAGAGACGCGCGACTATCCTGCGGCGCGCCTCGCGCTCCACGCCGGCGACGCCCCGGCCGAAAATCTCGAACCGCTGAAAGATTTTCTCGCCGCGCCTGCCGCCGGCCAGGTTTCCGCCGAGCTGACCGCGCCCGCGGTCTTCGTCGGCTACGGCGTCAACGCGCCGGAGCACGGCTACAGCGACCTCGCCGGCGTCGATCTGCACGGCAAGGTCGCCGTGGTTTTCTTCGGCGCGCCGGCGAAGATCCCCGGCACCGCGCGCGCCCACTATTCCAACGGCCACACCAAGGCCGAGGCGCTCGCGGCGCGTGGCGCCGTCGCCATCATCACGGTCAACTCGCCCGCCGAGGAAGTCCGCCGGCCGTGGCTCACGACGCTCGGGTCCTCGCGTTTTCCCGCGATGACTTTGCTCGCCGCCGACGGCTCGCTCGTCGACGTCGTGCCCGGGATCAAACTCACCGCCGCGCTCAGCCCCGCCGGGGTCGGCAAACTCTTCGCGCATTCCCCGCGCCCGTTCGCCGAAATCGTCGCGGCCGCCGAGCGCAACGAGCCGCAGCATCTCGCTCTGGGCGTCAGCGTGACCCTCGCGGCGCGCGCGACCCAGCGCACGGTTTCGAGCCACAACGTCCTCGCCGTGCTGCCCGGTTCGGACGCCGCGCTCGCCCACGACTACATCGTCGTCACCGCCCACCTCGATCACCTCGGCCTCGGCCCGGCGATCAACGGCGACAGCATCTACAACGGCGCGATCGACGACGCCATCGGCGCGGCTTCCCTGCTCGCCGCTGCGCAATCTCTCGCGGAAAGCGGCGCGAAGCCGCGGCGCCCGATCCTCTTCGCCGCCGTCACCGGCGAAGAGAAGGGCTTGCTCGGCTCGCGTTTTCTCAGCCGCAATCCGCCGCTTGGCGGCCGCTTCGCCGCCAACCTCAACATCGACGCCGGCCCGTTCTTCGCGCCGCTGCGCGCCGTCATCGGCATGGGCCGCGAGCACACGACGCTAGGGCAGAACTTCGCGACCGTCGCCACGCGCCTCGGCTGGGCCATGCGCCCCGACCCGCGCCCCGAAGAACGCCGCTTCGTGCGCAGCGACCAATACTCTTTTGTCCGCGAAGGCATTCCCGCCATCCATCTGCTCGCCTTTCCCGAATCCACCGACCCGAAAATCAACCTCGCTGAGATCGACCGCCTCTACTGGCGCGACCGCTATCACAAGCCCGACGACGATCTGAAACACTACATCGACTTTGCGTCAGCGGGCGCGTTCGCCGTGCTCCTCGCCGAGACCGCCCGCGACGTCGCCGACAGCGAGTCCGCCCCCGCGTGGCTCCCCGGCGACTTCTTCGGCGAACTCTTCGGCCGGAACTGAGCCGGCCTCGTTCGCGCCGGACCCCCCCGCCGAGATCGACCCCGCGAAGGACCAACGTCTCGAGCAACTCGTCAGCCGCCGCGCCGAATCCTACTCGGTCCACGGCGCCGGCAAGACCGCCGTGTCGTGCTCCGGCCAGGGTTTCCACCGCGACAGCCGCCGGCCGAGCCGTGGCCCGGCAGTGTTTGCCCGCACGCACGGCCAAGACTCCCCGAAGGCACCCGGTCGGCGCGTTCGTTCGCGTGACTCAACCCTGAAGCCCGCACAAATTTTCACTGGCGATCCGAGCCGTCGGCCGCCTTTTTCAGCGGCATCAGCGCGTTCGTCTCGGTCGGAGGTCGTCGTGCCTCTTCTTCAAACCACCTGATCAGGGCTTCGGGGCTCGCCGCGCGCACAATCTCAAAAAAGACCGCGGGCCGGACCGCATTGTGAACCTTGATAAAATCCACCCCTTTCCGCCGCAAGGCGGCCGCCGCCGCCCGCCCTCCGCCGGCGTGCTCACCGTCATCCGGAAAGACGCGCCGGGCTTCGGGCCGTCGAGCATCGGGCCACACAGGTAGATCCTCGGACCCCTTCGACGGCCGGCCGCAATCTCCGCCCGCCAACCCGCGAGCTGGTCGAAATCGCCGCCGCAATCGCGCACGACCGTGACGCCGGCGTCCACCAAGCGCTCCAAAGCCGCCGCATCTCCGAAGGAAAGATGGACGTGCGCGTCCGCCAGCGCCGGAGCCGCCGAACAAGTGGCGGCCAGCAACCCGAGCGTCACGGCCAGCTTGACCATTTGCCGTCTCATGTCTGAGCACCCCGCCAGCGCAAGAAGGCGCTTCAATCAATCCGTCTGTGGCCGACCGTCGGCGGACAAGTGTGATTAAATCTGTGCCGGTTGGGCGAACCGTCCCCGGTGAGCCGCGTGTGATCTGCGTCCCGCCGCACGGATGAGCCGGAGGCTTCGCCCCACCCGGGGGGCCGGCTGGCACAGAATTAATCACACCCTCAGCGGACAACCGGTCGCGGAGCCCGGCCAACGACCATGAGCGTCGCCGGGGCCGGCAGCTCCGCCTGTTCCCGCAGGGGAAGACAGCCCCGCCGTGCGGCCGCCCAAAAGGCGCTGAGATCAACGCCCCTTTGCCGACGATGCGTCGCCCTCCGGCCGGCGCGGTCCAACTCGTCCACTGCTCCCGCGTGCCGTCCGCTCCCAACCCCACCGACCGGAATCGCCGCGCTCGCCCGCGCAAGGTTTCGGACGGCTTTGTCACGTAATACGTGACAAGTTTACCCCAGGGACTTTCAGAGGGGTTTGTCACGTAATACGTGACAAACTTCTTCGGCGAGCCGACGCCCAGTCGGCGGCGAATTTTCGTCAGGACTTGATGCCGACGTGGTCGAGGAAGGCGGCGGGAGTGGACGGGCGGCCGAGGAATTTCTCGACTGACTCGCGGGGCTCGCGGGTGTGGCCGACGGCGTAGATTTCGTTGCGCAGGCGGCGACCGAGTGGCTCGTCGAGGAATCCGCCGGGCGCACTCTTGAACGCGGCAGCGAGGTCGAGCGCGAGGACCTTGGACCATAGGTAGCCGTAGTAACCGGCGTCGTAGCCGGCGAGGTGACCGAAGTAAGCGACGAACGCGGTGCCCTCCGGCGGCGCGATAGCGACGCGCGCAAGCACGGCGTCGCTCACGGCCAGCACGTCGAGATTCGCCGCTTCGTCGGCGGGCACGGCGTGGAGCGCGAGATCGACGAGCCCGAACGAGAGTTGCCGCCGCGTCGCATAGCCCTCGGTCGCCTGCCGCGCGGCTTCGAGCGCGGCGATGGTTTCGGCGGGGATTTTTTTCGACGCGTCGCGGTAGTCGGCGGCGAAGGTGTCGAGCACCGGCTTGTCCCACACCCAGCTCTCGAGCACCTGCGACGGCACCTCGATGAAATCATACGGCACGCAGAAACAGCCTTGCGCCGCGAAGCGCGCGCGGCTGAGCAGCAGGTGGAGCACGTGGCCGAACTCATGGAAGAGCGTGACGACGTCGTTTTGTTTGAGCAGCGACGGCCGGTCGGCCGACGGTGCGGGAAAATTGCAGACGAGCGCGGCGACGGGCAGGTCGTAGCGGCCGTCGGGCAGCACGCCGCCGGATTTCTGCGGGAAGCAGGCGAAGTGGTTGAACTTTCCCTCGCGCGGAAACAGATCGAGGTAGCACGCGCCGATGACTTCGCCGCTCGCCGCGTCCTGCACGACGTAGAGCTGCACGCCGGGCGCCCAGACATAGGGCGGCTCGACCTCGGTGAACTTCAGGCCGAAAATCTTTTCGTAAACGCCGAGCGTGCCATCGAGCGTCGGCTGATACGGGAAGTAGACGCGCAGCGCCTCCTGATCGACCGCGTAGCGCTGCTTCATCAGTTGGTTCGTGTAGAAAGCGAGGTCCCACGGGTCGAGCGCGGCGGCGGGGGTCTTGGTGTCGGCAACCTTGAGCTGGCGGAGCGTTTCCAACTCGGCGGCGAACTTCGCCTGGAGACCGGCGACGAGTTCCTCCTCGAATTTCACCGCAGCGACGCCGGTCTTGGCCATGCGCGTTTCAATCTGGTAATCGGCCCATGACGCGTAGCCGAGGCGGCGCGCGATGTCGCCGCGGAGCGCGACGAGTTTGGTGAGGAGCGGGACGTTTTTCTCGCGTGCGAGATTGTTGCGCGCGAGGGAGAGTCGGCGGCGCGTGTCGGCGACCGTGGCGTTTTCGCCGACAGCCTGCGCGTGCCACGTGACGTTGGCCATCACGCGGTAGCGGCCGCCGGGCTGGCGCACGCCGGGGCTGTCGAGAAAACTCGGCGGCACGCCGGCGAGTTCCTCAGCGGTGAAATCGAGCGCGGCGCGCGCTTGGTTGATGTTGACGGCGAACTCCGTCGTGAGCGCCGCGAGTTCCTTCTGGCGTTGCTCCACCTCGGCGCGCTCGGCGGCGGGGAGCGCGAGACCGGCGCGGCGATAGTCGCGCATCGTGGAATCGACGAGGCGCTGCTGCCCGCGGTCGAGCGCAGGCTTCGCGTCGGCGACGGATTTAAGGAGCAGGTAAAGGTCTTCGCGATAAGTGAGGCTCACGCCCCACTCCTGCAACTTGACCGTGGCGGCATTGGCGGCGTCGCGCACGGCCTCGACCATGCTGACCTGCGCGAGCGTGCTGAGTTTGGCGCCGACATCGCCGAGGCGGCCGCTGATCGCGTCCACGGCGGCGAACGTGTTCGCGAACACGCATTGTTCCGGCGCGAGCGCGAGAATCGTCGCGAGAGCCGCGTCGGCTTGCTGGATCGCCTCGGCGGTCTGCGCCTGCACGTCGGCGACGGTCTCGGGATAGCACGCCGGCGTGAGCGACGTGCCGCGGTGGGCTGCGAGGGCTTGAAACCAGGCGAATTTCGCCAACGGAGCGGCGGCGGAACGGGAAGCGGGATCGGTCATGGAGAGCGGGCGCGACTAGACGCGCCGGTGCGCGGCGCGGCAAACAGATTTCGGAAAGGCGGCGAGTTGGCGGCGTGCTTCAATCCGCGTCTGCCCGCTGCCCCAGGTAGGGCGAAGCCTCCGGCTGAGCCGTTCAGGCGATCGCGCACCCAAGGCGCGGCTCACCCTGAGGGTTCGCCCTACCTCGCCGCTGCGCGCGCGGCGTTCGGTATTTGGTTTGCCCACGCCGGGCCGCCCGGTAGCAATCTGCCCTCCCCCCGCCATGACGAAACTACCCCGTCTCCTGTTCACGCTGGCGCTTTCCGCCAGCGGGCTCTTCGCCCAAAATTCCGCAGACTCGTCGCAAACGCGCCTGCTCCGTTTTCCCGCCACCAACGGCGCGGAGATCGTCTTCAGCTACGCCGGCCAACTCTACGCCGTCGGTATGGACGGCGGCACCGCGCGTCGCCTGACCTCGGCGCCGGGCTACGTGACGTTCCCGCGGTTCTCCGCCGACGGCGCGCGACTGGCGTTCACCGCGCAATACGACGGGAACACCGAGGTCTTCGTGATGCCCGCCGACGGCGGCGCGCCGAAGCGCCTTACCTACACGGCCACGCTGAATCGCGACGACGTGAGCGACCGCATGGGTCCGAACAACATCGTCATGTCCTGGAAGAACACGAGCAACGAGATCGCGTTCCGCTCGCGCATGAGGACGTTCAACGACTTCATCGGCCAGCTCTACACCGTCGGCCTCGACGCCGAGGTGCCGGCGCAAATCCCCGTGCCGCGCGGCGGCTTCGTCTCCTACTCGCCCGACGATTCAAAGATGGCCTACAACCGCGTCTTTCGGGAATTCCGCACGTGGAAACGCTATGTCGGCGGCATGGCGGACGACATCTGGGTCTTCGATTTCAAGACCGGAGCGGTCGAAAACGTCTCCAACCATCCCGCGCAGGACATCATGCCGATGTGGGCGCCGAACAACAAAATTTACTACGTCTCCGAGCGCGACGGCCGCTTCAACCTCTATTCCTACGATGTCGCGACGAAGAAGACCGCGCAGCACACGGCGTTCAAGGAGTTCGACATCAAGTTCCCGTCGCTCGGCCGGGGCGGCATCGTCTTCGAGCAGGCCGGCGCCATCTGGCACTTTGACCTGAAGACCGAAAAGGCGCGCCCGGTGCCGATCACGGTCAAGGAGGACGCCGCCGGCTCGCGCAACAGCCTCGTCAACGTTTCCAAGTTCGTCACCGATGTCGCGCCCTCGCCCGACGGCAAGCGCGCGGTCGTCGTCGCCCGCGGCGAAGTCTTCACCGTGCCCGCCAAGAACGGCGCGGCGCGCAACCTCACGAACACCTCCGGCGCGCACGAGCGCGACGCCGCCTGGTCGCCCGACGGCAAGTGGATCGCCTACCTCTCCGACGAGACGGGCGAGAACGAACTTTGGGTGCGCCCGCAGGACGGCCGCGGTGCCGCCGTGCAGATCACCAAGGACGCGGACACCTACTACTACGCGCCGGCCTGGTCGCCCGACAGCAAGAAACTCCTCTGGAGCGACCGCGCCCAACGTCTCCGCTACGTCGACGTTGACTCGAAGGCCGTGACGCTGATCGAGAGCAACCCTTCGTTCGAGATCACGCAGTATGCCTGGTCGCCCGACAGCCAGTGGGTGGGCTACGTCGCGCCCGACCGGAATACTTACAGCAAGGCCCGCCTCTATTCGCTCGCCACGCAGCAGACCACCGACGTGACCGACGGCTGGTATGGCGTGCGCGCTCCGGCGTTCAGCGACGACGGCAAGTTTTTCCTCTTCTCGTCGCCGCGCGACTTCACGCCGACCTACGGCAACCTCGAGTTCAACCACGTCTATCTCAACCAGGACCGCGTCTATCTGGTTGCGCTCGCGAAGGGCACCGACTCGCCCTTCAAGCCGAAGAGCGACGAGGTGGAGATCGCCAAGGACGAGGAAAAGAAAGACGACAAGCCTGCCGACAAAGCACCCCCCGACGGGAAGACCGGCGAGACGAAGACCGCGGTGGCTGCCACCGAAACTCCCGCCCCGGCCGCCGCCGCGGCGCCGGACAAGAAAGACGCCGCTCCCGCCGCCGACAAGAAGGACGCCAAGAAAAAACCCGTCGTCGTCAAGGTGGACCTCGACGGCTTGAAGGACCGCGTCATCGGCCTGCCCATCGATCCCTCGAACTACACCCGCACCGCGATGGTCGGCGACAAGGTTTACTACCTCCGCACGAGCGGCGGGAACACCGTGGGCGCGCCCGCCAACGCCACGCTGCTGCTCTACAGCCTCAAGGACCAGAAGGAGACCGAGCTCGGCGCGTTCGACAACTTCGAGATCACCGCCGACGGCAAAAAAATGCTCGTCGGCAAAGGTCCCGACTTCGGCCTCATCGACCTGCCGATCGCGAAAATTGAGCTGAAGGACAAGCTCAGCCTCGCCGGCCTCGAGATGCGCCTCGACCGCCACGCCGAGTGGGCGCAAATCTACCACGAGAGCTGGCGCCAGATGCGCGACTATTTCTACGCCCCCAACATGCACGGCGTGGACTGGCCCGCGATGCGCACCAAATACGCGGCGCTCCTGCCGAGCGTGCAGCACCGCAACGACCTCACCTACCTCATCGGCGAACTCATCTCCGAGCTGAGCGTCGGCCACGCCTACGTCGGCGGCGGCGAGCGCCCCGAAGTGCCGCGGATCAAGCTGGGCCTCCTCGGCGCCGAGCTGTCGCGCGACGCCGCGAGCCGCGCCTATCGCATCGACCGCATCTTGCCGGGCGACAACTGGCGGGAAGCGGCGCGTTCGCCCCTCACCGAGATCGGCGTCGAGGTCGCCGCGGGCAGCTACATCCTCGCCGTGAACGGCCGGCCCGTCAGCGGCCTGGCCAACATCTACGAAGCGCTCATCGGCACCGCCGGCAAGCAGGTCGTCCTCACCGTCAACACCAAGCCGGTGACCGACGGCGCGCGCGAAGTCACCGTCGTGCCCATCGCCGACGAGTCCGCGCTCTACTACCTTGCGTGGGTGCAGAAGAACACCGCCTACGTCAGCCAAAAGACTGGCGGCAAAGTCGGCTATCTCCACCTCCCCGACATGGGCCCCGGCGGCCTCAACGAATTCGTGAAGCACTTCTACCCGCAACTCGGCGCGAAGGCGCTGATCATCGACGACCGCGGCAACGGCGGCGGCAACGTCTCGCCGCAGATCGCCGAGCGTCTGGGCCGCAAACTGGATTTCATTTCCATCGCCCGCAACGGCGAGCCCAACGCCAACCCCGGCGCGCAACTGCTCGGGCCCCAGGTGCTCCTGCTGAACGAATTCTCCGCCTCCGACGGCGACATTTTCCCGTATCGTTTCCGCGCTCGCGGCCTCGGCAAGCTGATCGGCAAACGCAGTTGGGGCGGCGTCGTCGGCATCCGCGGCTCGCTGCCCTTCGTCGATGGCGGCACGCTCAACCGCCCCGAATTCGTCAACGGCTACACGCCCGACGGCAAAGCCTGGGTCATGGAAGGCCACGGCGTCGATCCCGACATCGTCGTGGACAACGATCCCAGTCGCGAGTTCAAGGGCGAGGATCAGCAGCTCGACAAAGCCATCGAAGTCATCCTCGAGGAACTCAAGACGAAGGGCTACGACCTGCCGCCGCCGCCGCCGTGGCCGGTGAAGAAGCAGCCCTGAGTTGGTTCCGAAAACTGCTGGGCCGGCGCGTGCCGCCGCGCCGCGCTCCGGCGCTCGTGGGCCCGCGACCTTGGTCGCGCGCCGGGAAAACCCGCGCGAGCAAGCTCGCTGGCCCACGACGTGATTCGTGGCCGCAACCCCTCGGTTCCCGCCGCGGAGGTTTTGTGCGCAGACTCGTCGCGCCGACTGTGGCGGTCGCGCGGCAATTGCGATTCGACATTCGCGCCGTTCCGCCAATCCGTAGCTCATGGCCATCCACACCCTGAATCCCGCCACGGGGAAAAAACTGCGCACCTACCGCGAACACTCGCCGCGGCAGTGCGAGTTGGCGGTGGCGCGTGCGCAGCGGGCCTTTGCCGCTTGGCGGCGCACCAGCCTCGGCCGCCGCACAGCCCGGCTTCGCGCGCTCGCCCGCGAGCTGCACCGCCAGCGCGCGGACTTTGCCGCTCTCGCCACGGCGGAGATGGGCAAGCCCGTCACGCAGGCTCTCGCCGAAGTCGAGAAGTGCGCGCTCGGCTGCCAGTTTTTCGCAGACCACGGCGCGGCCTGGCTCGCCGACGAGCGCCCCGCCGGAGCGCCTGCGCACCGCTACGTCACCTGCCAGCCGCTCGGCGTGCTGCTCGCGATCATGCCGTGGAATTTTCCGTTCTGGCAGATCTACCGCGTCGCCGCGCCCGCGCTCCTGGGCGGCAACACCGTGCTGCTGAAGCACGCCGCCAACGTCACCGGCTGCGCTCTGCTCATCGAGGCATCGTTTCGGCGCGCCGGTTTTCCACCGGGAGTTTTCCAGGCGCTCGTCGTCGGCCCGGAGCAGGCGTCAGCCCTCGTGTCGCATCCGGGCGTCGCCGCCGTCACCTTCACCGGCAGCACCGCCACCGGCAAAAAAATCGCCGCGCTCGCCGGCGCCGCACTGAAGAAAGGAGTCTTCGAGCTCGGCGGCAGCGATCCGTATCTCGTGCTCGCCGACGCCGACCTCGCGCTCGCCGCCGAGGCCTGCGCCGCCGCGCGCCTCTACAACAACGGGCAGAGTTGCGTCGCCGCGAAACGCTTGATCGTCGTCGAGTCGGTGCGGGCGGAGTTCGAGGCGCTGCTCGTCGCGCGCCTCGCGGCCCGCCGCTCGGGCGATCCGCGCGCCGCCACCGCGGATCTCGGTCCCCTCGCGCGCGCCGACCTGCGTGACCGGCTTCACGCACAAGTCCGCCAGAGCGTGCGCTGCGGAGCGAAGCTGCTTCTCGGCGGCCGCGTGCCGGCCGGCCCGGGATTTTTTTATCCCCCGACGGTGCTGACCGGCGTGCGCCCCGGCATGGCGGCCTACGACGACGAAACTTTCGGCCCGGTCGCGGTCGTGATCTCCGCGCCGGACGAAGCCGCCGCCGTCCGCCTCGCCAACGACACGCCCTACGGACTCGGGGCGGCGGTGTTCACGCGCGACCGCCGGCGCGGCGAGCACATCGCGCGCGAGCAGCTCGAGTGCGGCAACGCCTTCGTGAACGAGTTCGTGCGCTCGCATCCGGCGCTGCCCTTCGGCGGCGTGAAGCAGAGCGGGCACGGCCGCGAACTCGGCGCCTTCGGCCTGCGCGAATTCGTGAACTGCAAGACCGTCAGCGTGGGGTGACGGTCCTCACCCGGCCGGCATTTTTTTGGCTGAGCCGAAGGTTTCGTCAACGATCTGCCGGGTGCGCTGGCCCGAGACCCGCAACCGCAGGCGGCCGCGGCTGAACCGGCGGTTCGCCGGATCACGCATGAACTCCGAGCACTCGTTGTTAAAATCCCGCCGTTGCCGCAACGCGCCGATCGCGCGGACAAATTCCAGGTCGAGGTCGAAGTAGTGCCGGCGCACCCTGGCAGGCATCAGACAGCGCAGGAAACGGGCGTGCGGATAGAGCGTGCGTTTCAGCATGTCCTGTTCGAACTGCGCCGGAGCGATCCGATGCTGTTCGATGTAGAGTGCGCGCAGAGTCTTCAAGCGGTCCCCTTGGCGTCGATGGCGGAGCGAACCTAGCTCCCCCGTGCGGCGAACCGCAAACCCAAGCCGCGGCGAACCGCGCCTAGCAACAACGGTGATAGCCAAGAAACGCGCAGCGCCGGGCAGGCGGAGATTTTCGTCTCGCTCCCCGACCGGACCCGCAAAGAGGCCGCTCTCGGCCGCAGTGAACGCTCACCCCCGCAGAAGCGGGGGGTCGCGGCCGCCCAGGCGGCAGTCGGCGCGAACGAAACGCCCCGCCCGGGATCTGAAGCCAACTGAAACTACGGAGCCTCCTCCGCCACGGGAAAGCCGTCGCCGCCCCTCTCCCCATCCCCGCCGGCGAAACACGCCATGGCCGTTTCGTCCGTCAACCACCCCGACGCCCGCCGCCAAATATCCTCGCGCCCTCCGCGATCGCCACCCCTCCGTCCCCAACCGCCCTCCTCACCCGCCGTTCCAGCGTGGCCGCACGACGGGCGTCTTCGGACCGCACCGCGAACGCAACCTGCTCAGGTCGCTTTACCTTTCTTCCCCGTGCCCGGCCGAAGCCCCCGAGCGAAAGCCGGACGAAGCGTCCGCTTCCCGCGACAGACGACGGATCCGTCCCGGCGCTTTACGCGGACTTCAAACAATTCTGATTCTCAGCGGCGCGATTAGTGTGCATGGGTATGGACGTGGCAGTTCCTCTTCCCATCTCGGTCGTCATCGTCGCACGCAACGAGGCGCACAATCTTGCGCGCTGCCTCGCCAGCGTGCAGGGGTGGACCGCCGAGAGCGTCGTCGTGCTGAACAACACGACCGACCGGAGCGCCGATGTGGCGGGCGAGTTCGGCGCGGTCGTCTTTGAGATCGAGTGGCGCGGCTACCGCGACACGAAGAACTGGGCGCTCCAGCAGGCCAAGCAGCCGTGGGCGCTGTGCCTCGACGCCGACGAGGAAGTTTCGCCGGCGTTGCAAACGGAGATCGCGGAGTTTTTCGCGCGGGGCGGCCACCACCAGTTTCACGGCGCGAAATTTCCCCGCAAAATCTGGTTCATCAACCGCTGGATGCTGCACGGCGACTGCTACCCCGACTACAGCCTGCGCCTCATCAACCACGCGCACGCGCAGTGGGGCGGCGACCAATACGTGCATGAATACATGGTGGTGAAAGGTCCGGTCGCGACGCTGCGCGGCGACCTGCACCACTACTCGTTCCCGTCGCTCAACAGCTACGTGGCGAAGCTGAACCCGTTCGCCGATCTCTTCCTCGAGCAGCAGCGCGCGAAAGGCGGGCGCTTCTCGCTCTTCGCCGCCGTGGTGCGGCCGGGCTGGCGCTTTTTCCGCGCCTACGTGCTGCGGCTCGGGTTCCTCGACGGTTATCCCGGATTCTTCATCGCATGGACGACGGCTTTCGGGGCGTTCGTCCGCTACAGCCGGCTCTACGAAGCCGAACGCCGCGAGGGCACGCCGCCGAAACCATGAAAACGAAACCACGAATCAACACGAATAGACACGAAGGAGTCAGAAAATTGGTGTTCATTCGTGTCCATTCGTGGTTTGCCTTGAGTCATGTCGGCTGAGCCAAAGGAGTTTTCCCGCGAGATCGAAAACCTCGTTGCCGGCTTCCGCGAGGTGCCGGAGGACAAGGGACGTTCGCGCCAGCGGCCGGTGCAGGACCTCGGCGCGCTCGTCGAGGCTCTGATGGTGAAGCACAAGATCGGCCGCGCATCGGCGGAGCAGACGATCCGCGACCACTGGGCCGCGGTCGTCGGCGCGGCCAACGCCTCCTACTCGCACGCCGTCACCATCGAAGCCAACAAGCTCCACGTGCTCGTGTCGCACAGCGTCGTGCGCAACGAGCTCTTCTTCCACCGCCAGTCCATCCTCGCGAAAATCAAAGCCCTCCCCGGCTGCGCGACCGTGCGGGGACTGGTGCTGCGGTCCGGGTGACGCGCCGACGCTTGACGACGACCGCTGTGTAGCTATCCGTAGCTACATGGCGACAATCACCAAGGCCAAGCTCTTCCGGCACGGCGGTTCCATTGCCGTCCGCCTACCCAAGGCGTTCCGCCTGCCCGGCGCCGAGGTCAAGGTCTCCCGCACGGCGAAGGGCGTGCTGCTGGAGCCGCTCCAGCCCGACGCCGAAGAACGCCGCCTGCGTTTCTTCGCCCTCGCCGGCTCTTGTCCCAACCTCGCCGACGTGCCGGCCCACGGCGCCAAGGACATTCCGCGCGACTGACCGCCATGCTCTACCTGCCCGACACCAACGCCATCTCCGCCTACATGCGCGGATCGAGCCCGGCACTCACCGGACGGATGCAGGCGGCGTTTGTGCGCGAGGAACTGCGGTTGTCGGTGCTCGTGCTCGCGGAGCGGGAGTTTGGCGTGCTCAAGGGCGGCGGCACCGCCCAACGCCGGAAACTCCAAGCCTTGGAGGAACTGTTAACCGTCGAGCCCTTCACGCGCGAGGACGCGCGCCGCTACGCGACCATCCGCCTCCAGCTTGAGACGCGCGGACAAGGCATCGGCCCGTTCGACACCCTCATCGCCGCCCAAGCGCTGCGGTTGAAAGCCACAATCGTGACGCGCAACGTCCGGGAATTTTCCCGGGTGGCCGGCCTGGCTGTGGAAAACTGGGAACAGTAAGCCGACCGCAGACAGACACGCCGGCCGCCCGAACGCCAACCCGTCCAACTCGCACGCCGTGACCATCGAGGACAACAAGTTCCCCGTGCTCGGGACGCACCGCGTCGTCCGCAACGAACTGTTCTTCCACCGCCAATCCATCATCGCGAAAATCAAAGCCCTCCCAGGTTGCGCGACGGTCCGGGGGCTGGTTCTGAGGTCGGGGTGCCAGAGGCTGGCGCGCCCCGGTCCGGCAATTGACAAAATCCCGGCGCAAATGCAGAGGTAACACATGGCCACTACCACCGCCACCGTCCGTATGCCCGCCGCCACGAAGCGCCGTCTGGCTTCTGTCGCCCGGCAACGCGGGTTGACGTTGTCCCGCTACCTCATCGAGTCCGCCGAGCGCGACGCCAGTTCCGAGCCCGCCCCGCTGCCGGTCAGCCCGGTTGCTTTGGAGATCATGCGCTTTGTCCGCCCTGAAAATACGATTCCGGGGGATCTGTGATCTCCGATCTTGCGCAGTGGGATGTTGTCCGCGTCCGGGTCCGCCCGGCCGACAAAGACTCCCATCCTGCGGTCGTGATCTCCCGAATCGATATGTGTCGTGATGCTCGTGTGCCCGTCGTGAATGTGCTCTATGGCACCACCCGTCGGCCCGCCAGCGCACCTGTTGCCACCGATGTCGTGCTCAACGGAGCCGAAGGATTGGATCGCCCCACCCTCGTCAGTTGCGACCATTTTCACACCGTGGCCAAAGCGAGCATCGAGGGCCGCTACGGCCGCGTCACGTTCGAGCGCCGCCGCGTCCTCAGCCGGACCATCCACCGTGCCTTCGCTCTTCTGTCCTGATTCCGTCGTCGACACGCACCGGTCGCTCCACGTGCTCGTGTCGCACAGCGTCGTGCGCAACGAACTCTTCTTCCACCGCCAGTCCATCCTCGCTAAAATCAAAGCCCTGCCCGGCTGTGCAGCGGTGCGAGGGCTGGTGCTAAGGTCGGGATGAACCTTCGTAGCTTCGAAAATGAAGTTCACAATTACCTCAGTCGATTACGAACCGTCAGACTTGCATGTCCAACTGCCCGTCAACGGAGAAATTGTGCGGCAGTATAAGCAAACGGGTATTCCCGATCTTTTCTTGGCAAGACTGACGAAACAAATTTCCTGGGAGACGGAAAATGAAACCAAGCTGATTTCATACATAGTGATTTCGGCCCGTTGGGTTGGAGGCAGCATTGACTCACTCATGAAGGGCACTCCCGTGAACATTTCTTATGTTCTAAATCCTGCTGAAACTGATGGTGACACTTTGGATTTCACCAAGTGTGCGTTCGTGGCAATTGGAGCCGCTGATAGCCTGACATAATCTAGCGCCACTCCGTCTCACCGGCCCGGGAAAAATAACGCTTGCACGGTGGGGCTGCGGTTTAGTTAATGCGCGCTTGCGTTAGTCGGATTCCGCTGGTCGCGGGGTCCGACCACAGTCAGTCCGGGCAACCGGACGATAACGGTGCCGCCGGCCCTCCACAAGCGGGCGACACGAAGCCGCCAGGCCTCCAACTGACTGCGCCATCAACAACCTAAACCATGTCACAACCCGTTAAATCAGAAGTCATCGCCACCTATAAAACTCACGAGACCGACACCGGCTCCAGCGACGTCCAGATCGCGCTGCTCACGGCCCGGATCAATCACTTGACCGAGCACCTGCGCACGCATCGCAAGGATTTCCACAGCCGCCGCGGCCTCCTCCAAATGGCCAGCCGTCGTCGCAAGCTGCTTGATTACGTCAAGCGCGAGGACCTGCCCAAATACAACGACCTGCTGCAGAAGCTCAGTCTGCGCAAGTAACCCGCTTTCACGCAGGGCGGCCCACCGACGGGCCGCCTTTCGTTTATCCCTCGCGAACCAGGTCACCGGGACATTTCCGCTTACTGTTCATCATCCGAAAACTGGAGGCGGGGCTCTACGCCCCGAACCAAACCTCGCGGCGTAAAGCCGCTCCTCCAACCGGACCAGAGCCGTAATCCGAAATTTCTCGGGAGCTGATTCAAAAGGGACACGAAACGGAAAACCTCCGGGCCCACGGCGCTCTCCGCGCCCGCCGGCCCGTTCCGCCCCGGCACTCCGCCGCGGCGGGTGGCGACGCCCCTCGCGCCGCCGATCCGAAACCGAAACGAATAGAATCCGAAAATGAATCAGAAACATAATGTCACCGTCCCGGAACTCGGGATCACGTTCTCCACGGGCTCCATCGCCCAGCTCGCCAGCGGCGCCGTCAACGTCTGCGTCGGCGAGACCAACGTCTTCGTCGCCGCCTCCGTCGCGCAGAACATGCGCCCCGGCCAGGACTTCTTCCCCCTCACGGTCGACTACCGCGAAAAGTATTCCGCGGCCGGCCGTTTCCCCGGCGGCTACTTCAAGCGCGAAGGCCGTCCTTCCGAAAAAGAAATCCTGACGTCGCGCCTCTGCGACCGTCCCTGCCGCCCGCTCTTCCCCGAGGGTTTCCTCAATGAAGTGCAGATCATCGGCCTGCTCATGTCGGCCGACCAGATCCACGAGTCCGACATTCTCATGGTGAACGGCGCCAGCGCCGCGCTCGCCATCTCCGAGATTCCGTGGAACGGCCCGATCGCCTGCGTGCGCGTCGCACAGATCGACGGCCAGTTCCTCGCCAACCCGACGATCGAGCAAATGTTCTCGTCCAACCTCGACCTGATCTACGTCGGCACCGAGAAGGACATGCTGATGATCGAAGGCTCCGCCGACCAGATCACCGAAGACCGCTTCATCGAGGCGCTCGCGTTCGGTCACCAGGCGATCCAGCCGATCATCAAAGCCATCAAGGAACTCGTCGCGCTTTGCGGCAAGCCCAAGGCCACGTTCGCCCTCGTCGGCGCCACGCCCGAGGCCCGCGCCATCATCGAGCGCGTCGTCCCCACCGAGCGTCTCGCCACCGCCATCTTCGGCAAGGAGAAGGCCGCGCGTTCCGCCGCCGTCAAGGTGCTCAAGGAAGAGTCCAAGAAGGCGCTCCTCGCCGAACTCGGCGAAGGCAAGTTCACGGACGTCGACCTCAACGTCGTGTTCGAAGACCTCCAATACAAAGCCTACCGCAAGACGGTCCTCGAGCGCGGCGTCCGCGCCGACGGTCGCGATGCGAAGGCGCTCCGCCCGATCTCGTGCGAAGTCGGCGTGCTCCCCCGCGTGCATGGCTCCGGCCTGTTCCAGCGCGGCGACACGCAGGGCCTCGTCATCACGACGCTCGGGCCGACCAAGGAAGCGCAGAGCATGGACGGCCTCACCGGCGGCGCCACCTCGAAGAGCTTCATCCTCCACTACAACTTCCCGCCGTTCTCCGTCGGTGAAACCGGCCGCTTCATCGGCCCCGGCCGCCGCGAAATCGGCCACGGCGCCCTCGCCGAGCGTTCGCTCGTGCCGGTGCTCCCGCCCGAGGATGCGTTCCCCTACTCCATCCGCGTCGTCTCCGAGATCATGTCGTCCAACGGCTCGACCTCGATGGCTTCGATCTGCGGCGGCTGCTTGTCCCTCATGGACGCCGGCGTGCCGATCATCGCTCCCGTCGCCGGCATTTCGTGCGGCCTCATGACCGAGAACGCCGCCGACGGCTCCATCGCGAAGTGGACCACGATCACCGACATCCTTGGCGAAGAAGATCACTTCGGCGACATGGACTTCAAGATCGCCGGCACCACGACCGGCATCACGGGCTTCCAGCTCGACCTCAAGATCAACGGCCTGCCGTTCGAGATCGCCAAGACCGCCATCTACCAGGCCCGTGATGCGCGCATCGAGATCCTCCGCGCGATGCTCGCCACCATGCCCGCGCCCCGCGCCAACCTCTCCAAGTTCGCCCCGCGCATCCAGACCGTGCAGATCGATCCCGAAAAAATCGGCCTGCTCATCGGACCGGGCGGCAAGACGATCCGCCGCATCACCGAGACGACCGGCGCGCAGATCGACATCGCCGACGACGACTCGGGCAAGGTCTTCATCTACTCGAACAACGCCGAAGCGATGAACCGCGCCGTGCAGGAGATCGACAGCCTCTGCGGTGGCGGCGGTGCCGGCGGCGGTGGCGGGGCCCAGATCGAAATGGGCAACCTCTATCAGGGCCGCGTCACCGGCATCAAAGATTTCGGCTGCTTCGTCGAATGCACCCCGGGCAAGGAAGGCCTCGTGCACATCTCCGAGCTCGCCGATTTCCGCGTGCGCCGCACCGAAGACGTCGTCAAGATGGGCGAGATGATCTGGGTGAAGTGCGTCGGCATCGACGAACGCTCGGGCAAGGTCCGCCTCTCCCGCCGCGCCGCGATGAAGGACATGGAAGCCCAGAAGCAGGCCGCGCCCGCCGCCGCCGAAGCTCCGGTCGAGACGCCCGCCCAGTCGTAAACTGTAGGAGCGGCTTTACGCCGCGATTTTTCCAAAGCCGCGACGCAAGTCGCGGCTTTTTTCTTTTCCGACGGTTTGCCTGCGGCTGTCTGACGGTCGGAGCGGCTTTACGCCGCGGTTCAGCACGAACCATCGCGGCGTTAAGCCGCTCCAACAAATCACACCGATCGCCATCGCGCTCGCCCCCGGCCTTTTTCCTTTCCGCCGCGACAAAGCCAACTACGTTCGCCGGCGGTGTCATCGCCCGCCCACAAGGCCCTCAAGCCCGTCGCCGTCTTCGAAGCCTGCAAAGGCCTCGTCGTCCTCGTCGCCGGCTTCGGTTTGCTGAGCTTCCTCGGTCGCGACGCCGACGTGCTCGCGGGCCACCTCGTCCATCGCCTGCACCTCAACCCGGCGAACCACTACCCGCAGATTTTCATCGAGGCGATGGCCGACGTCACCGACTCCAAACTCTGGCA
Source organism: Opitutia bacterium (assembly GCA_016199925.1). Lineage (GTDB taxonomy): Bacteria > Verrucomicrobiota > Verrucomicrobiia > Opitutales > Opitutaceae > JACQFT01. Next base: position 2,637 of record JACQFT010000071.1, on the reverse strand, counting down.
ACTGGCCGGCTTCGCGGCGCTCTACGCCGCCGTCCGTTTTGTCGAGGCCTACGGTCTCTGGCACGAACGGCGCTGGGCCGAGTGGCTCGCGGCGCTCAGCGGCAGCGTCTATGTGCCGGTCGAGATCTACCAGCTCGGCCACAAGGTCACCTGGGTCAAGGCCGGCGCCCTCGCCCTCAATCTGCTCGTCGTCGCCTACATGGTCTGGCTCCTCTCCGAGTCGCTCCGCCGCCGCGCCACCGCCCCCGTCGCGGCCGGGAAAAAGGACTGACAGCGGGCGCGCTTCGCGAACACTCCGCGCCTCCCCCTCCATGAAGCTCCTGGTCACGAACGACGATGGCATCCACTCCCTCTTCCTGCGCGAACTCATCGCCGCCCTGCGCGCCGCCGGCCACGACCTGTTCGTCGCCGCGCCCGCCACCGAACAGAGCTGGACCGGCGCCTCCAAGACCCGCGGGCGTCCCGTGAAGTCCACCGCCGCCGACCGCGGTTTCGATTGCCCGACGTGGATCATCGACGGCACGCCGTCCGATTGCGTGAACATCGCGCTCGCGCATCTCGTCAAGGAGCCGATCGACGGCGTCGTCAGCGGCATCAACATGGGTTTCAACTGCTCGCTCGGCTTCATCCTCGCCAGCGGCACCGTCGCCGGCGCGTGGGAAGGCGCCTTGCACGGCCTGCCCGCGCTCGCCGCCTCGCAGGACATTTCCGGCGACACCTACCGGCACCTGAAAGAACACGGCGGCCAGCCCGACGGCGAACTCCTCGCCACGCTCAAAGTCAGCGCCGCGCATGTCGCGCGCCTCGTCGCGGAGATTTTTCCCGCGACGCCAAAGGACACCTTCACGGTCCACTCGCTGAATTTTCCCCTGCCCTGCGCGCCCACGACGCCCGTGCGGCGCACAGTGCCCGCCCAAGTTCATGTGCCCGGCCTCTTCAGCCCCGCGGCCGACGACGGCTCGCACCGGCTCCTCTGGGGCAAGATTCAAGACGTCTCGCCGCCCGCGCCGCTCACCGACGTGCAATGCCTCGAGCAAGGCCACATCAGCCACACCGTCCTCAACTACCGGAAGCTCGGGCATCCGTAAAGGTTCTCGGGGCTAGCCCCGGGGCATTCGACCAATCCCGATGCAATTTGCGATCATCACGCCGCCTTGGAGGGACGACCTCCGTGTCGTCCGTCTTTTCGCACTCCGCGGACCGGACGGAGCCGGTCCCTCCACCCCAACCAAACCGGAGCCCACCCCCCGCGGCGGCCAAGCTCCGGGGAATCGGATCCACCGCGAATGAAACTCGTGATCTTCGACATGGACGGCACGCTGACCGACAGCTTTGCCTTCGCCGAAAACATCTACGTCCGCGCCTTCGCGCAGGCGTTCGACCTGCCCGACGTGCGCATCGACTGGGCCTCGTTCCCGCACACCAGCTCCTCCTACTGCCTCGACGCCGTGTTGCGCGAACACTTCGGCCGCGCCGCCACGCCCGCCGACTCCCGCGCCGTCACCCAGGCGGCGCTCCGCCTCATGGCGGAGATTCAGCAGAACACCGGCCGGCGCACCCGCGCGATCCCCGGCGCCGCCGCCGCGCTCCGCGAACTCCGGCGCTGCGGCTACGCCGTCGCCGTCGCCTCCGGCGACTGGGAAGCCACCGCGCGCCACAAGTTCGCCACGGCTGAAATTCCCCTCAGCGATCTGCCCTTCGCCTTTTGCGAAGCCGGCCACGCGCGCACTGAGATCATGCGCACGGCGCTCGCCCGGGCCGCCGCCCACCACGGGCGCGCGGGCTTCGACCGCATCACCTACATCGGCGACGCCGCGTGGGACGTCCGCGCCTGCCGCGAACTCGGCTGGCCGCTCGTCGGCATCGGCGAGCACGACCACGCCGCGCACCTCCGCTCCCTCGGCGTCACCCACGTGCTCCCGCACTACCTCGATTTCGATGGATTTCTCCAAGCCGTCGAGCAGGCCGGCAGTCCGCAGTAGAGCGGCGCTTTAGCCCGCGAAGGATCTCGTCTCGCGGGCTAAAGCACCGCGCTACTGCCAATCTTCGCCGCCACCAACGCCGCCTTCTCTTCGGTCGTGAGGAACGCGATCTCCAGCGCGTTGCGTTGCGCACGCACGATCTCAGCGGGCGTCAGTCCGGCGGCGGGCGCCGCGACGGCGTATTCGTGGCGCAGGTCGACGCCGCTGATCACGGGATCGTCGGTGTTGATCGTCGCGCGCAGGCCGTGCGCGAGAAACTTCTTCAGCGGATGCGCCGCGAAACTCGGCACGGTGTTCGTCTGCACGTTGCTCGTAAGATTCACTTCCATCCCGATGCGGTGCTCGGCGAGATAGTCCATCAGTTTCGGATCCTCGACCGCGCGGGTGCCGTGACCGATGCGCGTGGCGCCGAGCTCGCGCAACGCCGCCCACACGCTCGGGGCACCGCCCGCCTCGCCGGCGTGCACCGTGACCGCCCAGCCCGCATCGCGCCCGCGTTGAAAATGTTCGACGAACATCTCGGCCGGAAAATTCTTCTCGTCGCCCGCCAGATCGAGAGCCGCGAAATGCGCGCGATGTGCGAGCAGCGCCTCCAGTTCCTCGCGGCACTTCTCCGCCCCGAACGTGCGGCTGAGGATGCCGATGAGTTTCACCT
>JACQFT010000043.1 GCA_016199925.1 Opitutia bacterium | reverse complement strand
TAGAGCGGGTAGATGCACCACTTGTCGCCGGTGTGGTGGTGGGCGGCGTGGCGGATGCGGTAGAGGAGCGGGTCGCGCAGCCAGAGGTTGGGCGAGGCCATGTCGATCTTGGCGCGGAGCGAGCGCGCGCCGTTCGGGAACTCACCGGCCTTCATGCGCGTGAAGAGGTCGAGGTTCTCGGCGACCGGGCGCGTGCGGAAAGGCGAGTCCTTGCCCGGCGTGTCGGGCGAGCCGCGGTAGCGCTCGGTTTCCTCGGGGCTCAGGTCGCAGACGTAGGCGTGGCCGCGCTTGATGAGCTCGACGGCGTATTCGTAGAGCTGGTCGAAGTAACTGGAGGCGGAGAAGGGCTCCGACTCAATTTTCGATTTTTGATTCTCGATTTTCGATTGAGGAATCGGGGCGAGATAATAATCCAGTTTTCCATCGACGGTTTGAAGGGCGGGCGTGGCGCCCTTGGGTTTGAGACCGAGGCAGTGGTCGGCCCAACCGGCGATGAGCCAGCGCACGTCGGCGACGATGGAGTCGACGTATTCGACTTCCTCCTTGGCCGGGTTGGTGTCGTCCATGCGGAGGTTGCACTGGCCGTGGTTTTCGCGGGCGAGGCCGAAGTTGAGGCAGATCGACTTCGCGTGGCCGATGTGGAGATAACCGTTCGGCTCGGGCGGGAAACGCGTGACGATCTTCGGATAACGCTGCTCGGCGACGTGGGTCGCGACGATGGCGCGGATGAAGTCGGTCGGGGCGGGGGCGGGCGCAGGCGCGGGCGTGGCAGTCGGAGCGGGCATAAAAAAAGATGGGCGGATGCAGGAGTGGTGCCGGCAAAGGGCGAAAATCAGGAGCGGAACGGCGCGGAGGATTTGCCGCGGGCGGGGGAGAGGCCGTCGGCCGACATTTCCTTGAGCAGGCTGGAGAGGTAGGGGATGAGTTGCTTTTTGCGCGAGACGACGCCGGGGAGGTCGAAGATCTCGTCCTGCTCGACGTGCGCGTAGGAGATGCGGCGGATGAGGTCGGAGTCGCCTTGCACGAGGAGGAGCGAGTTCTGCGTGTTGATGTCGGTGACGAGGAGGCCGGCGAAGGCGAGTTTCTCGTCGGTGCGCAACTGCGCGAGCGCGGCGGAGAGGGCGGGCGCGTGGGACCAGAAGTTGTCGAAGCCGAGTTCCTCGACCTGCGAGACGGCGAAGTGCACGCCTTCCTCGTCGTAAACCTTGAAGTCGGAGCGCACGACCTTGGCCGGCGGGTTGGCGAGGATGACGGAGCCGGAGCTGAAGATGAGCTCGGCGAGCTGGCGGGGCTCGACGCCGGCGATGGGCGCGAGCCAGGCGAGCACGTCGGCGTCTTTGGCGGTGGAGGTGGGGCTTTGCAGGAGCAGGGTGTCGGAGACGATGCCGGCCATCATGAGGCCGGCGAGGTCGGCCGTCGGCATGAGACCGTGGCGGCGGAAAAGATCCGCGACGATGGTCGAGGTGGAGCCGACGGGCTCGTTGAGGAAGAGGATGGGCTGCGGGGTGGCGATGGCGCCAATGCGGTGGTGGTCGATGATCTCGGTGATGGTGACTTCGTCGGCACCGGGGACGGCCTGGGTGAGTTCGTTGTGGTCGACGAGCACGAGGCGCGTGGGCACGGGCTTGAGGACGTCGGCCTTGGTGAGGAGGCCGAGGAGCGTGCCGTCGTCGCCGACGACCATCATGGCGTGCGAGGAGTTTTGCTGGGCAAATTTGCGGCGGATGTCGCTGAGGCGGGTGTCGACGTTGACGGAAGTGAATTTGCGGTCGATGAGCGGGGCGAGCCGGCCGGCGGTGCGGATGAGCCAGGCGGTCGTCGCGGTGTCGTAAGGACTGATGAGCAGACTCACGCCGCGCGAGCGGGCGGCGGCGGCAACGGCGTCGTCGACGGACAGGTTGCCGGAGATGACGAGGGCGCGCACGCCGAGTTCGACGGACTTGAGCTGGATGTCGCGCCGGTCGCCGACGACGATGATGGATTGCGCGGCGGGGATGCCCTCGGCTTCGGAGAGCCGCCAGAAGGAGGAGAGGTCCATCGCGCCGATGCGGACGAAGAGGTCTTCGACGCGGCCGGCGTCGGCGAGGTGCAGGGTGCGGGCGCGCAGGGTGCGGGCGACGGAGTCGAGGCTGGTGTGGACGCGCCGCATGAGCTTGGGCGCGGTGACCTGGGGCATGAAGAAGTGGGCGAGTTGGGCGCCGGTGACGGTGCCGAGGAGTTTGCGGTCGGCGGCGAGGACGGGCACGAGACGGAGGTCGTGGCGGTCGATCAGTTCGAGGGCCTCGGCGCAGGTGGCGGTTTCGCCGACGGAGTGGATCTGGTCGGCCATGACGTCGCGCACGCGCGGCGCGACGTCGCTGAGGTAAACGGGCAGGGGGGTCGAGAAGCGCGCGAGGATGGCGTCGATGCGGGCGTTGGTGTTGCCGCAGCGCGCGGCGACATAGCCCGGGTGCCCGCTCATCTGCTTGAACGCCGCGTAGGCGAGGGCGGAGCAGATGGAGTCGGCGTCGGGATTCTTGTGGCCGATGACGTAGGTGAGTTGGGCGGCCGGCATGGGAGGGAGGGGCAAGTTACGGCAGAGGCCGGGCCCGGGGGAAGAAATAAAAGAGCCCGGTCGATGAAGACCGGGCTCGTTTATTTAGGTAAGCCGAAAGCAATGGCGGCTTGGGAAAACGGAGCTTACTGCGGCACGGAGGCCGGGGCGCCCGCGGCGGTGCCGATCTTGGCGGCGGCGGTGCCGTAGATCCTGGCGTTGGCGGGGACGGCCTGAGAGAGGTTCACGCCCTTCCTGCCGTTGCTCAGCGTGAGCTGCTTGTCGGCCTCGGTGAGGTTGGGATAGAATTGGACGTTGCCGCCGAGGAAGGCGATGTGGCCGCCCGTATCCTTGTAGACCGCGGTCGCCGGGTCCCACGTCCCGGTGGCAAGCAGGCCGCGGGTGTAGGCGACGGGCGAGGTCGGCGCGTCGCCCATGCGGAGGCCGCCGACGAGCTCAAAGCTGAGGTCGGGCTTGCCGACGAAACTGGCGTCGAGGACCGTGCGCGCGGTGGGATTGACGATGGCGGTCGGATAGACGCCTTCGAATTTCTGGTCGTTCTTGGCGAAGTAGAAGGTCGGGTCGGTGAGGATCCCGCGCTGGGCGAGGATGCCGGCCCAGAGAAAAACGCCGGTGCCGCCCGTGACCTGGCCTTGCGCCGCGATCGTCGCCGGGTCGGGCAGGCGGTCGTTGTTGTCGGCGGCGTAGATCGTGGCGGCCTTCACGATCTCGCGGAGATTGTTGGCGTCGACCGTGCGCTGGGCCGTCTCGCGAACTTTGCCGACCGTCGGGAAAATCAGGGCCGCGAGGATGCCGATGATGGCGATGACCGTGAGCAGCTCGATGAGCGTGAAACCGGCGGAGTTCGAGCGAGCGGCATGAAACATAGGGCGAACGGCCGGCAGTCGAGCCCGCCGCGGGGACGAACACAAGGCGAAATCGCCGCGGCCGCGGCTCGTCTCCGCACTTGCTTCGCGAGCGAAAACAACCACCTTGTTTTTGGCTCGGGTCAGCGGTGGGTCGGCCGGATTTGCGTTCCGGACGATTCGCGCTCATCCGTCCCCGCTCACCCAAACCATGGCCAATTCCCTCAAATGCGACCTCTGCTCCCAGCCCGCGACGGTGCATCTCACTCAGATCGTCAACAACAAGGTGCATAAAGTCGACCTGTGCGAGGCCTGCGCCCAGGCGAAGGGCGTGACCGACCCGAGCGGCTTCTCCCTCGCGGACTTGTTGCTCAAAGCCTCGCTCAATCCCGAGCCGGCCGGCGACGTGCGGTGCAAGGCGTGCGGTTTCACCCAGCAGGATTTCAAGAAGACCGGCCGCTTCGGGTGCCCGGAGTGCTACGACTATTTCCAGACGATCCTCGAGCCGGTGCTCGACACCATGCACAAGGGCGTGATGCACACCGGCAAGGTGCCCCAACGCGCCCTCGCGCGCCGGTCGTTCTACGAGCGGCTCACCCAGCTCGAGACCGAGCTCGACCAGGCGATCAAATCCGAGCGCTACGAGGACGCCGCCCGTTACCGCGATGAAATCCACCAAGTCCGGCAGGCGTCCGGGCGCAAGCAGGAAGCCTGAGATGAAGATCAACGAACTGCTCGACGCGCGCTCCGAGCTGACCGACACCGCGGCCAGCAAGAGCGCCGTCGTGCTCATGACGCGCATCCGCCTCGCGCGCAATCTCACCGGGCAGCCGTTTCCGGGCTGGGCGAAAGACGCGCAAAAGCGCGAGATTCGCGACGTGTGCCTGCAGGCCGTCGCGTCGCTCCCGCAGATGAAACGCGGCCTCGCCGTCGCCGTCGACGAGCTGGAGGACCTGGAGAAACAGATTCTGGTCGAGCGCCACCTCATCAGCCGCGAACTGAGCCACGGGAAGACCGGCACGGGCGTCGTCATCAGCAAAGACCAGTCGTGCGTCGTGATGATCAACGAGGAGGACCATCTGCGCATCCAGGTTTTGCGGGCGGGCTTCCAGTTCAAGAAAGTCTGGCACGCGATCAACACCCTCGACTCGGGCCTCGAGGAGCACCTCGACTACGCGTTCTCGCCCAAGCTCGGCTATCTCACCGCGTGCCCGACCAATCTCGGCACGGCGATCCGCGCCTCGACGATGATGCACATGCCCGCGCTCGTCATCACGGGGCAGATGGAAAAAGTCGTCCGCGCCGTCAACCAGCTCGGCATGGCCGTGCGCGGCTTGTTCGGCGAGGGCTCGGACGCGAGCGGCAGCATTTTTCAGATTTCCAACCAGACGACGCTCGGCGAGACCGAGGAAGACATCATCCGCCATCTCACCGGCGTGCTGAACACCATCATCGAGCAGGAACTCAACGCCCGCGAGAAACTCCTCGAGACCGAGGCGAACAAGCTCTTCGACAAGATCGGCCGCGCGTTCGGCATCCTGCAAAACGGTTTCGTGCTCAACTCCGGCGAGGCGATGAACCTGCTCTCGCTCATCCGGCTGGGCATCGACCTCGGGGTCGTCAGCAGCGCGCCGCGGGCCGCGGTGGACCGGCTGTTCATCGAGTGCCAGCCCGGCCATGTGCAGCACGCCGCGCGCGGGGCCTCCGAGCCCGGCCAGCGCGACGTGCTCCGCGCCGAGCGCCTGCGCACCGAGTTTGCGAAAGTGCCCCCGCCTGACTTCAGTAACGCTGCACAGTAACCGATAGACACGTTTACGACTCTCCCATGGAACCGATGAACAATTTCACGCCGCGGGCCCAGCAGGTGCTCGCGTTGGCCCGCAAGGAAGCCGACCGCTTCCACCACAACTACGTCGGCACCGAGCACCTGCTGCTCGGGCTGATCAAACTGGGCCAGGGCGTCGCCGTGAGCGTGTTGCAGAAGATGGGCCTCGAG
>JACQFT010000069.1 GCA_016199925.1 Opitutia bacterium | reverse complement strand
GGGCGTCGGGCCGATGGAGGCGACATTGCGAAACGCCTCCAACGCCGACTCGTCGAACTCGCGGTTGCCGGACGAGCGTTCGACGCGCGGATTCGAGATGCGGCCGTTGGCGGCGATGTCGAAGGTCACTTTCACGACCAACTGATCGCTCAGTCCCGGGGGCGGCTGGTGCGCTTCCTTGAGCGCACTGATCAAAAACGAAATGTAGGTGTCGAGTTCGCTCCGTTCTGCGCGCGTCAGGGCCTTGCCGCCGCCGCCGCCCTTCTTGTTCGCCGGCGAGCCGCCGAGCACGCCGGCGGCAATGCCCTCGGTGTCGATCCGCGGCGCCCGGACGGGCGCGGGCGGCGCGGGCTTCGGGTCCGGATGCGCGCGCCGGTATTCTTTGTAGGACATCCGTTCCTTCTTTTTCATTTCCTTCGCGATCGACGTCTCGGGCTTGGGCTTCGTCTCGGCGGGCTTGGTCCGCGGGGTCGGCCTGACCGCCTCCGGCACCGGCTGCGGTTTTTCCTCGGGCACGGCGACCTTCGGCACGGTCAGCTTCCAGTCGGGGATCCCCAGCGCGGGTGCGTCCGGTTGTTCCGGCGCCGTCGGCGGCCCAGCGACGAGCTCGAAGATCACCGGCGGCGTCTTCTGCTGGTGCGCGACGTAAACGGTCGTCAGAAAAATCAGCGCGGCGACGACCCCGTGGAGGGTCAGCGAAACCATCACCGCACTGCTGGAGTTCGCGCGCATCGCGTTACTTCGTCTCGGTGTCGAAGGTGATTTTCGTGAGGTTGTGCTTCTTGATCTCGTCCATCACGCGCACGACTTGCTGCCATTGCAGGGCCAGGTCGGCCCGGATGCGGATGACCGGCGGCTTCGGCCGCGCCGCCATCGCGCCGAGGTGGCTGGAGAGCTCAGCGAACGACACGCGCCGGGTGCCGAAATAAAAATTTCCCGCCCGGTCGATGCCGACGGCCTGGAAATCCGTGTCGGCCGGCGGCTGCGCCTGCTCTTTTTTGGACTCGGCCGGCAGATTGATCGGGATCGTCTGCTCTTTCTGAATCAGCGGCGTGCTGATCATGAAAATGATCAGCAGCGCGAAGCCCAGGTCCACCATGTTGGTGATGTTGAGCTCGGCCACCGGGTGGAGGTGGCGGGGTCTGCGGAAAATTCTCGCCATGGCGGTTCCTTACTTGGCCTCCAGTTCGATGCGGTCCGCGAGGTTGCTCGCGTAGTTCTCCAGCTCGGTGATCATCGTCTTCACGTGGCCGAGCAGGATGTTGTAGCCGAAGACCGACGGGATCGCGACGATCAGGCCGGCGATGGTCGTCAGCAGCGCCGCGGAGACGCCGGGGGCGAGGGTCTGGATGCTGGCGCTCTGCATGACCGACACCGCGCTGAACGCCTCCATGATGCCCCACACCGTGCCGAACAAACCCATGAACGGCGCGCCCGACACGAGCGAGGCGAGGATGATCATGCTCGACTCGTAGCGGAGCGATTGCCGCGCGAGCGCACGCTGGATGGCGTTCTCGGCGTGCTCCAGGCGCGAGCGCACCTGGTCGTCGCCTTTTTCTTTGCCGATGGCGGCGGCGCGCCAGTAGGCCTCGAGCGCATCCGCCAGCAGGTCCGCGTAGGGGATGTCGCGCCGGTTGCGCAGGTTCTCCGGCAGGTCGAGGATGTGGCGCTCCTCGCCGAGGCGGCGCTCGAAGAGCAGGTTCAACTGGCGCATTTTTTTCAGCTCGGAGTATTTCCCGAGCATCACGGCCCAGGCGAAAACGCTGAAGACCGCGAGCAGGGCGATGACAAACTGGCCGACCGGATCGGTCGTGAGAAAAACGTGCCAGACGTTGATGGTGGAGGCGAAGAACGGGAGCGGGAGGAGGCTGGGCATGTGCCGGGAGTGTTGGCGCGTTTGATTCGCGCAATCAATGGAATTTCAGACCGCCGGACGCGAATCTGGTTGCCGCGGGCGGCCACGACTTGTTCGTTCGCTCCGTCACCATTCGCACCATGCCACCTTCGTCTCCGACCGCCGGCAAATTCATCTCCTTCGAGGGTTCCGAGGGCAGTGGCAAGTCCACCCAGATCACCCGCCTCCTCGGGCGGCTAGGGCAAACCGGGCGCGAGATCGTCGCGACCCGCGAGCCCGGCGGCACCGCCACGGGCGAACAGATCCGCAACATCGTCATCCACAATCACGGCGGCGACGAGCTGTGTCCCGAGGCCGAACTCCTCCTCTACACCGCCGCCCGCGCGCAGGTGGTGCGCGAGATCATCGCGCCGGCCCTCGCCCGCGGCGCCGTCGTCGTGGCCGACCGCTACCTCGACTCGTCCACCGTTTACCAAGGCGTCGCCCGCGATCTCCCGCCCGACCTCGTCGCGCAGGTCAACCGCTTCGCCGTCGGCGGCGTGCTGCCGGACCTGACGGTCCTCATCGACGTGCCGACCGAGGTCAGCGTCGCCCGCATGCGGCGCCGCGCCGCCGCTCTGCCCGACCGCATGGAGCGCGAGGACGTCGCGTTTTTCCGCAAAGTCCGCGACGGCTACCTCCGCGTCGCCGCAGAAAATCCCGGGCGCATCCGCGTGTTCGACGGCACCAAATCGGCCGACGCTATCGAACAAGAAATCTCGCTCGTCGGCACGCCTGCCGTCGCCGTGCTCGAACAGGCCATCGCACGCTCGCGCCTCTCGCACAGCCTCCTCCTCCACGGCGACGATCTCGGCACGCTCGTCGGCGTCGGCCACGCGATCGCCGACCGCCTGCTCGCCTCGGGTGCTTTTGTCGGAGCGGGTTTACCCACCGACGAGTCGGACAACGAATCGCGGCGTAAAGCCGCTCCTACAGTCAATCGTCCGCAGCAATATTTCCCGCCCGAGGGGCATCCCGATTTTTTCACGCTGCGCCCCGCCGGCAAGGCGCGCTTCATCACCGCCGACGCCACGCGCGACCTCATCGGCCAAGTTCAGGTGTCGCCGCAGATTTCGCAGAGCAAAGTCGCCGTCGTCTTCGAGGCCGACCGCATGAACGCCGCCGCCGCCAACATTTTCCTGAAAACCCTCGAGGAGCCGAGCCGCAGCACGACGATCCTCCTGCTCACCACGCGGCCCTACGCGCTGCTGCCCACGATCCGCAGCCGGTGCCTGCACTTCCGTTTCCCCGCGGCCGCCGTGCCCCTCGCCCACCCCGACCTGGCCGGCTGGCTCGCCGACTACCAGGCGTGGCTCGGCCAGCTCGCCGAAGGCGTCAGCGAGAAAGCCGCCGTCGCCGACCGGGTCATGGCTCTCTACGGCCTCGTCACGCGCTTCAACGCCATCCTCTCCGCCGCGACGGACGAAGTCTGGAAAGCGCAAAAAGAGAAACTCGCACCCGACCTGGCCAAAGACGAGCAGGAGGCCATCGAGACCGGCATCGCCGTCGGCCTCCGGCACAAACTTTTCGTCTCCCTCGAACACGCCACCCGCGCCTTCGCGCTCGCGGCGACCAAGGGCCGCGACCCCGAGCACACTCGCGCGGTGGACCGCTCCCTCGTCGCCGCCATCGAACGCCTCGAGCACAGCGCCGGCCTCCTCCGCCTCAACCTCAACGAGGCCGCCGCTCTCGAAGACTTTCTCCTCTCGTCGCTGCGGCTGTGGAGCCGGCGGTAGGCCGGATCGCCCGACGACCGGGCCGGCGCAGCTTGGAATCCTGAGCCCAATCACAATCGACAGTCACAGGAGCGTTCGGCCTGTGTCTAATGGAGTGTATGGAAAGAAATACCAGTCCCTTTGAGGATGTTGCCCTGCGCGGAAAGCGCGACCAAGAGCTGGTCCGGCAGGCCAAGGGTGGCAGTCAGGCTGCCCTCGGGGAGTTGGTCGCTCTGCATCAATCTTGGATCTACAACCTCGCGCTACGGATGGTGCTGCAACCTGCCGACGCGGAAGATGCCACCCAAGAAGTTTTGATAAAGTTGGTGACGCGACTTTCGACGTTTGACGGACGTAGCAGCCTGCACACCTGGCTCTACCGAATCGCCATCAACCACCTCCTGAACATGAAACGCGGGCGCGCCGAGTCGAGGGAGATCACGTTTGCGCAATACGGCCGGAAGTTGGACGAAATCTCCGACGCGGACCTGCCTGACCCGCGGGCACTCCCCGCCGACGCCCAGCTTCTCATCGCGGAGGCGCGGATCGGATGCACCTCGGGCATGCTGCTGTGCCTGGATCGCGAGCAACGGATAGTTTACATCCTGGGCAGCATCTTTGGCGTCAGAGACACCGTCGGCGGGGAATTGCTGGAGATAAGTCGGGAAAACTTCAGGCAGAAGCTCGCGCGCGCCCGCCGCGACCTGCACAGCTTCATGCAGGAGAAATGCGGTCTGGTGAACACAGCCAATCCCTGCCGCTGCGCCAGAAAAACGCGGGGGTTCATCGCCGCTGGGCACATCGACCCGAACCACCTGCGCTTCGCCCATGAACGTGTGACGCACGTGCGGGATGTCGCCGCCCAGGCGAGCGAGGAGCTGACGAAATTGGATGCCGCGTATGCTACAATCCACCGCGACCACCCGTTTCAGAATCCGCCGGACTTCGTCGCCCGGCTGAGGGAGTTGATGAGCAGGCCGGAGTTCCGGGCGACGTTTGAATTAAATTCCGCGAATGAAGCGAAACCATGACCAACCCAACACCGAAAACGGCGGTGACTCAAAAGGAGACAAGGTATGCTTATTAGAATCATGATCGCCCAAGGCTTGTTGGGCCTGATCTTCACCGTGTTCGGACTGAACATGTTGGTCTTTTTGGTGGGACTCACAGATTCCCCCCCGATCAAGCTCCCGACTTTGGAGGGAGATGCGGGAGCGTTCATGAGCCTGCTGGTGAAGAGTAAAATTCACCTGTTCGTTAAAATCCTCGAGTTCACTGGCGGGGTTCTCCTGCTCGCCAGTTTCGGCATGCACAGGTATGCGCCGGTCGCGATCGTGATGCTCGGCCCGATTGTCGTGAATATTTTTCTCTTTCAACTCCTGTTAATGCCTTTCGACAAAAGATTGCTCATGCCGATCGTGCAGGTGGTATGCCTCGTCGTTTTGGTGAACGGCTACTGGAGTCACTTTCAGGGGATATTTGCTCCGCATTCCTGAACCACGAACAAAGCGAACCGGTGAGCAACCCGACGCCCAAAACCGCTGTGCCCATTATCGGCGTCGAGTCGGTTGAGGAGATCCGAAGGTTCTACATCGGGAGCCTCGGCTTCGAGCACGTGCGGGGTGTGATCGGCCAGGACGGACGGTTCGAGATCTGCGCCCTCGCCATGGACGGCGCCCGCCTGATGTTTGCCCGCACTCAAGGAACGGGCCCAAGCGCCAAGACTGCAGTTACGAAGCAACCCGTTACGATCTACATCGAGGTCGCGGACGTTGACCGCTACTTCAGCCTGCTCGGCAAAAAACATGGGGTGAACGTGACAGAGCGGGTGGCGACTCAGTGGTGGGGCGTCCGGAGCTTCAAGGTGATGGATCCGCACGGCTATGAGATTTGGTTTTACCAGGTCGTCGGGGAACCCAAGCCACCCGCAGGCACAAAACTCGTGTAATTCCACGAGCTGCGCCAAACAAGACTCGCACAACAACATCAACGAAACCGAAAAAACATGATACCGACCCTGAAACCTACTCCCCGACTCAAGCCCCTGCCTCAGAACCCCGAACTCGCTGACATCTTTTCGGTGTTCAGGTGCGTCGGCTCCATCATCCCGAACGCAGTGCTTATCATGCAGCGCAGGCCAAAGATCCTGCGTGCCTACGTGCAATTGTCGAAAGCGATCTCGGACCCGGAAACGAGCGAAGTCGATGCCGGCTTCAAGCGGCTGATCGCCCACGTTGTCAGCCGCGCTGCGGGCTGCCGCTACTGCATGACACACACAGTCGGGCTTGCGCACTGTTCCGGGATCGATGACGCGAAGCTTGAGTCGGTGTGGGAATACCGCACGAGCCCGCTCTTCACCGAGGCTGAGCGCGTCGCGCTTGACGTGGCCCTCGCGGCGGGCGGTGTGCCAAACGGGGTCACCGACGAGATGTTCGCGAAGCTGGGAGAGCACTGGAGCGACGGCCAGATCGTCGAGATCGTGGCGATGATCTCGCTGTTCGGGTTCCTCAACCGGTGGAACGACACCCTGGCGACACCTCTCGAGGACGAGGCTCTCGCGCTGGGCGAGAAATACCTCGCGCCCCACGGCTGGGAGGCTGGCAGGCATTTGAGGAGTCTATGATATAAACGGCAGGGCAAGTCCTTTAAGACTCCTCCCGTTTGTCCATGTGCGGATAGTAGCCGGAGCGGCGGCGAACCGGGCGGATGCGCCGGCAATTCCGCTTTACTCGGCACGGTCTTGGCTGTGTCTGGGCACTCCCCGCCATGCCGCCTTCCGCCGCCGCCAAGCCGACTCTGCTCGCCATCGCCTGGCCGATCTTCATCGAGCAGACCCTCCGCATCCTGATCGGCACGGTGGACACCTTTATGGTCAGCCATGTTTCCGATGGCGCCGTGGCGGCCCTCGGCGTCGCCCACCAGTTCGTGGTGCTGGCG
>JACQFT010000073.1 GCA_016199925.1 Opitutia bacterium | reverse complement strand
TGGGCGCCGGACTCACGGTGGGCGTGGTGGCGTTGTCGCTCTGCGTGGGTCTCGGCATCGCGTCGGGGGTGACGCCGGCGGCGGGGCTCTACTCGGGGATCGTCGGCGGGTTCCTGGTTTCGGCGCTCGGCGGCTCGCGCGTGCAGATCGGCGGGCCGGCGGGCGCGTTCGTGGGGCTGGTCGCGCTGATGGCGGCGAAATATGGTTTGGCGAATCTCCTCGTCTGCACGATGCTGGCGGGCGTCATCCTGATGCTGATGGGCGCGTTCAAGCTCGGGAGCCTGATCAAGTTCATCCCGCATCCGGTGACGGTGGGGTTCACCTGCGGCATCGCGATCACGATCTTCACGACGCAGCTCCGGCCGTTTCTCGGCCTGGACCTCGCCGCGGAGCCGGCCGAGTTCCTGCCCAAGATGCTGGCGCTGGGCCGGGCGCTGAGCTCGTTGCAATGGCCGACGCTGCTCCTCGGCGCGGTCTCGCTCGCGATCATCCACTATTGGCCGAAGCGGTGGAGCCGGGTGCCGGCCTCCATCGTTGTCGTGCTGCTCGGCACGCTGCTCGTGGCGGTTTTCAAGTGGCCGACGGAAACGATCGGCAGCCGGTTCGGCGGGATTCCGCAGGGACTCCCGGCGTTTCACTTTCCGGCGATCGACCTCGGGCAACTGGGCGAACTTGTCCGCCCGGCCTTCACCATAGCGTTGCTCGGGGCCATCGAGTCCCTGCTCTCGGCGGTGGTGTCGGACGGTCTCATCGACGACCGGCACGACTCCAACCAGGAGCTGATGGCGCAGGGCGCGGCGAATTTTGCAGCGCCGCTTTTCGGCGGCATCCCGGTCACGGGGGTGCTCGCCCGCACGGCGACGAACATCCGCCACGGCGCGCTGACGCCGGTCGCGGGCATCGTGCATGCGGTCTTCCTGCTGGCGGTCCTGCTCGTCGCGGCGCCGTGGGCCAAAGACATCCCGCTCGCGTCGCTCGCGGCGGTGCTGATTGTCGTCGCCGTGCGGATGGG
The DNA here is from genome assembly GCA_016199925.1 of Opitutia bacterium. Taxonomy (GTDB): domain Bacteria; phylum Verrucomicrobiota; class Verrucomicrobiia; order Opitutales; family Opitutaceae; genus JACQFT01. Next base: position 7,970 of record JACQFT010000073.1, on the reverse strand, counting down.
CGAGTGGGAGGAGTTCCCGTTGTTGCGCCGGAAGCCCAGGGGCGACGCCGCGGTTTTCCTGACGACGTTTCTGCTCACGGTGTTCTTCGATCTCACGGTCGCGGTGGAGATCGGCATGATCCTCGCCGCCGTGCTGTTCATCAAGCGCATCGCCGACACGACGCAGATTCACGGCATGACCGGCGAGCAAGCGGCGGCGGGCGGGCCGGGGCACGAGCCGGTCGCCGACGTGCCGCGGGGCGTGATCATCTTCCGCGTCTTCGGGGCGTTGCTCTTTGGGTCGGCGGAGAAACTGGAAAATCTCAGCCGCCGCGCCGGCGTGCAGGACGATGTTGTGATCCTGCACCTCACGGCGGTCACGGCGATGGATGCCACGGCGCTCAATCGGGTCGAGACGCTGCACACCAAACTGCGCAAACACGGCAAGCACCTCATTCTTTGCGGTCCGCACACGCAGCCCTATTTCATGATGGAGAAGGCGGGGTTCTTCGACGTGCTCGGCCGGGAGAACGTCACCGCCGATCTCGGGTCCGCCGTCGCGCGCGCGCGGGTGTTGCTCAGGAAGCAGCGCGCGGGTGATGGCGTTGGTAGTGCTTGATCGCGGTGAAGGTCCCGCCGGCGGCACCGCTCAGGATCGCCGGGAAAAGCAGCGTGTCGTAGCCGAAGCGCGCGTAGCCGAGCGCGCCGAGCAAACCGCCGGAAAAAAAGCCGAGCAGCAGCACGCCGTAGAGGCGGAACCGGGCCCAGTCCACCGGCTGCCGCCGCAGATAGCTGCCGCAGGCGATGCCGAGATCGGTGATGATGCCGGTCATGTGCGTCGTGCGCACGACGGCGCCGCTGTAGCTGCTGGCCATCGCGTTCTGCAGACCGCACGCCATCGACGCGAGGTAGTCGCCGGTCCGCTCGCCGTTGCGCAGAAAATACACCGCGCCGAAGAGCAGCGCCGACTCGAGCGCGAGCACGACGCCGTAGCGGCGGCCGAGCCCGAGGGTGTTCTGCCGGATGACGAATCCGCTGAGAAACGCGCCGAGGAAGAAAAACAAGATCACCGCGACCGAGCGGGCCGCGAGCGCGTAGTCGGCCTGCGCCAACTCGATGCTCAGGAGGGAAACCGACCCCGTGAGGTGCGTGACGGCCTGGTGATAGGCGCCGAGAAATCCGACGACGTTGATGCTGCCGGCGCCGAGCGTCAGCGCGAGTCCGCCCGTCATGATCCACGTGGGAGTCGCCTTGCGATACATACGAAGCACCGACGATGCCTCGCGCCGGCCGGGGCGAAAGGCGGAAAGAACCTCGCCCGGCGGATAGCGGCGGGGCTAACCGGCGGTGGAGCGGCGCTAATCGCGGCCGGCGCCGGGGCAGATGCTCCCGCTGGGACGGATCCGCTGGAACTTGGCGCGGCGGTCGCCGGGAGCGCGCCGGCGCGACTCGTTACTTGCCGAGGACTTTCTTGATGTGGCGCCCGAGGTCGCCGACGCGGTAGGGCTTCGTCAGGTAGCCGAAGAAACCCATCTCCATGTATTGGCGCGCCATCTCGTCGTTGTCGTAGCCGCTGGTGATGATGGCGCGGAGGTCGGGATCGAGGTCCTTGAGGAGCTTGAACGCCTGCTCGCCGCCCATCCCGCCGATGATCGTGAGGTCCATGATGACAAGATCGTAGGGCCGGCCGATGTTGAGGTAGCGTTTGTAGAACTGGACCGCTTCCTCGCCGTTTTTCGCGAGGTCGAACTTGTAGCCGAGGCTCTCGAGCATCGTGCCGGTGAGATGGCAGATGTGCGGATCGTCGTCCATGAACAGGATGCGGCCGGTGCCGAAGCGCAGCGACGGCGCGGAGCGCGCCTCGACCTCGATCTCGGCATTGGCGAAGGGCAGGAAGACGGTGAACGCGGTGCCGCGGCCCAGCTCGGACTCGACGCCGATCTGGCCGCCGTGCTGCGTGACGATGGAGCGCACCGTGGCGAGACCGAGGCCGGTGCCGTGTTTTTTCGTCGTGTAGAACGGCGCGAAAATCTTCTGGAGCGATTCGGCCGGGATGCCGGCGCCGTCGTCGCGCACCTCGACCGCCACGTAGCGGCCGGCCGCGAGGGGCGCGATCTGCGCGTCGGCGAGGGTCACGTCCGCGGCGCTGACCCAGACGTGGCCCCGGCCCGTCGGCATCGCCTGGATGGCGTTGATGATGAGGTTCTGGAAAACTTGGAGAATTTGCGCGCGGTCGACGCAGACGGTGCCGAGGTTGGCGGGGGCGGCGAGTTCGACTTTCACCGCGGAGCCGGCGGCGGAGAGGCGCACGGCGTCGCTCAGGAACTCGGCGGGCTTGACGACCTGCCGGACGGCGGTGCCGCCCTTGGCGAAGGTGAGCAGTTGTTTGCTCAGCGCCTTCGCCGCGAGGCAGGCGCGCTCGCTGTTCTCGAGGCCGGAGTCGTCGCGGTTGTCCTTGGCGAGGGAGACGCCGCCGAGAATGGTGGTGAGGAGATTGTTGAAATCGTGCGCGATGCCGCCGGCGAGCTGGCCGAGCGAATCGAACCGGTTGGCGCGGAGGAGCTCCTCGGGGGTGAGCCCCATCTCGTCGGGATTGCGGAACACGACGACGGCGCCCGCCGCCCGCCCGGCTGAGTCGAAGACCGCGCGGCTGCTGAAGGTGACCGGGGCGCGGCGCGGCGCGCCGGTGTCGAGGGCAAATTCGTTGTTCAACGCCATCGGCTCGGCGGTGGAGAGGGCGCGGTCCACGGGGTTCTCGCCGGGCTGGCCGCTCGTGCGGTGGACGAGACGGAAGACGTCGGCGGCGTGTTGCGCGAGCACGGCCTCGGCGGTGCGCCCGAGGAGCTGCTCGGCCTTGGCGTTGACGAAGATCACGCGGCCCGTGCCGTCGGCGATGAGCACGGCCTCGCGCATCTCGGCCAGCAGCACGCCGAGGTGCGCGGCGGGCAGGCCGGTGTCGGGCGCGGTCGCGACGCCCTCGGGCATCGGCAGGAGGAAACCGAGGACGCGCTGCAGTTCTTTCTTCCGGGAAATGACGCGCATGACGCCGGCCTGCACGACGAGCGTGTGTCCGTCGCGGTGGCGCAGGTGCAGCGTGTCGAAATACGCGGTGCGCCCGGGATGCTTGGTGAGAAAATATGCCGGCAGGCCGCCGGTGGTTTCTTCCATCGGCAGCGCGCGCAGCAGCGATTCCGCCGAGTCGGGCAGCTCGGTGGCGGCGTAGCCGAGCAGCGCCTTCAGCGCGGGCGAGAGCCATGCTTGGCCGGCGAGGAAGTCGAAGTCAAACACGCCGAGCTTGCCGCGGTCGCCGAGCATCTGCAGGCGCTCTTCGGCGCGGAGGCCGGCTTCCTCGAATTCCTTGCGGTCCTGGATGTCGAGGTGGGCGCCGAGCACACGCTGCAACGCGCCGTTGGGGCCGTAGCTTTGCACGCCGACGCTCTGCACCCAGACGTAGCGCCCGTGGGCGTGCTTCATGCGGAACTCGAGCGAGAACGGGCGCGTGCCGACGGTGGCGCCGCGGGTCTGCCGGTCGGGCGCCGCGCCGGTGTCCTCGGGATGCACGAGCGCGTGCCAGGTGTCGTAGGTGTTCGCGAGCGCATCGGGCGCGTAGCCCAACTGGCGTTTCCAGGCGGGCGAGAAATAGATTTCGTTCTTCTGAAAATTCAGGTCGAAGAAGCCGAGCGGGCTGCGCTCGTGCAGGAGGGAGAGGAGATTGTCCTGCGGCGCGACGGCCGCGGGGGCGACGGCGGGCGCGGGCCGGCCGAGCATGGCGAAGTAGCGCGCCGGGTGCTGGCTGGCTTTCTCAAGGCGCAACTGAACCTCGAAGGCGGCGGACTCCTTCGGCTGGAGTTGCAGCGCGAGGGGCTGCGTTTCCGCCGCGGCGAGCAGCACTTCCCATTGGGCCTGCAGCCAGTCGGGTTCGCGCGAGGTGACGTCGAAGATGAAAAGGTTCGGCAGCGAATCGCCGACGAGCTCGAGCTCCGCCGCCTGCCACAGCGCGCACGCGGCCTGGTTGGCCAGCTCGACCCGGCCGCCCGCATCCAGCACCAGCACGGCTGCGCCGGAAGACAGCGGGGCGCCGCTCAGCGGGGGTTTTTCTGGCTGGGGGGAATTCACGACGAGAATGGGGTTGGACATAGCAGGCGCGCCCGCGGTGCCTAGCCCAGAGTGGCCGGCGGACCGGCGGGAGCGGAGATTAAGACGGCCTTTACCACCCACTGGGGGCTAGCACTCATCCGGTCGGTAGGGGCGAAAGGCCGGTGGGCTACAGCCACGCCCGGACGCGGCGTTCGAGGCAGCCGATCCACGCGGGGTGGTCGTTGAGGCACGGGATGTGTTCGAAGGACTCGCCGCCGGCCGCGAGAAAATCCTCGGCGCCGCGCACGCGGATCTCCTCGAGCGTTTCGAGGCAGTCGGTGACGAAGGCCGGCGTGAGGACGAGCAGGCGTTTCTTGCCGGTGGCGGGGAGCCGCTTGAGTTCGAGATCGGTGTAGGGAGCGATCCACGGCTCGCCGACCAGCCGCGACTGGAACGCCATGGACCACCGGTCGGGCGCGAGGCCGGCGGCTTTGACGAAGGCGTTCGTCGTGCGCGTGACCTGCGCCTTGTAGCAGGTGGCGTGGGCGGGACTGCACGTGTTGCAGCAGTTGGCGACCATCTGGCAGTGCGCGCGCGAAGAGTCGGCCTTCTTCAGATGCCGCACCGGGATGCCGTGATAACTGAAGAGGAGGTGGTCGTGCGGCTTCGCCAGATAAGGCTTCGCGCTCTCGACGAGCGCGGCGATATAGTCGCTGTCCTCATAGTAGGGCGCCACACAGTCGATCTTCAGGTCGGGCGCAATCTTCGCGGCTTCGCGGTAAACTTTGGCGACGACCGTCTCCCAGCTCGACATTGCATAGTGCGGGTATTGCGGGAAGAGCAGCAGGCGCTCGACGCCGTCGTTGGCGAGCCGGTGCAGCACGTCGGGAATCGACGGGTTGCCGTAGTTCATCGCGAGCGCGACCGGCACCGCGACGCGCTGCTGGAGTTTCGCCTGGGCATGCCGGCTGGTGACGATGAGCGGCGAGCCCTCGGCGGTCCACACGGTGGAGTAGGCGTGCGCGGAGTTTTTCGCCCGCAGCGGAATGATCAGGCCGTTGACCAGCAGGCGGCGCAGCGGCTGCGCGGGGCGGTCGATCACGCGTTCGTCGTTGAGGAACTCGCGGAGGTAACGCTTCACGTCCGGCACGGACGCAGAGTCGGGAGAGCCGAGGTTGAGCAGAAGGACAGCAGACTGGGCCATGGTGTGTGGCTCACAGCGGAGGCGCATGTGGCCGGAAAGTCAACCGGCTGGGCGCAGTTCGTTCACGCCGCCAGCGCCCGGATCGCCGCGATCAACCGGTGCACGTTCTCCGGAGCGATGCGGTCGGTGACGATCGTGCCGGGGTAATGCTGCGCGAAATCCAGGTGCAGGCCGCGCTCCGAGCCGGGCCGGACGATGTCCTCGATGAAATCCATGCCGCCGCGCGGCTTGATCCAGTGATAATAAAAATCAGTTTCCTCCGACTCGATGAGCACATCCTGCTTCAGGAAGACGTGGCAATAGAGCGTCAGGTCGCGGAACGACGCGAACCACGTCGGCGGGCAGGTCAGTTGGTCGCGAATGATGAGCGTCATGGCAGAGTCCGTTCTGCAGGGGTTTCGTCCGTGAATGGCGAGGAGGGTATTTTTCTGGCGTCGGTTGGCGGGTCCGGTTCTATCGCTGGAGTGACTATCGACACATTTTCCCGATGACTTCAATCCGTCCGCCCGTCCTGCTGCTCATCCGCGATGGCTGGGGCAAGAATCCCGACCCGACGCAGGACAAGTTCAACGCCACGGTGCAGGCGCACAAGCCCTGCGACGACATGCTGCACGCGAATTATCCCGTCACGCTCGTGAAGGCCTCGGGCCTCGACGTTGGTTTGCCCGACGGCGTGATGGGCAACAGCGAGGTCGGCCACGAAAACATCGGCGCGGGCCGCATCGTCGATCAGGAACTGGTGCGCATCAACAAGCTCTTCTCCGACGGCAAGCTCGCCGCCAATCCCGTGTGGCGCGGCCTCGTCGACCGCGTGAAGCCGCGCGACACACTTGTCGCGCCGAAGCCCGGCGAAGGCGGACGGCTGCACTTGATGGGCATTGTCTCCGACGCCGGCGTGCACGGCATGCTGGAGCACCTCTACGGAATTCTGCGGCAGGCCAAGGCCGACGGCATCACGCAGGTGTTCATCCACGCGTTCACCGACGGCCGCGACACCGCACCGACGAGCGGTCTGCGTTATGTGCAGGAAGTCGACGCGCAGTGCCGGCAGATCGGCGTCGGCCGGATCGCGACGGTGTGCGGGCGCTTCTGGGCGATGGACCGCGACAATCGTTGGGAGCGCGTGCAGCAAGCCTACGACCTGCTCACCGGCCGCAAGGCAGTCGCCACCGCGCCGAGCGCCGCCACCGCGGTGCAGCAATACTACGACGGCCCGCTCAGCGAGACGCAGAAAGGCGACGAGTTCGTCGCGGCGACATGGATCGTCGGCCCCGATGGCAAGCCGCTCGGCACGATCCGCGACGGTGACGCGGTGCTCTTCTACAACTACCGGGGCGACCGCCCGCGCGAGCTCACCAAGGCGTTCGTCGCCGACGGTTTCACCGGCTTCGACCGCGGCCCGAAGCTCGACCTCTTCTACGCGACGATGACGGAATATGAGAAGGGACTGCCGGTGCAGGTCGTGCTCTCGAAGCCGGAGAAGTTGAAAAATATCCTCGGACAGTTCGTGGCCGACGCCGGCATCGCGCAGTTCCGCTGCGCCGAGACGGAGAAGAACCCGCACGTGACTTTTTTCTTCAATAACTACCGCGGCGAACCGTTCCCCGGCGAGGAGCGCGCGTGTCCGCCGAGCCCGAAAGTGCCGACCTACGACCTGCAGCCCGAGATGTCTTCGGTCGAAGTCACCGCCGCGGCAAAAGCTGCGATCTTGTCCGGCAAATACGGTTTCCTCGTCGTGAACTACGCGAATCCCGACATGGTCGGCCACACCGGCTCGCTGCCCGCGGCGATCAAGGCCGTCGAGGCCACCGACCGCGGAGTGGGTGAGTTGCTCGCCGCGCTCGCGACCATGCACGGCAAGGCGCTCATCTGCGCCGACCACGGCAATTGCGAACAAATGTGGGACTACGCGACCGACAGCCCGCACACCTCGCACACGCTCAACCTCGTCGAGGTCTTCGTCGTCGGCGAAGGCTTGGTCGCCGGCCAAACCAAGCTGCGCCCCGGCGGCCGCCTCGCCGATCTCGCCCCCACCATCCTGCGCCTCATGGGCCTCCCCAAGCCCGCCGAGATGACGGGCGAGAGCCTGATCGTGTCATAGGAAATTCTGTTTGCGCCGCGGGGGTGCGGGTCGTTTGGTTGGACGTTCCGCCTCCATGAAACGCTCCCATCACTGCGCCCAGCTCACCAAGTCCGATCTCCACGCCACCGTCTCCCTTGCCGGTTGGATAGATTCGATTCGCGACCACGGCGGCATCATCTTTGTCGACCTCCGCGACCGCGAGGGCATCACGCAGGTGAAGTTCGACTCCGCGCTGCGCGAGCAGGCGGCGCATCTCAAGGACGAGTCCGTCATCGCCATCACCGGCAAAGTCGAGCTGCGTCCGGCCGACATGGTGAACAAAAATCTGCCGACCGGTGAAATCGAAGTCGATGCCACCGCGCTCGTCATCCACAACATTTCCGACACGCCGCCGTTTCCGCTCGACGATGCCGGCGGCGACAAGGTCAACGAGGACCTGCGCCTGACCTACCGCTACCTCGACCTGCGCCGCCCGAAGATGCGCAAGAATCTCGCCGTGCGCCACCGCGCCACGAAGGCCGTGCGCGACTACTTCGATGCCCAGGGCTTCTACGAGATCGAGACGCCGGCGCTGTTCAAGAGCACGCCCGAGGGCGCGCGCGAATACCTCGTGCCGTCGCGCATCCA
>JACQFT010000067.1 GCA_016199925.1 Opitutia bacterium | reverse complement strand
GGAAACCATAGACGCCGCAGAACGCCGCCGGCACGCGCACTGAGCCGCCGGTGTCGGTGCCGAGCGCGAAGGGCACCACACCGGCGCCGACCAGCGCGGCCGAGCCGCTGCTCGAGCCGCCGGAGAGGCGGTCGGCGAAACGCGGATGCGGGCAGTCGCCGCAGGTCCGGTTCTCGCCGGTCAGGCCGGCCGCGAATTCCACGAGGTGCGTCTTGCCCGCGAACACCGCGCCGAGTTCGTCCAGCCGCCGCACGAGCGAGCTGCTGCGGGCCGGAGTAGGGCGCACCTTGGCGAGAAACGCCGACCCGGCGTTCGTCGGCAGTCCGGCGACGTCGAAGAGGTCTTTCACGAGGTAGGGGATGCTGGCCAGGTTTGCGTTTCGTTGGGGATGCGGCGCCCCCGCCGCGTCGTCCGGAAACGACCGGGGCGAGGGCGCCCCGGCTCCATCGGCTGACTGCCTCTCGAAATCCGCCGCCATTTCCTTCTCCGGCCGCAGAGAGGCGAGGGCCGCGCGGCGCAGCGCGTCCGGCAGCGCGGCGACGCGCTCATGGACTTCGCGTGCGGCCTCGGTCGGCGTGAGTGCTTGCCAGCCGGCGAAAGGCAAAGGTGCTCGCGTTGCCGGGGATTTTTTCTCCATCGTGGCGCGTTCATGGAGGCAAATGCGCCCATCGTCAAATTCCACTGCGTCGCCAAACGCTACGGCGACGGCGCGCTGGTTTTGGACGGCATCGACCTCGCCGTGGCCAAAGGCGACTTCGTCACCCTGATCGGGCCGAGCGGCTGCGGCAAATCCACCGTGCTCAAACTCGTCTCCGGCCTCAGTCCGTGGACGACGGGCGACGTCACCGTCGCCGGCAAAGCCCCCCGGCAGGCGCGTGACCGGCAGGCCTTCATTTTCCAAGACGCCACGCTGTTGCCGTGGCTGACCGCGCAGCACAACGTCGAGTTGCCGATGCGGCTGCGCGGCGATTCGGCCGAGCAGCGCCGCAGACGCGCCGCGGAGATGCTCGCGCTCGTTCGGCTGAGCGACGCGCGCGGTTTCTACCCGCGCCAGTTGTCCGGCGGCATGAAGATGCGCGTGTCGATCGCGCGCGCCCTGTCGGTTTCGCCTGAGCTGTTGCTGCTCGACGAACCCTTCGGCGCCCTCGACGAGATGACGCGCAACCATCTCAACGAAGAACTGCTCGCGCTGCGCGACCGCACGCCGTTCACGGCGCTGTTCGTCACGCACTCCGTGGCCGAGGCCGTCTTCCTCTCCAACCGCATCTTCGTGATGGCGGCGCGGCCCGGGCGCTTGCACGCCGAGGTGCGCGTCGATTTTCCCTATCCGCGCGAGTCGGCGTTGCGGGAAAAATCCGAGTTCCAGACGAAGGTCAACGAGGTGTCGCGACTGCTGCACCAAGTCGAGGAGGTCGCCGCCCGATGAAGCGCGCCTCCGACTTCTGGGTTTGGCTGCTGCCGGTCGTGACCGGCGCGCTGATCATCGCGCTCTGGTATGGCGTGCGCGCGGCGACCGGTCTGCAGAGCTGGATCTTGCCGACGCCGCTCGAGGTGTTGCAGGCGGCCGTGCGCGAACGTCAGTTGCTGCTCGCCGCCGCAGGCAACACCGCCGTCGGGGCGCTGCTGGGTTTCCTGTTCGCCGGCGCGGCGGGGTGGGTGACGTCCATTGTGCTCGGCTCGTCGCTGTCGTTGCGCCGCAGCCTGTATCCTTGGCTGCTCGTGCTGCAGATGACGCCCGTCATCGTGCTCACGCCGGTCATCGTGCTCTGGGCGGGAGCGGGCCTGCCGGGCATCGTCACCGTCACGTTTCTCATCAGCTATTTTCCCGTCGTCGCCAATATGACGCAGGGTCTGCTGTCGACGGACCGCAACCTCGTCGCCCTCTTCCGCATGAGCAACGCCAGCCGTTTCCAAGAGCTGCTGCTGCTGCGCGTGCCGTCGGCGATGCCGTATTTTCTCGCCGGCCTGCGCATCGCCGCGACGCTCGCGCCCATCGGCGCGATCTTCGGCGAATACATGGTCGGCAGCTCCGCCGGCGGCACGGGCGGCCTCGGCTTTCTCGTTTACAGCTACAACACCCAGATAAAGATCCCGGCCCTCTTCGCGACGGCGTTGACCAGTTGCCTGCTCGGTTTCATCTTCGTGGCCGGCGTCGCGCTCTTCAATTGGGCCGTGCTGCACAAGTGGCACGACTCCTACGAGCAACCCGACCGATAACATGAATTTCCCATCACAATTTCTTCCTGTAGGAGCGGCTTTATGCCGCGAATCAAACCAAGCATCGCGGCATAAAGCCGCTCCTACAGTATTCGGACTCGCCGCACTGCTGGCCGTGGCTTTCTTGACGGGCTGCGGAAAAAACGCGGCCGAACCCGCCTCCGGTGTTCCGACCGCGCTGGTCAAAGTCCGTTTCCAGACCGACTGGTTTCCCCAGCCGGAGCACGGCGGCTACTACCAGGCGCTCGCCAAGGGCTACTACGCCGCCGAGGGCCTCGACGTCGAGATCATCCCCGGCGGACCGAACGCGCAGGTGATGGCCAAGGTCGCCACCGGCCGCGCCGATCTCGGCATGACCAACGGCGACGACGTCATCGTGGCCGTCGCGCGCGGCGTGCCGTTGAAGATGGTCGCCGCCGAAATGCAGCGCGACGCCCAGGGCATCATGTTTCACGAGGAACATCCCGTCGCCAGCCTCCGCGACTTGAACGGCCGCACCGTCATGGCCGGCGCCGGCTCCGTCTGGATCAAGGTCCTCGAGAAGAAGCTCGGCGTTCGCTTCAACCTGCTGCCGCTCGCCGGTGATCTCGCGCGGTTCATGAACGACCAGAATTTCGTCCAGCAGTGCTTCGTGACCAACGAGCCGTATTTCGCCCGGCGGCGCGGCGCCAACGTGGGCGCCATCCTCATCGCCTCCGACGACTACGCGCCCTATCGCGTGATGTTCGCCAGCAACGCCTATCTCGCCAAACGGCCCGACGTCGTGCGCCGCTTCGTGCGGGCCAGCGTCAAGGGTTGGACCGATTATCTGACCGGCGACCCGGCACCGGCCAACGCCCTGTTGAAGAAACTGCGGCCCGACCTGCCCGACGATTTTTTCGCCTCCAGCATCCGCGCGATGAACGACTACCGGCTCGTCGCCGGCGATCCGCAGCGCGGCGAACGCATCGGCCTGCTGACCCCGGCGCGGATCGAAAAACAGATCGGCCTGCTGCGGGAAGTCGGCGTGCTCGACAAGCCTGTCGCGGTGGGCGATGTCGCCACGTTCGAATTTCTCCCTCAGCAAACCGGCAAATGAGGATGCGACCGGAACGGACGCCGTTGCCCGCGAATCACGCCCGTGGACGCCAGGGTTGCGGGCAGACCGTTTTGGCTCTTATTCGCGTCCCTTCGCGGGATTCGCGGGAGAAACGCCTTGTTTTGCCTTCACTAGTCCAGTCACCTGCTCGCAGCAAAATTTATGAACATCGAATCCAAACTCGCCGAGCTCGGTCTCAGCCTCCCCAATCCGCCGGCGGTCGCCGGCGCCTACGTCCCGTGGGTCCGCACGGGCAACCTGCTCTATCTCGCCGGCACCATCAGC
>JACQFT010000066.1 GCA_016199925.1 Opitutia bacterium | reverse complement strand
TCCGCCGCGCACGGACCCCGAGTGCTCAACAGTTGCTGTCCGCAAAGTGCTCAACGGTTGCTGTCATCTGGCCCGTAATACGTGACAAACTGCCGGCCAGGGCCGGGACGCGACGGGGCGAACCGCGGCGGCGCGCGGACGCGGCGCGAGGCCGGAGCGCACACGCGTGACGCGGAGCGCGGACGCGGAGCGAGGCCGGAGCGCACGCGCGCGGATGCGGCGCGAGGCCGGAGCGCTCGCGCGCGGACGCGGCGCGCGGGACGCGGCGTGAGACCGGAGCGCGGCGCGGGCGCGACGTGTGAATCGACGCGTGATGCGGGGCGGCGCGGGCGCGACGTGTGAATCGACGCGTGATGCGACGCGACGCAGCGCGGGCGCGGCGTGTGATGCGGTGCGACGCGGGGCGCGGGGCGTGAGGTCGGGGGCGCGGCGCGCGGCGCGCGGCGCGACGAGGACGCGGCGCAGGGCGCCAGGGGAAAACTCAGAGAGTCACGGCACCGTGCGTCACGCGGTCGTGCAGCACCTTGGTCACGCGGTCGAGCACGGCGGGCAAGGCGGCGTCGAGCACCTCGGCCGTGAAGCCCCATTCACCGAGCAAGTGGGAATTGAGCGAGAACAAGAAGCCGTCTTCGCTGACGCCGGCGCCCATGCAGGTCGCGAGGTAACGGGCCGCGTGCACGTGCGCCATGATGGGCAACACTTCCGCGGGCGCCGCCGCGGGATTCTCCAGATGGGCCGCCGCCGCGACGAGCGTGGGCGAGAACCGCCAGCCTTCCAGCAGCGCACCGCCGACCTCGGCGTGGTCGTAGCCGAGCACCTGCGCTTCGGCCTGCAGCCAGGTGCATTGCTGCTCCTGCTGACAGATGCGGATGGCGGGAAAATGTTCGCCGCAGGCGTGCGCGACCGCGAGTTTGCCGATCTCGTGCAGCAATCCGGCCGTGTAGGCGACCGCCGGGTCGGCGCGCCCCGTGACCGTCGCGAGATGCTCGGCGGCGACTGCCACGCAGAACGAGTGCCGGCAATAGTCGCCCGGCTCCCAACGGTAGCCTTCGACGGGCAGCGTCATCCAGCGGCTGGTGAGCGAGAGGGCGGCAAGCCGGTAGATTTCTTTCTGCCCGAGACGGAGGATGGCGCTCGACAGATCGTCCACGGTGCGGCCGCCGCTCATGTAGGCCGAGTTGGCGAGCCGCAGCGTCCCGCCGGCGAGCGCCGGGTCGAGGGCGATGATGGCCTCGAGGTCGGAGGCGGGGGCGTCCTCCCTTTCCAGCACCTCCACCAGGCGCGGCAGCAGGGCGGGTGAACACGGCAGCCGCATCGCGGCGGCGCAGACTTCTTCGAGGGTCGGGATGGTCGGCATGGGAAAGATCAGGCGGCGGCGAAGAGCGAGGCGGGGTCGATGATCAGGGCGATCGAGCCGTCGCCGAGGATGGCGCCGCCGGCGACGCCGGGGAGGCCCTGGAGGTAGGCGCCGAGATTTTTGATCACGACTTCCTGCTTGCGGACCATCTCGTCGACCAGCACGGCGCGGGTGCGGCCGCCGGACTCGACCAGCACGACGATGCCGTCGGAGGGCACGGTGATCGCGTGGGGGATGCTGAACCGCTCGTGCAGGCGGTAGAGCGGGATGATCTTGCCGCGCAATTCGAGCGCCTCGCCCTTGCCCTGGACGGTGAAGAGGGCGGACTGCGGCGGACGCAGGGCCATCTGCACGCTCGTGCTCGGGAGGATGAAATGGTCGCCGCCGACGCGCACCACGAGGCCGTCGATGATCGCCATCGTGAGCGGCAGCTTGATGCGGAACACAGAACCTTTGCCGACCTCGGACTCGATCTCGATCTTGCCGCGCAGGTTCACGATGTTGCGCCGCACGACGTCCATGCCGACGCCGCGGCCGGAGACGGAGGTGATTTTTTCCGCGGTGGAGAAGCCGGGGAGGAAAATGAGGTTGAGGGCATCTTCCTTCGACAACTGGGCGTCGGGCGGGAGCAGGCCCTTCTCGATGGCCTTGGCGACAATTCTCGCCGGGTCGATGCCGCGGCCGTCGTCGCTCATCTCGATGACGATGTTGCTGCCCTGGTGGTAAGCCTTCAGATGGACGGTGCCCGCCTCGGGTTTGCCCTTGGCGAGGCGGTCGGCGGCGGGCTCCAGGCCGTGGTCGAGCGAATTGCGGACCATGTGGACGAGCGGGTCGCCGATCTCCTCGACGACGGTGCGGTCGAGCTCGGTGTCTTCGCCGCTGACGAGGAAGACGACTTTCTTGCCGCACTCGCGGGCGAGGTCGCGCGAGAGCCGCTCCATTTTCTGGAAGGTCGGCTTGATCGGGATCATGCGCAGCGCCATGGCGGTGTGCTGCAGATCCTTCGTGATGCGCGAGAGCGAGGCGACGTCGCGCACGAGCGAGGAGTTGTCGCCCATGACGGCGCGCGAGCTCTCGTGGAGCTGGCTTTGCACGATCACGAGTTCGCCGACGACGTTCATCAGCGTGTCGAGCTTGTCGGTGTTGACGCGGACCGTGCTCGAGCTGGTGGAGTTGCCGGCGCCGTTGGCGGCGGCGGCTTTGGCGGCGGCCTTCGCGGCCGACGCGACGGTCGGGGGACCGGCCGGCGCGGCCGCGACGGCGGCATCGGCGGGAAACGGCACGACGGGCGCGACGGGCGCCGCAGCCTTCGGCGCCGCCTCGGCCGGAACGAACGGGGTGACCGTCGCCGGTGCGACCGCCGGGGGCGGCGCCACGACGGCAGCCGGCGCCGGCGCCTGCGACTCCGAAGCCAGCCGGCGGACGGCCGCGATGAGATGACTGACGGGAATAATCTTGTCGGGCACCTTGCCGCTCTCGAGGGCGACGGTGACCTGCCCGACGAGCGCCTGCACGACGTCGCGGCTGCGCAGCACCTCGGTGATGATCGCGGAGTTGATGCGGAGTTTGCCCGTGCGCACGAGGTCGAGCAGCGACTCGACTTCGTGGGTGAGTTTCTGCATCGGCACGAGGTGGAGGAAGCCGGAGTTGCCCTTGATCGTGTGGAAGGAGCGGAAAATGGAGTTGAGTGCGTCCGGGTGGTCGGGCTGCTGCTCGAGCTGGAGCAGCGCGCCTTCGATCTGCTGCAGGTGGTCGAGGGCCTCGGCGTGAAACTCGGCGAGCAGCTCGCGGTTGTCGTCGAGCTGCAGTTCCTGGAGCACGTCGACGGCGGCATCGAGCGCGACCGGGACGGCGGTTTGGGCGGCGGTCGCGGGAGCGGCGCCGGCGTCGGAGGTGGTGGCCGCACCCACGGCCACGGTCGCAGTTGCGGGAGCGGGAGCCGGCTTGCCGGCCTTGAGGGCGCTGATCGCGCCCGGCAGCCAGGCGATGAAAGTCGTGAGCTGGCCGAGCGTCGCGGCGTCGAACGGCTGCGCAGTGTCGAGCAGCTTCTCCAGTTCGACCCGCAGCGCGGTAGCCGGCTCGCACAATGTCGGCTCGGGCGCCGAGAGCTCGATGAGCACGCCGAGCAGGCTGTAGGACGGGATGAGTCCGTCGTCGCGGCCCGGCTGGGCGAGGATCGATTCCGAAGCGATTCGGTTGAAAGTGTCTTCCAGGGCAATGAATGAATCCGATGAAATGGGCATGGGCTCCGGGGTGTTGTGCGGTGGTTCATTCTACGGCGCGTTTGGGGGCGAACTTTACGCAATTCGGCGGGGCGCGTGCATTCGCCCTCAAGCGCCGGCGCCGGCGGCCGATACTCTTTGGGTCAACTCATCTCCCGGGCTGCGCGCCCCGCCCGCGCCGCGGCGGGCCCGTCGCTTTTCTCATGACCAACGAATCCGCCGCCGTCGCCAGCACCGCCCATCTCCAGGGCAAATACCTGACCGTGGTCCTCGACCGCGAGGCTTACGGGATCGCGGTCCTGAAAGTGCGCGAAATCATCCGCATGCAGAAAATCACGCCCGTGCCGCAGACGCCGGGCTACGTGAAGGGCGTCATCAATCTCCGCGGCCACGTGATTCCCGTCGTGGACCTGCGCGTGAAATTCGGGCGGCGGGCCGAGTTCGCCGACCGCACCTGCATCGTCGTCGTCCAAGTCGCGCTGCCCGCCGGGCAGAAAGTGCAGATGGGGCTGATCGTCGACAGCGTCGAGGAGGTCGCCAATCTCACCGCGCAGGACATCGAGCCCACGCCGGAGTTCGGCCCCAAGCTGAACACCGAGTGCATCCTCGGCATGGCGAAAGTGAAGGGGCAGGTGAAAACGCTGCTCGACCTCGACCGCGTCGTCACCGCCGACGCCGTGCAGCGCCTCGCGCAAGCCGCCTGAGCGCGACTGATCCGCCCCTCCGTTTCCCGTCGGAGCCTCCGCGGCGGAGGACGCGAGGTTCGCTTTTCGCCCTTCCGCCCTTCCGCCAGTCCCGCCGGCCACGCGCACGGCGCCCGGCGCACGGCGCACGGCGCACGTCCGAGCGGCGCACGGCCCGCGCGCGACCGAGCGTCTGTCACGTATCGCGTGACAGACTCTGCGCGCGTCCCCAGAGCGTTTGTCACGTATTACGTGACAAGTTTGTCCCGGGGAGTTTCAG
>JACQFT010000030.1 GCA_016199925.1 Opitutia bacterium | reverse complement strand
GGCAAGACCGCCATCGTCGAGGGCCTCGCGCAGGAAATCGCGGCCGGCAACGTGCCGGAAATCCTCCTCGAAAAGAAAGTCATCACGCTCGATCTCGCGCTCATGGTCGCCGGCACGAAATACCGCGGCCAGTTCGAGGAACGCATCAAGGCCGTGATGGACGAGATCAAACGCTCGAAAAACGTCATCATCTTCATCGACGAGATGCACACCATCGTCGGCGCCGGCGCCGCCGAGGGCGCGATGGACGCCTCGAACATTTTCAAGCCCGCACTCTCCCGCGGCGAGCTGCAGTGCATCGGCGCCACGACCCTCAACGAATACCGCAAATACATCGAGAAGGACAGCGCGCTCGACCGCCGCTTCCAGATGGTGAAAGTCGAGGCCCCGTCCGTCGACGACACCATCCTCATCCTCAAGGGCATTCGCGGCAAATACGAGGAGCACCACAAGGCCACCTTCACCGACAAGGCCATCGAGGCCGCCGCCAAGCTCTCCGACCGCTACATCACCGGCCGTTTCCTGCCCGACAAGGCCATCGACGTCATGGACGAGGCCGGTTCGCGCGCCCGCATCACTTCGCTCAACCGTCCGCCGGAGATCGAGGCGCTCACGAAAGAGATCGACGAGGTCTGCGTGCAGAAGGAGCAGGCGATCGCCGCCCAGCATTTCGAGGAGGCCGCCAAGTTTCGCGACCGCGAGAAGCAACTCCGCCTCAAGCAGGAGCAGCTCGTTTCCGACTGGAAGAAGACCAGCGACGAGAACCGCATCACCGTCGACGAGGAGCAGATGGCTTACATCGTCTCCGAGTGGACGGGCATCCCGCTCAGCCGCCTCGAGAAAAAAGAGAGCGAGAAACTCCTCGTCCTCGAAGGCGAGCTGCAAAAAAACATCGTCGGCCAGAATCCGGCGACCATCGCCATCGCCCGCGCCCTGCGTCGTTCGCGCGCCGACCTGAAGGACCCGCGCCGGCCGATCGGCTCGTTCATGTTCCTCGGCCCGACCGGCGTCGGCAAAACCGAGCTCGCCAAGCAGCTCGCGGCGCAAATCTTCGGCTCGCAGGACGCGATCATCCAGATCGACATGTCGGAATACATGGAGAAATTCTCCGTCTCCCGCCTCATCGGCTCGCCTCCCGGTTACGTCGGCTATGAGGAAGGCGGCCAGCTCACCGAAGCGGTCCGCCGCCGCCCGTATTCCGTGATTCTCTTCGACGAGATCGAGAAAGGCCACCCCGACGTCATCCAGCTCGTGCTGCAGATTCTCGAGGACGGCCGCCTGACCGACTCGCTCGGCCGCACCGTCGATTTCCGGAACACGATCATCATCATGACAACCAACGTCGGCGCGGCGCTCATCCAGCGCCAGACGACGATGGGCTTTGCCGCGGCCGGTTCGTCCGATTTTGCCGACCAGGACAAGTTGAAGGAAAAAGTGCTCGAGGAGGCCAAGCGCGTCTTCAAGCCCGAGTTCCTCAACCGCATCAACGACCTCGTCGTCTTCCGGTCCCTCAGCAAGGACGATCTCCTCAAGATCGTCGACATCGAGCTCGCCAAGGTCTCGAAGCGGCTCGCGGCGCGCCACATCCTGCTCGAGTTCTCGCCGGAGGCGAAAGGGCTGCTGATCGAGAAAGGCTACGACGAGAAATACGGCGCGCGCCCGCTGCGCCGCGCCGTCGAGCACTTGCTCGAAGATCCCCTCGCCGAGGCCATGCTCCGCGGCGACGTGAAGGAGGGCGACCCGATGCTCGTCGTGCGCCTCGGCGACAAGCTCGAGTTTCGCGTGAAATCTCCCGCCGCCGGCAGCGGCGTATCGACGTAGGCGCGAAAACATTTCGTTTCGCCACGGACCGGCGTCGAGACCGGTCTTTGCGTTTGCGGTGTGCCGATAACGCGGAGCTTGCTCCGGCTTGGCGGGAGTGGAGGGACCGGCTCCGTCCGGTCCAAGGATGAGGAAAAGACGAACGACACTCTGCTGGCCAGCAGAATCCCTCCCAGGCGCAGCAATGGTTGTGAGTTGCAGGTGGATCGGTCCAACGCGCCGGAGCTGGCTCCGGGAATCTTGATCCGCCGCAGGTCAAATTCCGCGAAAGCTCGCCGCGGCTTGAGCGCCTGGCTGCGGGAGCGAGCTGGCGCGCGACATTTGGCGGGCGAGCCGAGACCAAGCCGGTCCCGCCGGACCCGGCCGAGAGCGGTCTTCGTCCGGCGGCGCGGGCTTGGCGGGGAATCTTTTCTGGCCGCCGCCGCCCGTTCAAAAATATCGCGATCCGGATGAACCTTTTCCGGCTTGTGGGCGTCTATCAGCCGGCTTCACTCATCACCCACCCTCATGCTCGACGTATTCAAAGGCGCAGGCGCGCTGATCTATCCCCTCGCTATTTGCTCCATCGCCGCAGTGTTCATCATCTGCGAACGACTCTACGCCCTCCGCAAGGGTGCCGTGCTCCCCGACGATCTCGTCGACGCCGTTGTCCACGGCCGCCCTTACTCGGGCGGGCAGCACTCGGTGCTCGCCCGTATCCTCCAGTTCGCCATCGAGCAAAACTACGACCCGGAAGCCGTGAAATCCTTCGCCCGTCTCGAGATCAACCGCATGGAACGCGGGGTGCCTTACCTCGAGGTCATCTATGCCGCCGCGCCGCTCCTCGGCCTCACCGGCACCGTGACCGGGCTGCTGCAGGTGTTCTCGCAAATCTCGCCCGACACCGGCCTGCCTGATCCCGTGGCGTTCACGAAGGGCGTGGCGCTCGCGCTGTCGGCGACGGTCATCGGTCTCTCGATCGCCATCCCGTCGCTCGTCGGCGCCGGTTTTCTCCAGCGTCGGGTCGAAAACTACGCCGTGCGCCTCGACTTGCTGCTTGAGCGCGTGCTGTCCCGCGCCGCCAAAAACCCGGGCCCATGAGCGGCGGCCTCTACACCAAGCGGCGCCGCCGGCCCGAGCTGAACCTCGTGCCGCTGATCGACGTGCTCGTGATGCTGATTTTCTTCGCGTTCGTCACGATGCAGTTTCGCCAGGCGACGACGATGAACCTGACTTTGCCCAAGGTCGAAACCGCCGGGAAGAGCGAGTTGAAGGACTCGCTGACCATCAGCATCACCAAGACCGGCGAACTGGCCTTCAACGGCAAGCCGGCGAAGATGGAAAATATTGAGCAGCTCGTCGCGCAAGTCGGCCAAATCAGCAAAGAGATCACGGTGCTCATCCGCTCCGACGAAGACACGCCGCTGAAATACATCACCGACGTGATGGACGCCTGCCGCAAACAGGGTCTGAACAAGATCCGCCTCCAGGCGAGGTGAGGGGCCGAAGCAGCGAGTAGCGAGTAGTGGGTAGTGAGTAGCGAGCATACCGGCGGCGTTGCTTTCGGGTAGCGCGGTGCTTCAGCCCGCGTAAGGGGCCACAGCTCGCGGGCTGAAGCACCGCGCGACCACGGACCACCGCCGCAATCCGACTCCGGCTGTTTTCTACTCGCTACCCGCTACTCCCTACTCACTACTTTTCCTGCATGAAAATCCTCATCACCGGCGTCACCCGCGGCCTTGGTCGGGCGCTCGCCGAGTGGTATGTCGCCCACGGGCACACCGTCGTCGGCTGCGGCCGCAGCGCCGAGGTGCTCAACCTGCGTTTTACTTACGGGGCGCCGCACGATTTCACCGCGCTCGACGTCGCCGACGAGGCCAAGGTCGCGCTCTGGTCGGAACACGTGCTGGCGCGGCACGGTCCGCCCGACTACCTGCTCAACAACGCCGCGTTGATGAACACGCCGGCGCCGCTCTGGAAAATCCCGGCCCGCGAGTTCGACCGGCTGATCGACGTGAACCTCAAGGGCGTCGCCAACGTCATCCGCCACTTCGTCCCCGCGATGGTCGCGCGCGGCGCGGGCGTGATCGTGAACTTCAGCTCCGGCTGGGGCCGCAGCACGTCACCCGAGGTCGCGCCGTATTGCGCGTCGAAGTTTGCTCTCGAAGGGCTGACGAAGGCGCTCGCCCAAGAGCTGCCCGTAGGCATGGCTGCGGTGCCGCTGAATCCCGGCATCATTGACACCGAGATGCTGCGCCAATGCTGGAGCGAGGCCGCGGCCGGTCATCCGAAAGCCGACGCGTGGGCGAAGCTCGCCGCGCCCTACGTCCTCACGCTCGGCCCGAAGGACAACGGCCTGTCCCTCAGCGTGCCCGGGGCGGGGGAGTGAGTGGGCCGGGTCGGGCGAACCGTCTCGGTGAGCCGTCGATTCGAGGGTCCGGCAAAGCTCCAGCGACCAAGCACCAAGCTCCACGGAAACCCCGAGTGCCGAGTCTCCAATCGCGGCATCGCGCCGAGCAAGGGTCTCCCGCTTGACGCTGCCCGGGAGCTGGAGGTTGGCGCCGGAAGTTTTTATTTTCCGCCGGATCCGATCTTCCGAAGCTTGTTTCGGCTTCGCTTGGGCGGAGGGGCTGGCTCCGTCCGGTCCGCGCCGGGCGAAAAGAAGGACGACACGGAGATCGGCCCTCGTGTGCCCGGCCTGGGCATGAACTCGTCAAAAGAAACAAGATGACCGGAACCAGCGACAACCACCGTGGCGGAGGACAAGGCGCGTGCCGCGAGGCGCGCCGCGCGAAAGATGTCCGTGACGAAGGCACGACCGGAGGAACACGAACAGAGTGTTGGGCCGAGAAGCCGGCGAGGCGCGCGCGGCGCTCTCGGCCAGGACGTAGAGTTCGCCGTCCTGCGGCAGCAGTTTGACGCGCAGGTGCGGGCGCACCGCCTGCCACGGCCGCTCGGCGAGCGCCGCCTCGTAGCGGGTGAGCCGGCCCTTGGGTGCGCCGACCAGAAAGCGCACGCCGGAGTCGGCCTGGCCAGCAGAGCCGCGCCGGTCGCGGCTGTAGCCGAAACGCCGCGGATCGGTTTCGTCGGTGGGCACGTCGCATTCAAAATAAGTGCTCGTCAGATCGTAGAGCAGCACCTCGTAACGCGCGCGAACAGATCGCTCCAGCGCTGGCGCAGGTGGCCGAAGAGTTTTTCCTTGAGCGGGAGGAGCAGATCGTGACAGCGGTAGAGCGTGTCGTCCTGCACCGCCCGGGCGTCGACGCCGAGCAGATCCGCCAGCGCCGTCGTGCCAAACCAATGCCGGTGCAGCCGCCACTCGCTGACCGGCGAGAGCAGCCGGTAAAGCACGAGGACGCGCAGCACTTTTTCCCAACCGGTGGTCTCGCGGGAGACCGGCAGGCGCGCCCCGAAAAAATCATCCGGCTGCAGCGCGCGCCAGAGTTGGTCCCCGAGCCAGCACGCGCCCCACTGGGCGGACGCTCCACGCGCAGCTCGCTCAAACGCACGTGCAAAGTGTCCACCTCGCCCGGCGGCCGCGCCTCGCCAGGGGGCAGGTCGGGGCTACACGCCCTTGGGAAAACCCGCACTCTGCTCCGCAGTCATTTGCGCCGCCCGCGACCCCGAAAATAATCGTTTTTCAGTTCCCGTTGCGGAAGTCGGGCAAACCTTCGCCTCGCTCCACTCGCACGACCCGAACTTCGCGCGTGGCGTGATCCGGCCAGTAGGTCACGACCCACTTGCTACGTCGACGATTTCACTTTCACGACCCTGCGCGTCGCGTTCCTGCAAGTCGCCTCGCCGCATGGGCGCAACCTTAATTTGTTCCAAGACCACCGCCATCCGCCGTTGCTCGCTGCGGGCCGCCGTGGCGAAAACCATCGCGGCAGATTCGCTCAGCACCAATTCGCAGGCATCCACCTCAGGAAAGGCCCAACTGCTTTTTGAGATCTTCCCGGCGCACTTTGCGGCCGGCTTCCATCTCGGCGTGCTCCCGAGCCAGCATATCGCGATTGGCTTCGGTCTCGGCGCGCAACCGGCTCTTCAGGAACGTCAGCGCCTTGAGCATTGCGTCGTGGGAAAGCTTCTCCATCCGCGGCCTGATTTCGGTGAAGACCATGCGCGCAAACTAGCCCGCGCGAAGACATCTGCGAGCCCGGCCTTCGCTCAAGTGGCGGCGAACGCCCGCACGGCTGGCCGCCGGGTTGCGGAGATTTCCGGTCTGGGATTGGCAATTTTCGACTAGCAAATTGGGCCCGATAAAAAACTCCGGCTCCGCCAATCGAAAATCAAGAATCGAGAACCAAAAACTATTTAAGCCACTTCGCCAGCCAGGCGCGGACTTCGCCATACCAGTGGCGGCTGTCCTCGCCGCGCAAGATCCAGTGGCCGGCCTCGGGGAAGACGATGAGCTTGCTCGGCACGGCGAGCCGCTGGTTCAGCGCGAACCACGTCAGCGCGTTGTTCATCGGCACGCGGAAATCCTGCTCGCCCACCGTGATCAAAATCGGCGACCTGAACCCCGTGCCTTTCGCGTGATTGCCGCCCTGCAGGAGCGGGCTCTGCTCGCGCCAGACCGGGCTGTCGCCCCACACCGGGCCGCCGCTGTTTACTTCGCGGCCGAAGATGCTGTCACTCGTGCCCCATTGCTGGATGAGGTCGGCCTCGCCCGCGTGGGAGATGATGCACCGGTAGCGCGTGGTCGTGGCTTGCAGCCAGTTGGCCAGGTGCCCGCCGTAGCTCGCGCCGCCCGCCGCCATGCGCGTGCCGTCGATGAACGCGTAGCGCTTCACGGCCTCGTCGGCGGCCTCGTTGAGTTCGTCAGCCGGTCCCTTGAGCGGGTCGAACTGGATCGAGCGGGCAAACTCCTCCCCGTAACCGGTCGAGCCCTTGTAGTCGGTGAGCAGGAGCACGTAGTCGGAGCCGGCGAGCAGATGATAGTTCCAACGCAGCACAAAGGTGTCGTGCCACATGTTGGCCGCGCCGCCGTGGATCACCATGAACAGCGGATATTTTTTCGCCGGATCGAAACCGGCCGGGCGCACGATCAGGTTGTGGATCTCGCGGCCGTCGGTGGCCTTGAAATCGAAATGCTCCACCGCGGGCAGGTCGAGCGTCGCGGCCTTGGCGACGTTGATCGAGGTCAGCCGCTTCGGCGTGCCATTGAACGAATAAATTTCTGCCGGGCTGACGGCGCTGTCCCACGTGCCGACGAGCGTGTTGCCACCGGCGCTCAGGCTGCCGATCGTTCCCGTCGCGGGCGAAGCCTCGTCGCGCACGTCACCGCCCGAAATGCTCACGGAGTGCAGTTGCTCGATGCCGGCGTGTTCGAAAGTGAAATACACGCGGTCGCCGCCCGCGGGCACCGCGTAGCGCGAGACGGAGCGGTCGAGCAAGGCGGTGAGCACCTTGCGCCCGGCCGCGACGAACGGCCACGGGAAACTCGCGAGCCGGCTCAAGTCGTAAACCTTGCCGGCCGTGTTGGGGTCGGTAACGCAGAACAGCGTCTTGCCGTCGGCGGAAAACGTCAGCGAGCCGTAGCTCGCACCGTCGTTCGTCAGGCGCTGCGGTTCGCCGCCCACGGCGGGCACCAAGAAAAGCTGCGCCGTCACCGGGGCGCGCGCCGCCGTATCGCGGTTGATCGACGCGGAGAAAACCACCGCCGCGCCATCGGGCGTCCACTCGGCCTCAAGGGCCTGGCCATCGTCGCCCGGCGAGCCGCCGAAGCCGGGCAGCTCGGAGAGTTTGCTGCCAGCGAGCAGGCCGCGCGCCGGGGCGCCGGCCTTGGCGTCCATCACGAAGAGCCGCACTTGCTTGTCGTCGAGCCACTGGTTCCAGAAGCGAATCGGAAACTGCTCGGCGGTGTGCGCCTTGTATTTCCGCTCCTTGCGCTCTTTCGCGGATTTCTTCACGCCGGCTTCGTCGGTGTCGCCGGGGTAAACTTCGCTGACGAACAGGAGCCGCTGGCCGTCGGGGCTCCACTTCGGCTGGCGCGCACCGAGCGTGAGCGTCGTCATGCGCTCGGCTTCACCGCCGTTGGCGAGGTCGAGCACATAGAGTTGCCCCGCTTCGTCGCCGTCGCGTTTGGCGGAGAAGACGATTCGCTTCGAGTCGGGCGACCAGTTCACGCCGGCCTCGCCGCCTTTGCTGTAAGTCAACCGGCGGGCGGGCGTGTCGTCGCTGAGCGATTTCAGCCAGAGGTCGGACCACTGCTCCTTCGCGTCATAGGCCGGGTCGGTGATGGAGAACACCGCCCACTTGCCGTCGGGGCTGGCGACGGGCGCGCTCACGCGCTTCATGAGCCACACGTCTTCGTGCGTGACGGCGTGTTTGGCGGGCGTGACATCAGTTTCGGCAGCCCGGGAAAAAACGGCGGCGGCGAACAGCGCCACCGCGACGGCGAACAGACGGGTTGGTTTCATGGGGAAAGGGACGTCGCTGAGATTCGCGAGTAAGCATCCGCGGAGCAAGCTCCGGGGCGTTCGACTCCAGCTTGGAGGGACGACCTCCGTGTCGTCCGTCTGACCTCGGACCGGACGGAGCCGGTCCCTCCACCCAGGCCAAGCCGTCTGCTGACTGGCAGAATGCTGGCCGGCAGAACGAGCTGTCCCCGGCGTCTCGCCGAGGACTTTCAGAGGTGCCGGCGGGACGCCAGCACCAGCACGCGGGACGCGCACGCTCGCCGGAATCAGAGACCCAGAAGCGAGTCTGAAGCGCGAACTTCAATGAGCAAAAGAACGGGCTTCAAAAGAGCCGTCGGCGCGTTTTGAGACGAGCTTTTTCAGCTCCAGCATCATCAGTGCCGACGACACCTCCGCCGCGCCGAGCCCGGTGGCGGCGGCGAGCGCGTCCACCCCGAGCATCGCGCCGCCCGCAAAGGCCGCGACGACCTGTTTCTCGGGCGCGCTCAACTGCGGCATGAGTTGTTCGAGCAAGCTTCCCTGCCCCTCCGTCTCGATGGCGCGCGGGCGCAGCCCGTCGAGATAGTTCAGCTCGTTGAGAATGTCGTCGATGCCCGTGAACAGCGTCGCGCCGTCGCGGATGAGCTGGTGGCAGCCGGCGCTGCTCGGCTGGTCGATGCGGCCGGGCACGGC
>JACQFT010000074.1 GCA_016199925.1 Opitutia bacterium | reverse complement strand
TTCACCTGCACCGAGCCGTCCTGATAAATATGCACGAGCGCGCCGGCCTGGTTGTAGTGCGACAACGTGAAAGAAATGCCGAACTTCACCGGGGTGACCGCCAGCCCGCGCTTGCGGTGCGGCGACGTGCGGTTCCACGCGGCGATCGCGGCGCGGCGCTCGGCGAACTTCGCCGAGTCCAGCGCGCGCCGCCAGAGTTCCTGGAGGCGGTTGTCGCCAATCTCCTCGAGGTAGTGCGTCGTGTTCGTCGCGCCGCTGCCGTGGTAGAGGTTGCGCTCGCGCACCACCTCCGGCGGCAGGCCGAGCGTGCGCGCGACGCGGTCCATCACTTCCTCGATGACGAATATCCCCTGCGGCCCGCCGAAACCGCGGAACGCCGTGTGCGAAGTCACGTTGGTCTTCGCGACACGACCCGTGAAATTCACCGCCGGGAGGTAGTAGGCGTTGTCGAGATGGAACAGCGCGCGGTCAAGGATCGGCTGCGAGAGATCGAGCGACCAGCCGCCGTCGGACACCAGCTCCACGTGCGCCGCGAGCAACCGCCCGTCGCGGTCGTGGCCGACCCGGAACTTAGCGTGGAACGGATGGCGCTTGCCCGTGAGCTGTAGGTCGAGATCGCGGTCGAGCTGCACGCGCACGGGCCGGCCGGTGCGCACGCTCGCGAGCGCCACGAGCGCCGCGAACGCGTTGCCCTGCGTCTCCTTGCCGCCGAAACCGCCGCCCATGCGCGGCGCCTGCACGACGATCTTGTGCCGCGCCACATGCAGCACCTCGGCGACGATGGTCTGGATTTCCGACGGATGCTGCGTCGACGAGTTGATGAGCACCGTGCCCTCCTCACCGGCCTCGGCCCACGCCGCGTGCGTCTCGAGATAAAAATGCTCCTGTCCGCCGATCTCAACTTCGCCCTCCAACTGGCACGGCGCCGACGCGAACGCCGCCGCCGCGTCGCCGCGCTTCAGCGTGTGCGGCTCGGTGTGATAACTGCCCTGCGCCCTCGCGGCAGCGATTCCGAGAATCGGAGGGAGCGGCGCATACTCCACCTCGACCAGCTTTGCTGCCGCGCGGCAGGCTTGGAGCGAATCACCGACGACCAACGCGACCATCTGGCCGTGATAGCAAACTTCGTCCTTCGCCAGCAACGGCTCGTCGTGCCGCGAGACCCCGACGTTGTTCTCGCCGGGAATATCTTCCGCGAGCAACACGGCGGCGATCCCGGGCGCGAGCCGCGCCCTCGACGCCTCGCGCCGGAGAACCCGCGCACGCGCGTGCGGCGACATCACCGGCCACACTTCGAGCATCGGGCGGCGTTGCGCCGTGTCGTCGACGTAGAGCGCGCGACCCGTGACGTGCCCGGCCGCGCTCTCGTGGCGCAGCGCGCGCGACCCATCCGGCGTCGGCATTTCGTCGCCCGGCGCAAAACTAAATTCGCCCTCGCCGCCCGTCATCTCGCGTCCGGCGACGAACTGCTCCCACAGACTGACGACCAACCCGCGCCGATAGTCGGCACTGCTGCGCACGTCGTCGATCGGCTTGAAGGTGTCGCCCAGCACGATGGCGATCGCTTCCGCCACTTCGCTGAGTTTCCGGCCGGTCAGCAGCGACTCGGCTTCCAGTGCGCGCTTCGGCATCGCCGCTACGCCGCCATAGGCTAACCGCGCCTCGCGCACGACGCCGTCTGCGTCGAGGTCCAAGCGAAACGCGCCCGAGACAATGCTGATGTCGAGCTCGCGGCGCTTGGAAACTTTGGCGAAGTCGATCCGCCGCGTCAGCCCGGTCGCCGGCCCGCCGCGCGGGAGGACGATCTCCTTCATGATCTCGTCGGGTTGCATCGCCGTCTGCCGGTAGGCGGTGAAGAAGTCCGCGAGCGTAACGGTGCGTTCCTTGCGCGCCGACGCGAGCACCACGGACGCGTCGAGCGTCAGCAGCACCGGCGCGCTGTCGCCGATGGGCGAAGCCGTCACGAGGTTGCCGCCGAGCGTCGCGCGGTTGCGCACCTGCCGCGAGGCGAACAGCCGGAGCATTTTCGCGAGCGACGGATACTCGCCCGCGAGCGCTTCCTCCAGGCACGTGAGCGTGACGGCCGCCCCGATGTGCCATGCCGAGTCCGTCTTCGTGACGCGCGTCAGGTCCGGCACAGCTTCGGTCGAGATCAGCAGCGGGAACGCCTTGAATTTCTTGTTCAGCTCGACACCGATCTCCGTCGCGCCGGCCACGAGCTTGGCGTCGGGATACGTCGCCGTGAGCATGAACAGCCCCGGCAGCGACGTCGGCCGGAAGAACCGGTTGTCGCCGACGGCGTAGTTCACCGCCGCCGGTGGCAGCACGGGTCGCGCGAGGCGTTCGGCAAAATGATCGGCTGTAGGGCGCGCGCTTGCCGCCGCGCCGTCTGCGTCTGGCGGTTCGGTGGTAGGGCCGGCGCTCGACGCCGCGCCGCGTTCTGCGGACGGCACGGCCACAAGGGCCGGCCCTACGTTTCCCCGCGCCGCCTGTGCCGACCCTACATCTCGCGAGGCCAGCGCGGCGACGGCGGCGTCGCGAATCGGGCGGTAGCCGGTGCAGCGGCAAAGATTGCCACAAAGTTGGTCGCTGATCTGCGGACCGGTTTCGCAGTCCGGCCGGTAATACGCCTCGAACAGCGAGACCGTGAAGCCGGGCGTGCAGTAGCCGCATTGCGAACCGTAGTGCTCGACCATCGCGGCCTGCACGGGATGCAGCACGCTCGCGGGTTGGCCGGGCGACGCGCACGCGCGCGGGGCGAGACCCTCGACGGTGACGATCTCGCGGCCTGCGAACATCGGGAGCAGCGCGATGCAACTGTTGAACGCGCGATAGGTCGCCTTGCCGTTCGCGTCGCGGTCGACGAGCGCGACCGAACACGCGCCGCAGTCGCCCTCGGCGCAGCCCTGCTTGCTCCCGGTCAGTCCGGTCGAGCGCAGCCAGTCGAGCAGCGTTGTGGTCGGCGCCACTCCGCGCACGGCGACCACCCGGCCGTTGACCGTGATCTCGAAGCCGGAGGCCGGCTCAAAATCAGAGAGCCGCGCGGTTGACATCTTTGTAGTAGAGATAGCTCGCGGTCGTCTTGCCCATCGCGACAAACCACTGCGGGCAATACGGTGCCATCCAGATGACATCGCCCGCGGCGACCGGATACCAACTGTCTTCGAGCCGGTAAACGCCCTGTCCGGACAGCATCAGCAGTCCGTGCTCCATGACGTGGGTCTCCACGAACGGCAGCGTCGCGCCCGACTCGTAGGTGAAAATGTTCACCGCCAGATCGAACGCCGGCGTGTCGGGCAGCAGCACTTGCAGGCGCGCGTCGGGATCGCCGAGGAACGGATTGCCCGGCACCTGCTTCGCGTCGCCGATGAGGGCGTGCGGGGCGGCGACGCCGGCGAGCGGCGCGAATTTCTTCTGAAACAGCGTGACCTGCGTGCCGCGGCTCGGCGCGGTGATCGCCCAGGCTTGGCCGGCAGGCGCGAAGAAAAATGCACCCGCGGCGACCTTCTGTTTCAATTTGCCGACGGTGACGGTGCCGCCGCCGCTCATGACGTAGCCGCAGGTCTCCACGTCGTTGGCCGGCAGCACCGCGCGGCCGCCCGACTCGAAGGTCACGACGAGCTGCGCGAACTTCGCCCCCATCGCCTCGTTGATGAGGATGACCGTCGTGGCACCGGTGATGCCGGGCACGCTGCTCTTCACGTGGCCGTCGGGGGCGATCAGGGCGTGGCGCGCGGCGACGCGCGTGCGGGTGTGGCCGTAGGGGGTGCTCATTGGGTCAGCGGGATGGTTTGATAAACTGACCGGACGCGGGGCGGTTCGTCAATCTGCCTTCCGCCCACACCGGCGCGCCGCGCACATAGGTGTGCGTGAGGCGCACGCGGCTCTTGCGGCCGAGGTAGGCGCTCTGGCGGTGGCGCGTCCAAAGCTCGTCGACGTCGATCTTGCGCGGCTCGTCGAGCCGCAGCAGGCAGAAATCCGCGTCGCGGCCGAGCGCGAGCCGGCCCTTGCGCTCGTCGATCCGGAAGCGCCGGGCGACATTGCGCGCGAGCACGGCGGCGAAGAGCGGCAGGTCGCGCTCCCACGTGTCGGCGCACTCGTTGAAGAGTAATTCGAACCCGTGCTGCACACCCGCGATGCCGCCCCAGATCTCGAAGAAGTTTTTCGAGGTCTTCATCTCCGGCGGCGCGGGCGAATGGTCGGAGCCGACCGTCTGGATGTGACCCGCGCGGAGTTCGTCCCACAGCGCGAGCCGGCGCGGCTCGTCGCGGATCGGCGGCGTGCATTTCGCCGGAGCACCAAGGCGCACCACGTCCTTCTCGTTGAGCAAAAGGTAATGCGGGCAAGTCTCCGCCGTGACATCGACACCGTGGTCGCGCGCGTCGGTGACGAGCGCCACGCCCTCCGGACTGCTCACGTGCACGATGTGCAGGGCGCAACCCGTCTCGCCCGCCAACTCCAACGCTTGGCGGATCGCGGCGAGTTCGACCTCGACCGGGCGCGACGCGAGGAACGCGCGCGCGTCGGTGCGGCCTCTGGCTTTCTGCGCCGCGGTGAACTTGGCGGCGAGCGCCTCGTCCTCCGCGTGCACGGCGACGAGCAAGCCCAGCTTGGTCGCGCGCTTCATGCCCTCGCGCAGCGAGTGCGCGTCGATGCGCGGAAAACTCTCGATGCCGCTCGCGCACATGAACGCCTTCAGCCCGATCGCGCCCGCGTCGCGCAAGCCGGCGAGTTTCTCCAGATTGCCCGGCACGAGTCCGCCCCAGAGCGCGAAGTCGGTGCACGAGAGCTGCTCGGCGAGCCTGCGCTTCTCGCGGAAAGCCGCGGCGTCGATGGCCGGCGGCTCGGAGTTGAGCGGCATGTCGAAGAAGCACGTGCCGCCGCCCGCCGCGAGCGCCGCCGAGCCGGACGCGAGTCCCTCCCAGTCGGCGCGCCCGGGCTCGTTGAAATGCACGTGGGCGTCGATGATGCCCGGGAGGACGTAATGGTCGACGGCGTTGAGCGTCTCTCTCGCCTTCGTGGTGATATGCCGCGACATCTCGACGATCCTTCCCTCGAGAATCCCAAGGTCGGTGCGCTGGATGCCGTCCGGAGTCACGACCTGCAAAGCCGCTCCTACAGTCGAGCCAGTCGGTTGGTGAATGGCGTTCATTCGCGCTGACTAGCGGTTGTCTAGGTTCTCTGCCGCCAGACGTTCCAGAAAATCGATCATCACGCGCAGCGCCACATCGAGGTCGCGCGCCGAGGTGAACTCGTCGGGGTGGTGACTCAAGCCGTCGCGCGTGCGGACGAAGAGCAGCGCGACCGGCGCGAGCGACGACAGCACGACGGCGTCGTGCCCCGCGCCGCTGACGAGCGAAATTGATTTGCCCTGCACGGCCTGCACGCTTCGCGCGAGCGTCGCCGTGAGCTTCGGCGCGCAACCGACGGCACCGTTCTCCTGCGTGCGCTGCCAGCGACGTGTGAGACGGCGCTCGTCCGCGATCCTCGTCGCCAGTCGGCCGATCTGCATCAACGCGGCGCGGCGGACCGAGTCGCGGGCGTGACGGACATCGAGCGTGTGCACCACCTGACCGGGAATGACGTTGGCCGCGCCGGGAGAAACGATGACCGAGCCAATCGTCGCGACCAGCCCCGGCGTGCGCCGCGCGATGGCTTCGACGCCGACGGCAAACTCAGCCACACCTGCGAGCGCGTCGCGCCGGAGATTCATGGGCGTCGTGCCGGCATGTCCGGCCTGGCCCGTCCACGTCAGCTTGAATCGGCTCTGTCCCGCGATGGCCGAGACGACGCCGACGGATAATTTTTCCGCCTCGAGCACCGGTCCCTGTTCGATGTGGGCCTCGACGTAGCCGAGCAAATCGCTGCGTTTGTGTGCCGGTTCCGGCAGCGAGAACTTGCCGTTGGTGAATTTCCTGAGCGCGTCGCCGACCGAAATGCCTTCGGCATCGCGCATCGCCAAGTCGGCGGCGGTGAGTTTGCCGCAGTAGCCCTTGCTGCCGAGGTAGGCGCTGGCGAAACGGACGCCCTCCTCCTCGGAAAATCCGATCACCTCGACGTGAAACGGCAGTGCGATGCCGCGGCGTTTCAGTTCGGCCAGCGCCACGACGGGCAGCAGCACGCCCAGCGGCCCGTCGAATTTTCCGGCGTCGCGCACGGTGTCGAGGTGCGAGCCGAGGATTAGGGTTTTAGGTTCAAGGTGTGAGGTGTTAAGCGACGAACGCTGCCGAGCCTCAAGCCTACCGATGAGGTTGCCGACGGAGTCGACGCGCACCTTGAGTCCCGCGTCTTTCATCCAGGCCGCGACGAGCGCGTTCGCGCGCTTCATCGCCGGCGAGAGGAACGTCCGCGTGAGCTTGCCCGGTTCGTCGGTCACACGACCGAGCACAACAAGCTTTTGAACCAGAGAATCAGTGAGAGGCATTCTTTCTATTTTCCATCAATGCTCGGGCTGCTGAGTGGATACTCCCGCGAGCAGTTTCAATTTTGTAGCTTCGAGCCAAGCACTCGAAAATCGAATTATGAAAAGAAAGAACGAAGTGTTTTAGGCCAAAATAGGCCTCCTCTCTGTGATGCGGGTGGACGCGGTTACGTTTCACGGAGAGTTTCATCCAAGTAGAGTCAGTAATTTCAAAGGCCCCGTATGGTCGCAGGCCTTTCTTCGCCAAGGGGTGGCCAGCAAAAGCCTCATCGTTTGGAGCCCCGAAATAGTGTGCCCCAGTTAGAGAGAAAGTAACCACTGCGTAAGAATCTTCCGTCGATTCAGGTTCAACCACACGGACCGTTCTGCCATCCCAGTTGGCAGAAGCATTCTCGAGGTAAAATACCACGGTAGTGCAACCTTCCTCCGCAACCACCATAGGGCAGGGAGCTCCTATCGACGACTGCGGCACGTCAGTCAGCTTAACGACACGGTCTTTGGAGAAAATCCCGAGGGAATACATGGAAGATTCTCTACTCAGCTCCCGCGGTAGGTGCTGTAGGCCCAGGGCGTGACGAGGAGGGGGACGTGGTAGCTGGCCGTGGCATCGGCGATGGCGAAGCGGACGGGCACCCGGTCGAGGAACGGACTGTCGTCGAGATGCGTGACAAAATAATCTTTCACGAAGAAAATCAGTTCGTAGGTGCCGACTTTCATCGCGGCGGAGGCGAGCAGCGGGGCGTCGACGCGGCCGTCGGCATTGGTCGTGACGGCTTTGAGCAGCGTGTGCTTGCCGTCGTGGCTCCAGAGTTCGACGCGCATGCCGACAGCGGGCCGGCCGGTGGTGAGATCGAGGACGTGGGTGGTGAGTTTGCCGGACATGGACGGAGTATTGCCCGCGAATCACGCAAATCGAAGCTAATTATCCAAGCAATCTCTCGGGGTTTATTAGCGTGACTGGCGGGCAGTCAGGTTTTGAGAAAATCCGCGAGCCGGAGCCAGGCGATTTTTTCGATCTCGCCGAGCGCGGCGGCGAACTCGCCGGCGGGCGGGTTGGCGCTGCGGGCGCGCAGCGCGGCGACGATGG
>JACQFT010000057.1 GCA_016199925.1 Opitutia bacterium | reverse complement strand
TTTTTTCTGGAACCAAACGGGGCGGGGGTCACCCGCGCGCGCCGAACAGCGCCGTGCCGACGCGCACCTGCGTGCTGCCCTCGCCGACGGCCGCCTCCCAGTCGCCGCTCATGCCCATCGAGAGCTCCGTGAGCGGCACGCCGAAACGGCCGGCGAGGTCGTCGCGGATCGCGCGGAGGCTGGCGAAGGTGCGGCGCGCGACCGCCGGGTCGGCGGAGAGCGGCGCGATGGTCATCAGCCCGTCGACGCGGAGATGGTTCCGGGCCAGCGCCGCGGCGAGCAGCTGCGCGGCCTCCGCCGGGTCGGCGCCGGACTTGGCGGGATCGTGGCCGGCGTTGATCTGGAGCAGCACGGGCAGAACTTTGCCGAGTTCGCCGGCGGCGCGGTCGAGGTGGTTGAGCAGTTTCTCGCTCCCGACACTTTGCACGCGGTCGAAGTGGGCGGCGGCGAGCCGGGCTTTGTTCGATTGCAGGTGCCCGATCAGCTCCCAGCGCACCGGGGCGGCGGTCTGCGCCTGTTTGTCCACCGCCTCCTGCACGCGGTTCTCGCCGATCGCGGGCAACCCGTAGCGCGCGACGTAGTCGGCGGCGGCGGCGGACTGCGTCTTGGTCACCGGCAGCAGCCGCACCGCGGCCGGGTCGCGCCCGGCGGCCCGGCAGGCCTCGGCGAGGCGTTGCACCAGGGCGTCGGCGCGGACGCGGAAGGTTTCGTAGTCGATAATCATGGGGCGGGTTTCCGAAGAAGGCTTGCCGCTGGACAGACTTTGCAGTGGCCTTGAGCCCACTGAGCTATGCAAATCGAAAACTTCAAGATCTTTGCCGACCTCGTGGAGACGAAGAGCTTTTCGAAAGCCGCCAAACTGAACGGCATCACCCAGTCGGCGGTCAGCCAGCAGGCGCGCTCGATGGAGCGGAATTTCAAGACGCTGATGATCGACCGCAGTCAGAAGCAGTTCAACCTGACGCGTGAGGGACAGCGCATCTACGAGGCGGCCAAGGAAGTGCTCCACGTCTATGAGAAGCTCCAGAGCGAGCTGCAGGAGATGAAGAAAGTCATCAGCGGCACCATCCGCATCTCGACGATCTACTCCATCGGCCTCCACGAGCTGCCGCCCTACATCAAGAAATTCCTCCACGATTACCCGTCGGTCAACGTCCGCATCGAATACCGCCGCTCCAACCTCGTTTACGAGGACATCCTGCACAACTCGGTGGACTTCGGCCTCGTCGCCTTCCCGCAAAAGCTGCGCCAGATCGAGACGATCTCCTTCCGCAACGACCGGCTCGTGCTCATCACCCACCCGCAGCACCCGCTCGCCAAGACCGCCGAGGTCGACCTCAAGACGCTCGGCCAATACAAGTTCATCGGCTTCGACCCCGACATCCCGACCCGCAAGGCCGTGGACGCGATTTTCCGCGACTACAAACTCGAGATCATCCCGGTCATGGAGTTCGACAACATCGAGACCGTGAAGCGCGCCGTCGAGATCGACCACGGCATCGCCATCGTGCCGCAGGCGACCGTCCAGCAGGAAATCAAGCAGGGCACGCTCGCCGCCATCCATTTCAAGGGGAAGGAATTTAGCCGCCCGCTCGCCATCCTCCACCGCAAGGGCCGCGTCCTCACGCCGGCGATGAAGAAATTCATCGAAACGCTCAACGTCGAGATCATCGATCCGCACCAGGTCTGACCCGGCCCCGGGCGGCTGGGGTGAATTCTCCGGGAACAACCGGACGGCTCCGCGCCTCTGAACGACAACCATTCCCATGAAAACGATTTCCCGCCTCCTTCCCCTCGCCTTGGCCACCGGCCTCCTGCTCAGCGCCGTCTCCTGCAAACCCCGGGCCGGCGCGACCGCCCCCGCCGCACCCGCCATGTCCGCGCCGGCGCTCCCGATCGTCCGCGCCGCCCCCGCGTGGTCGATCAAAGACCTCGACGGCCGCGATATCACCGCCGCCTCGCTCAAGGGCAAGGTCGTCGTCGTGGATTTCTGGGCCACCTGGTGCGGCCCGTGCGTCACCGAAATTCCCGGCTACGTCGCGCTGCAAAAAAAATACGGTCCCGAGGGCCTCGTCATCATCGGCGTCTCCGAGGATCAGGGCGCGAAGGGGCCGGACCTCGTGCGGAAATTCGCCCGGCAACACGGCATCAACTACACGCTCGCGATGGATGACGGCCAAATCTCCGAGGCGTTCGGCGGCTTCGACGCCATCCCGACGACGTTCCTCATCGACCGCGCCGGCAACATCCGCCACTCGAAAGTCGGCGCCCTCCCGCACGAAGAATACGAGAAGCTCGTGGTGTCGCTGCTGAAGTAGGCGCGCGGATTCGACGGGAACCCGTCAGCCTGGAGCAACGGTCTGGTCGCCGTGCCGTCTGCGTCCGTGTGCGGTGCGGCCGCGAGGGCCGGCCCTGCATTGGCTTTGTCCCGTTCCGGCGGGTTGGCGGACCCGAATATCACCGGTAGTTCGCCAGCGCGTCCTGCGCCCGGCGTTTGGCGAAATCGTCGTGCGGGCCGCGCGAGGGCATCGCCAGGCCGTGCCGCCACGCCGCCTCCGCCTCCGCGCGCCGCCCGTCCGCCGCCCAGGCGAAGCCCAGCTCGAGAAAATGGCTGAGTTCGCCGGGCTCCAGCTCCGTGGCGAGCTGCAGTTGCCGGATGCCCTCCGCCACCGAGGCCGCCGGCATTCCGCCGTAAAACACCCGCACCCACACGCGCGCGCCGACGCCGAGCGTGGCGACCGCGACGTGCCAGCGGCCGAGCACATGGTGCGCCCACGCGTAGCCGGGGTCCAGCGCGAGGGCCCGCTCCGCCCCGTCATGCACAAGCCGCGAGCAGCGCACCTTCGCGCGCGTGTCGCCGAAGGCCGCCAGCTTGCCGAAACTCACCGCCACCGAGAGCACGCCGACGGGGTCGCGCGGGTCGGCCGCCACCGCGCGTTGCGCGTAGTCGAGCGCCGCCTGCGCCAGACGCTGCTGCTCCGCCGCGTCCGGCGCCTCGTCCGCCAAATCCGAATACTGCCGCGAGATTTTCCGGAGGATGAAAGCCTCGCGCGGGCACGCCGCCTCGAGCTGCCGGTAGAGCGCCAGCGCCGCCCGGGAATCCTGGTGCGCCTCGGCCGCCGCCGCCGCGCTCCGCAGTCCGGCGAGGTCCGGCGCCGCGCGCAGCGTCGCGAGCAGGCCGGCGCCCAGCACCAGCCGGGCCAGGGCGCGCCTCATGGTTTTTGGAAGAGGTAGTGGCTCACATGCCATTCGGTGCCGCCACGGTATTTCCAGAGCTCGGCGCAGGAAAGGTAGAAGATGCGCCAGTAGGACCACCATTTCCCGGCCTGGCCGGCCCCGTAGGTCGCGACGAAGAGCGGCCTGATCTCCGTCTCGTGCGCGTCCATGTTTCGCAACCAGTGCTCGGCGGTCCGTGCGTAGTGCCGGCCGTTGACCTTCCAGTCCTGGAGCAACTGCAAGTCGTCCTGAAAGTGCGCGAACAGGCCGTGTGCGGGCATCATGCCGCCGGTGAAAAAATATCTGCT
This sequence comes from Opitutia bacterium, assembly GCA_016199925.1. Lineage (GTDB taxonomy): Bacteria > Verrucomicrobiota > Verrucomicrobiia > Opitutales > Opitutaceae > JACQFT01. The sequence goes on along the minus strand of JACQFT010000057.1, from coordinate 5,764 downwards.
CATCCAGTCGGTCTCGTCGCGGGCGACGAAGTGGTAGGCGAACTGCGCGTGAACGAAGACGTGGGCGAAGAACCGGCCGCCCGGCCGCAGCCAGCCGGCGATGTTGGCCAGCAACCGCGGCCAGTTTTTCATGTGCTCGAACATCTCGACGGACACCACGCGGTCAAAGCCGCCGGCCGGGAGCGCGAGGTCGTTCAGGTCGCAGGTGAAAATCGTGACGTTGGCGAGGCCGCGGCGCGCCGCTTCGCCGAGGATGTGCGCGCGCTGCGTGCGGGAGTGGGAGACGCCGGTGATGCGCGCGTGCGGGTAGTGCTCGGCGATCCACAGCGTGAGCGAGCCCCAGCCGCAGCCGAGCTCGAGGATGTCGGTGCCGTCGGCGAGTTGGGCGCGTTCGCAGGTGAGCGCGAGCATCTTCTCCTCGGCCTGGGCGAGCGTCTCGCGGCCCGTCTCGTAGTAGCCGGAGGAGTATTTCAGGCGCGGCCCGAGGCAGTGTTGGTAGAACGCCGTGGGCACCTCGTAGTGCTGCTCCTTCGATTCTTGGGTGTTGATCGCGATGGGCAACGCGCGGAGTTCGTCCGCGAAGCGCCGGAGCGCCGCCGCCGGGTCGGCGGTCGTCTCGTCGCGGAGGCGCCGGGCCAGCAGGCGGCGGATGCCGGCGCGGATCGCCCAGTCGGGCAGGAGGTCTCGTTCCAGCAAAGCGTCGATCATGGCGTCAGGACTTTTTCGGGAACCACGGGAGGAAGGCGCTCGTGGTTTGCTGGTAGCGGCGGTAGGCGTCGCCCTTCGAGCGCAGCGCCTGCGCCTCGGTGAGCGGGATGCCCGTGACGCGCAGGAGGAGATACAAAATGCTGACCGGCCCGACGGCGCCGACCCAGCCGTGCGGCGACCCGAGGGCGAAGACGAAGAACGCGACCCAGATCAGCCACTCGAAAAAATAGTTCGGGTGCCGGCTGCAGCGCCACAACCCGGCGTCGCACACGCGGCCGCGGTTGGCGGAGTCGCGCTTGAAGGCCGCGAGCTGCGCGTCGGCGAGCGCCTCGCCCCCCAGTGCGAGCAGCCACAATGCGGAGCCGGCGAACTCGAGGGCGGGCCACTGCGGCGCGGGGTTGAGGCACGCCGCCAGAAACGCCGCGCCGAGCAGCACGACGGACGCGGCCTGGAGCTGGAAGAAGCCAAACATTTTTGCGGCGAAGCGGCCCGCCCAGTCCTGCCGCAATTGCACATAGCGGCCGTCCTCGACCGGATGATGCCCCATGACGCGGCGGTAGAGGTGCGTGCCCAGCCGCGCGCTCCACAGCGCCGCCAGCGTCGCGATGAGCGCCCGGCGCGGCGGCCAGCCGGGGCCGGCGACGGCGTAGAAAACCGCCAGCAGCGCGAATGCATAGGACCACGCGATGTCGACGATGCCGTAGTTGTCGATCCGCCGCGCGAGCGCATAGAGCAGGGCGAAGGCGGCGCAGAGTCCGGCGAGGGCGGAGAGAAGGAGGGCGGCGGCGGTCATGCGCGGGGAGTTACGCGCGGGCGGCGCGAGCGGACGCCCAGCGGCGCAAGATCGGCCGCGAACAAAAATATCCCGCGGCGACGAGGAGCGGCGACGAAAGGAGCCAGGCAGTGAGGGCGTGCAGGCCCATCAATCCGAAGCGGGCCCAGAACTGCGCCGGCGAATGCCAGAACAGTTGCGCGGCCACGGACGGATCGAACGGCGCCGACTCCGCGCGGAAGAGCCACGCGCCGGCCCGAAGGTAGAGCGGGATGAGCGCGAGCTGGACGGGCCAGAGCAGTTGGTTGACGAGATGGATGACGGGCTGGTTGAGCCGGAGGAGCAGCGCCGCGAGAAAACACAGCAACGTGGTGAAGCCGAGGAACGGGAAGAGGCCGCAGACCAACCCGAGCCCGATCGTCAGCGCGAGCCGGTGCGGCGTGACGCCCTGGGTGAGCTGGGCGCGGAGCGGCGAGACGAGGCGCCGGCGCCAGAACGAGAGGCGGGGAGCGGCGGGGTTCACGCGCGGCGGGTCCGATACCATGACGTTTGCTTCGGTTCGGTTTCGCGGGAGGGACCGGCTCCCTCTGGTCCGCGGATCGCGAAAAACCGGACGACCCGGAGGTCGTCCCTCCAAGGCGGAGTGATGGGCGTGAACGGCATGGGGACGGGTCGAAGGCCCGGGGTTTGCTCCGGAGGTTTCTAGGCAAACCAGTAGACCGCGACCGAGAGGGCGACGAGGGCGCCCGGGAGAATCAGGCCGCCCGGGTTGCGGCGGGCGAAGACTTTTTGCAACGCCTCGCCGGCGGGTTCGCGGGCGGAGACGGTGAACAGTTCGTCGAGCATATAGGCGGCGATGGCGATGTTGCCCAACGCGAGGAGCGCGACGAGCCAGAGGACGCGGGCGGCGAGCGACTGCTCTTTCCACGCCGCCCAGACGTAGAAGGCGATGAAGCCCCAGTAGGCGTCGCACAGCGTGGCGATGACCCACGGGTCGCGGATGACGCCCCCGCGCAAAAATTCGCCGAGCGGCTGGTGCAGGCTCGCCCAACCGGTGACGCCGAGCATGGTGCCGAGCACGACGAGGAAAAGCACGCGGAGGAAGAGGATCATGGTTCAGTAGTGAGTAGTGAGCAGTGAGCAGTGAGCAGCGGGCAGCGGGCAGCGAGTGGGTGACTGGTGTGAACGCGGGATGCTCGCTACTCACAACCCGCTTCTCGCTACGAGAAACTGAGGTTGTTGGGCCGGGTGTGGACGGTCTGCACGACGGAGATGTTGCGCAGGGCGAAGGCGGCTTCGCAATAGCCGAGATAGTAGCGCCACTTGCGGATGAAGCGCTCGTCGAAGCCGAGCGCGCGCACGGCGTCGAGGCGGGCGTCGAACTGGTTGCGCCAAGCGTGGAGCGTGCGGGCGTAGTCGCGGCCCAGGTCTTCGAGCCCGTGGAGCACGAAGCCGCCGCGCGCGGCGAAGAGGTCGTTGAGGCGGTTGACCGAGAGGAGGAGCGAGCCGGGGAAGATGTGCTTCTGGATAAAATCGACGCCGCGGCGGAGCTGGCCGTAGCGCGCGTCGGGGCAGGTGATGAACTGCAGGGCGATGAGTCCGTCGCGCTTCAGCACGCGGTCGCACACGGCGGCGTAGGCCGGGAGGTAGCGATGACCGACCGCCTCGAGCATTTCGATGGAGACGATCTTGTCGAACTGGCCGGCGGCATCGCGGTAATCCTGCAGGCGCACTTCGATGCGGTCGGCGAGACCGGCGGCGGCGATGCGCTGCGCCGCGAGATCGTGCTGCTGCGGCGAGAGGGTGAGGGTCGTGACGCGGCAGCCGTAATGCTGCGCGGCGTGCAGACTCCAGCCGCCCCAGCCCGTGCCGATTTCGAGGACGTGGTCGGTTGGCCGGAGGTGGAGCTTGCGGCAGAGGGCGTCGTTCTTGGCGAGCTGCGCCTGCTCGAGGGTGGCGGCGCCGGCCCAGCGGGCGGCGGAATACATCATGGTGGGGTCGAGCCAGAGGCCGAAAAATTCGTTGGAGAGATCGTAGTGTTCGCGGATGTTGCGGCGGGCGGTGGCGCGGGAGTTGGGGCGCAGCAGGTGGCCGAGGCGGTTGACGGCGCGGAGGAAGTTGACGGCGAGAGTTTTCGCGCGCCGCGAGCCGGAGAGCGTCGGCGCGTGGTCGAGGTTGAGGATGAACCAGCCGACGACGGCGGTGAGGTCGGGCGAATCCCAGTCGCCGTCGAGGTAGGATTCGGCGAAGCCGATGTCGCCGGAGAGCGCGCATTTCCGGAAGAACGCCGGGCGGCGGACGCGGATGAGCGCGGCGTTGCGGACGCCCGGCGCGACCTCCCCCTCGGCGGCGGCGGGATCGCCGAATTCGCGGGCGGAGAGATCGGGCAACTGGACGCGGAGCCGGCCGAGTTTCAGGCGGGCGAACTGGGCGAGCACGGCGCTCTGCCAGACGGAGGAGTTGCCGGGCCCGGCCGGAAGGGCGGAGGCCGCGGCGGTGCGGGCGAGGTGGGGGTTCATGCGAAGGGCGAAGTGGAACTGGCGGAGGGGGCGGGATCGAGCCGGGCGTCGGCGCCGGCGATCGACGCGTGCGGGCGGTAGAGGTCGCGCTGGCCGGCGGGGTGCGCGGCTTTGGGGAACCACGGCACCTTTTTCCACCAGAGCTGGAGCGCGTGCCAGTGGATGAGCGCGATGACGCGCAGCGTGAGGAGCGGATACTTGAGGGTGAACCACGCGAGGTTGCGGTCGGTGAGCTCCGTGCGCTCGCCGGTGAGGGTGCTCGTGAGCGTGCGGTGGCCGGCGTCGTAGTCGTCGATCTGGACCGCGAGCCGGGTGCTCGGCGTGCGCAGGGCGAAATCGAAGGCGACCTCGACGGCGGAGAACGGCGAGACGTAGAAATACTTCGGGGTGCGGAGGCGGAAGGTGGCGGAGTCGTCGCGCGGGGTGTCGGCGCCGCGCAGCGCGCGGGTTTCGGGGCCGAGCACGAACGGTTTCATTTCGCGGAAGGTGTTCGTGACTTCGGCGAGGGCGGCGACGGGCTCGGCGGCGCGGTCGTAGCAGAAATAGAACGAGACCGGGTTGAAGAGGTAGCCGGCGACGCGCGGGAGGGTGACGAGCAGCACGCGGCCGCCCGTGAGGTCGAGGCCGCGGCCGGCAAGATGGGCGACGACGCGGTCTTTCAGCGCAAGAGAAGTGTCACTTATTATATGACACTTTTCGGAGGGGTGGTGGGCGGGTTCGCCGGTGGGGAGGTAGTCGGAATCGCGGAAGGAGTAGAGATTGGGGCGGAGGACGGAGAACCAGCGGAGGCGGCGGGACAGTGCGGGGAGTTCGTCGAGATCGAGGGCGAACATGAAGAGGCGATACGAGAAGCCGTGCACCCGGGGGGAGAAGCGGTGGTGCATGACCCGGCATTCGTAGAGGCAGGAGTTCACGGGGAGGATACGCGCGGAGCGGATGCCAGGATGCAGGCGGCGGGGCGGGGCGAGTCAACCCCGCCCGGAGACCGGAGCGGCGGCCGGCTCGTCTTGCTCGGTCCAGGGGTCGCGGCCGAGGAGGAGTTGGGCGGTGTGGACGGCGGAGAGCAGGCCGTCCTCGTGGAAGCCGTAGCGGGTCCAGGCGCCGCAGTAGTAGGTCTCGGTGCCGCCGCAGGCGGAGGCGTTGAGGCGGGGGATCTCGGCCTGGGCGCGGAGGGCGCCGAGGGTGAAGAGCGGGTGCTCGTAGGCGATGGTCTTGAGGATCGTGGCGGGATCGGTCCGGGTGGCGCCGTTGACGGAGAGAAAATAGTCTTCGCGGTCGGAGACGCCCTGGAGGCGGTTCATCCAGTAGTGCGTGGCCGGGTCGAGGCGGCCGGCGGCGTCGCGGGCAAGGGAATAATTCCACGAGGACCAGGCGAGCCGGGTGCGGGGCATGACGGCGGGGTCGGTGTGGACGGTGGCGGTGTTGGGCTGGTATCGGAACTCGCGGAGCAGGCGCGTCTCGTCGGGCGTCGGGTCGGCCAGCATCGCCAGCGATTCGTGGCCGTGGGCGGCGAGGATGACTTTGTCGAACCGCTCGGTGGCGCCGGCGGCGGTGGTGAGATGCACGCTGTCGGGCGCGCGGCGGAGGCGGGTGACCCGGGCGTGGTGCCGGATGCGCTCAAGCCAAGGCGCGGTGAGGCGCTGCACGTATTGCTGCGCGCCGCCGGCGACCGTCCACCATTGGTGCTGGGTGGCGAGGCCGAGGAAGCCGTGGTTGTGGAAGAAGCGGAGGAGAGTGCGCGCGGGGAAGGCGAGCATGCGGTCGG
>JACQFT010000056.1 GCA_016199925.1 Opitutia bacterium | reverse complement strand
GGAGACGGAGGGCGCAGGTGAGAATGTTGCGGCTCAGAAAATCCGCTACCGCCGGCGCAAAAGGTTCGAGACGACCGCCCGCGAACTTGAAGAGACCTTTAGAGTTGGCGAACAAGAATCCGTCGCCGCGGGCCTCCAGCCACATGATGCCGAAGTCTCCGAGTGCCGACGAGGGAATGACCAATTCCGGTCCATTCTTGCGCAAGGCGTAAAGCCCGGAGGGGCGGTGATGAAAGTAAACGACACCGTTTACGCGGTAAGCGGCCAAGCGAGTTGGATTCGGAAAATCCCAAGATTCAATCTTCTCCCCGTCCCAACGGAGAATTTTTTCGCGGGAGACGAAGCTCGCTCCAGCACCCTCCGCAAAAACATTCCAGACATCGCCCAAGTCCGGCGTCCCCGGCGGCAGAAGGTTGCGAATGCTGTGATAGTGAAACCGCCCGTCAGTCTGCCGGTCGAACCAGCCGATCTCATCGTTGGCACCTGCCCACAGCCGGCCATCGGAACCGAATTCCAGTGCGCGCAAGGCACGGGCACCCGGCCCCGGCAAAGAAAATTTCGTCCAGCGTTCGCCGTCGAAGCGCAGCAGCCGATCGGCGCCAAAATAGAGCACCCCGTCGGAATCTTGGACCGGAGTCCAGACGGGAAAGTTTGTGCCGATGTCGAGGTTCGAGTAGGTCTTGATCAACACGGCCCCTTGTTCGTCGGCCCGAGTCGGAGAAACGGCGAGGCCAGCCCCCAAAAACCAAAGGAAACTCGGGGTGAGACGGCGAAGAAAACGGGGCGGGAATGCTGGCACTTTCAACGGACCGATTTCTACGGGGCCAAGCGGCGGATGGCGATGCGAAACTCGGGCGTTTTGCAGGAAAACCGGGGCATTATTTTTGCCTCGGTTTCACTGGGGGACGCGACGTCCTCGCCGCGTTTCATCGGAGCAGCGCACCGACGGCGGCACGGCTCCAGCCTCCAGATACAACGCCGGGGGGGATAGAAACACGGCTTTCTGGTTTGGTTTCGTAAGATGTGGGCCAGCGCGCTGGCCCACGGGCGAACCGTTTGCGCGAGCAAACCGGAAAGCCCTGGGGATAGAAATGACGCGGCGCGGTTTGGATTGTGACTGGGGCGTGGTGAGCTGGCGCCGCGCCGCGGCGGCCACGCGCCGAGGGCGTTGCGTCGCCGCTGGCAAAACCGCGCCGAGGACGCGGCGTCGTTCATGGGGAGAATCGCGCCGCGCCCTACCGGAAATCCGGTAGTCGTTGCTCTCGTTCATTTGGCCGGGCCGGAGAAACTGAACGCACGATGAACTCCTCAAAACGTCTCTTCCTCGGAGTGCTTTCCTGCCTCCTGCTCTCTGTCGGGCTCGCCAACGCCGCTGATCGGATTGATTCGATCATGCAACCCGTGTCGCTCGCCTCAAAAAACCTCAACAAAGAGACGGGACTTAAGGACGGCCCGATTCTCACGTGCGTAATTGCCTGCAACGTCTACAGTCCAAGCCAAAGCAAGTAGCTGCTTCCCCGTGCTCAGCCTCGCTGCATTTCGCTATCGGAACGTCTTCGCCGAACACGGGGGGCCGGTGGACTCGGTGGCCTCGGGCGAGTTTCGGGTCTGCGGCCGCCGGATGATCCAGGCCAACGCCCGGCTCGTCGCGGGGCTGACGCCGCGGGGCGAGTTCACGCTCTACGGCAACGCCGACGGGTCGGGCACGCACCGGCTGGCGAGTGTCGCGCGGCACATGGCGGTGTCGGAGGCCCTCGAACGGTGGGCCTTCCACACCGTCGTGCGCTCGGAGCGGGCGGCGGAGTTTGGCTATCACGTCGATCCCTCATCGAACGGCATGTCGGCCTTTCCGGGTTTTTTTGCGCGGCACGCGCGGCGCAAGGCGATGCTCGAGGCGGTGGAGCGGTTCAGCCTCATCGCGTGGTGGGAAGGCCGGGTGGCCGGCCGGCTGCGCGACACGGATTGGCCGGGCGTGTCGGCCGTCGCGATCGAGGGTCCGTTCGGCGGGGTGACCGCGCTGGTTTTTGCCAAGACCGATTTCGGCATGTATGCCTACGGCCACGCGGCCGAGGAAACTTTTGGCGCCGCGTGCGAGCGGGCCCTGGTCGAGCTGGCGCGGCACGAGCACGTCGTCCGCGCGTGGTGGCTGGCGAGCATCTCGGGGGACAAGCGCACGCCGGCGGATCTGTTTGAGCGGCGTTGTTTGTTTTTCTCCACGGAGGAAGGGCACGAGCAATTTCTCCGGCGCATCCGCGAGCGGCCGGCGGGCCCGGCGCCGGCCGCGGAGCTGGTCTGCGACCGCGAGATCCCGGGGCCGTGGTCGGACTACGCCACGGTGTGGCGCTACGCGCTGCGCCCGCCGGCGGACGGATTCCTGCACGCGGGGCACAACTATTTTTTCTGGTAGCGCGCGCGGCGGCTGCCTCGTCGCGCCCGGAGTCTTCACATGTCGTCACCGCCTTCCACCGCCCCTGAGTTCCCGGTTGTGGCCGGCGCCGACGCGTCGGGCGAGCAAGCACGGCGCCGGCGGCGCATGGAGAGTCTGGGCTTGCTCGCGACGCGCGTGGCGCACGACCTGAACAACATGCTGTCGCCGATGCTGCTGGCGGCGCCGATGCTGCGCAACGTGGTGGCCGACCCCGCGGCGCAGCGGTTGCTGGAGACGGTCGAGGCGTCAGTCGTGCGGGCGACGGCGCTCGTCCGGCAGATGCTCGACTACGCGAACGACCTGCCGGGCCAGGCGCACCTGGTGCCGTTGCCGCCGCTCCTGACGGAGATCGCGCGGTTTGCGGCGGAGACTTTCCCCCCGACGATCCGGGTGGAGGGCGCGGTGCCGCCCGACCTTTGGCCGGTCCACGCCAACCTCAGCCAGATGCACCAAGTGCTCCTCAACCTTTGCGTCAACGCGCGCGATGCCATGCCGCACGGCGGCACGCTGCGCGTGGCGGCGGAGAACCTCCGGCTCGACGGGGCGGCGGGGGCGGCGATCGAGGGTGGGCGCGCCGGCGATTTCGTGGTGCTGCGCGTGGAGGACACGGGGACGGGATTTGCGCTGGAGGTGCTGGCGCGGCTGTGGCAGCCGTTCGTGACGACCAAGCCCGCGGGCCGGGGCAGCGGCCTCGGGCTTTCCACGGTGCGGGGCATCGTGACGGAGCACCGGGGCTTCATCGAATTGCAGACGCGCGCGGGCCAGGGGTCGGTGTTCCGGGTTTTTCTGCCGGCGGGAGAAAAGCCGGCGGACGAACTGGACGGCCTGGGCCGCGTGACGGTGAGCGCCCGGCGCTGAGACCGGGCCCGCCCGGCCGGAGCAAGCGCCAGACCGGGGGGCGAAAAAAAAAAAGCCGCGCTCGGAGCGCGGCCTCGGGCGAAGACGAAAGCGGTCGGGGAAACTATTTTTTGGGCATCTGCGCCTGCAACTCGGCGAGGCGCTTCTCGAGGCCGTTCATGTCGTTGACGAGGCGCTCTTCCATTTTCTTGCGGTCGGAGCTGGTGACGATGCTCATGCTGGCGGCGTCGCGCACGACGTTGGCGGGCAGGGAGAGGATGCGGGTGATGAGCGACTGGTCCTTGAAGCTGCTCAGGTAGAGGGCGGTGATCTCGTGCGAGAGTTTGAGCGAATCCTGCGCGATGGCCTGCGACTGCACGAGGTTGTTGTTCAGGGTGGCGTTGCGGGCCATCTCGGAGGTCAGCACGCCGCTGATCTGGTCGGAGACGCGCTGGCTGTAGCTGTCGATTTTTTCGCGGGTGAGATTCTGATCCTTCGCCATCTCGGAGAGGATGGGGGAGATTTTTTCGGCCATGCGGGTCGAGACTTTGTCGACCTGCTCGTTCTGGAGTTTCTCGGCTTCTTCCGGCGTCTTCGGGAGCGGGTTGTAGGGCTGGATCTTGTGGGCGATGGCCTCGGCGAGCTGGTTGACCTTGTCGGCGTTGATCTTGGCGAATTCCTCATCGGTCATCAGCGCGTCGGCCTGGCGTTTGGCGATGGCGTCCTTGAGGAGCTGGTTGACGGACTCGATATGGCGGCGGGTCTCTTCGGCCGACGCCTTCATCTCGGCGTTGGTCTGCTCGCGGAGCGCGGAGATTTCGGCCTGCTGCTTGGCGGCGAGTTCCGCGACGGTCTTTTGGTTGAACCAGAAGGCGACGCCGAAAATGACGAGGGCAGTGAGCAGCACTGCGGGGAGTTGGTCTTTGAGCTTTTGCCACATGGAGGGAGGGTGATTGAGGGTGGGTGCTGAATCGACAGCGTTAGCAGTTGCATGTTCAAATGCAATGCCGTGATTTCCTGCCGCCCCCTGCAAGTCGCGGGCGCCAATGAGTCTAAACAGATACGAACAGACGGTTTTCGATTACCTCGGGTCGCATCCGGACGAGCTCCGGCATTGGCGGATGAAAGTCGCCGAGGCGGCGGCGCAACCCCGCGAGGCCGGCGAGCTGAGCCGGAGTCTGGAGCGGGAGCTGTGGCTCTATTTCGAGGAGCGGGCGCAGCACACGCCGGTGTTCCGGCAACTGACCGCGGGGGGCGTGCGGCGGGTGAGTCTGCTGAATCTCGCCGAGCATCTCTTGCGTCTCTGGGGTCCGCCGCCGAAGGCGAAGCGCGGCGGGCCGGGGGAGCCGGCCCGCGGGGACTGAGCGGGAGACAATCAGGGAACGGCGCGATTTTTCTTCGGGCGGGAGGACCGGCTCCGTTCGGTCTGCGACTGGGCGGAGGACGGACGACACGGAGGTCGTCCCTCGTGTGCCCGGCATGGGCATGAACTCGTCAGAAGAAACAAAATGACCGGAACCAGTGACAACAACCGTAGTGAAGGACAAGGCGGGTGCCGCGAGGCACTCAGCACGAAAGAAGTC
>JACQFT010000058.1 GCA_016199925.1 Opitutia bacterium | reverse complement strand
GGCCTCGACACCCAGATTCATGCCGTCGGCGACGGTGCGCCCTGGATTGCCGAGCAGGCCCGCGTGCAGTTCGGCGCCCAAGGCCGCTACACCCTCGACCTGGATCACGCCTGCGACTACCTCGCGGCCGCCGCCGCCGCCCCCGACCCGGCCCGCGCCAAGCCTTTCGTCGAACCGCTGCGCGAGGCCCTGCGCCGCAGCGAGCACCCGAGCGTCCTCGCCGCGTTGCGCCTGCGCGAGGAGCCGTCCGACTGCCCCGACGAACAGGCCCCCGTGCGTGCCGCCCTGCGCTACCTCGGCCATCGCACCGCCCAACTCGACTACGCCTATGCCCTCGCGCGCGAGCTGCCCGTCGGCTCCGGCCTGATCGAAAGCGGCCACCGCCACGTCCTCCAGGCCCGGATCAAGAAAGCCGGCGCCTGGTGGACCGAGGCCAACGCCCACGCCCTCTGCCAGCTCCGCACCCTCCGCGCCAATCTCCAGTGGGACCAATACTGGGACAAAAACTGACTTCACTTTCAGTTACACCCGCACGAGCGGGTGCGCGGGAATTTGCGTGCATCGCCGGCGGCTTTGCGCATCGAATGGGCGGCGATGCGCGTCGTGATTCTCGGTTCGGGCCGCGGCAGCAATGCCGAGGCGATTCTCCAAGCCCAGCGAGCGGGCCGGCTCGGCCGCGCGCAGGTCGTGCGGATTTTCTCCGACAAACCGGACGCGGGCGTTCTCGCGCTCGGGCCGCGTTTCGGCGTGCCGGCGGAGTTCGTCGATCCCGCGCCGTTCAAGACGAAGCTCGAAGGGCCGGGCGAAGAGCGCTGGATCGCGGCCGTGCGCGCGTGCGCGCCCGACCTCGTGGTGCTCGCGGGTTTCCTGCGCGTGCTGAAGCCCGGTTTCTTGAACGCTTTTGCGGGCAAGATCATCAACTTGCACCCGAGTCTGCTGCCGGCGTTCCCCGGGCTCGACGGCATCGGGCAAGCATTGCGCGCCGGTGTGCCGGAGACGGGTTGCACGGTGCATTTCGTGACGCTCGAGGTGGACGCGGGGAAAATCATCGAGCAAGCGCGCGTGCCGATCGTCCCCGGCGAGACGATTGAGTCGCTGTCGGCCAAAGTGCACGCGGCCGAGCATACGTTGTTGCCGGCGGTGATCGCGCGGCTGAGCGAAAAATAGTCCGAGCCTCGGAGTGTTTGGCCACGGATTGCACGGATCAACCCGGGCTGAATTTGCACAGAAGGTAACGAAGGAAACAAAGTTCCGGAGACTGCCTCTGTCCTTCGTGCTCTTTGTTTCCTTCTGTGCAAACTCCGAACGTAGTGGTTTTGATCACGGATCGGTCGCGACGGATCAATCCGGGCTGAATTTACACAGAAGGTAACGAAGGAAGCAAAGTTCCGGAGACTGCCTCTGTCCTTCGTGTTCGTCGTTTCCTTCTGTGCAAACACCGCGCGCGGTGGTCTTGAACGCGGCTCGGATCGCGACGGATCAATCCGGGCTAAATTTGCACAGAAGATAACGAAGCTAACAAAGTTTCCCGAGTCAGCCTCCTCCTTTGCGTCCTCCGTTTCCTTCTGTAAATGGCGGGCGGAGGATTTTGTTTATCCGTGCAATCCGCGAAATCCGTGGTTTCTGTTCCGAGTCCTGATTCTCTCCCCTCATGCCCATCATCGAATTGAAAGTTGAAGTTTCGCTCACCGCCGCTGTGGCCATCGAGGAGTTGCTCGCCGAGCGCGAGGAGCGGCGGATGATGATCCTCGAGGACAAGCCCTCGGGGCGCGCGTGGGTGACGGGCTATTTCGACGAGGCCGCGACGGCGAAGTCGGCGTGGAACGAACTCGCGGCGCTGTTCGATCCGGAATGGCTCGCAGGCGAACCGGAACTGCACGAGTTGGCCGACCGCGACTGGAAGGAAAGCTACAAGGCGCATTTCAAGGCGTGGAAATTCGGGCGGCTCAACTGGGTGCCGGTGTGGGAACGCGAGAGCTTCACGGTGCCGCCGGGCGAGGCCGTCATCTGGCTCGATCCGGGCATGGCGTTCGGCACCGGCAACCACGAGACGACGCGACTGTGCACCGAGCGGCTGGTCGTCTTTGCGGAGAGGCGAGTGGCCAGAGGCGAGAGGCTGGAGACGCTGCGCGTGCTCGATGCGGGCTGCGGCTCGGGCATCCTCGCGTTGTCGGCGGCGAAGCTGGGTTTCGCGCGCGTGGCTGGCTTCGACAACGATCCGGAGTCGGTGCAGGTCAGCAAGGAGAACGCGGCGCTCAATGGCGTCGGCGATGCCGTGGAATTTTTCGTGGGCGATCTGGTGAGCGGACTTGCGGGGCGTCAGGCCGAACTCGTGCTGGCGAACATCCAGGCCGATGTGCTGATGCGGTTCACTAAGGAGCTGATCGGTGCCGTGGCGCCCGGCGGCGAATTGGTGCTCAGCGGAATCCTCAGCCGCGAGCTGGAGCAAGTGCAGGGCGTGTTCGCGGCCGCGGCGCCGGGTTGGACAATCGAGTCACGCGTGCTGGGGGAGTGGTCGGATTTGGCGATGAGGGAAGAGGTCTAAACGCGGAGGGCGCGGAGGGCGCGGAGCGGGATTTTCGGAGCGGGGTGAGGGCGCCCCGCTCACAGGGAGCGGTGGGGGTTGGACTTCGCGGGCTCCGCGAGCTTCGTGTTTCGAGATGAGTCGGGAGGGTTACGGAAAAAGACGCGGCATGGCGGCAGGCGCCAGCCCTACACGGCTCACCGGGACGGTTCGCCCTACCTCGGGACAGCGCGTTGGGGTCAACGCGCTCCACCTTGGAACTGACCGGGGCGGGGGCGCCCCGGCTCCATTGAAGAACGGCGGGGTGGGCGGCGCCCGCCCTACAACGTCATTCGACGCGCTTGAAGATGTAGCCGCCGCCCATCGGGCCCCAGACTTGGGCTTGGGCGGCGTTGTAGCCGCGTTCCCAGGTGGTGATCTGGTCTTTCGTCACGATGAGGTCGGAGGTGGCGTAGGCGGCGCCGTTGAGATCGTTGGCGCAGCCGGCGCCTTCGGTCGCGCCTCGGAAGGAGCCATCGGGTTGCTCGCGGAGGATGACCGTGCAGCCTTCCTGAAAGACGAGGTCGGTGTGGGTAAGTTTGGCGAGGCGGGCGGCGTCCTGCCACGCGGCGGTGAACGCGACGGGGTTGGCGAGAGTGTAGATGCGGACCTCGAGGGCGCCGTCGGCGCGGGCGACGAGCTGATGGACGCGCTGGCGATAGGGGACGGTGGGGGCGTCGGCGAGGGATTGCTCGACGTAGAGCCAGGGGCCGTCGGTGCGGTCGGCGAAGATCGGAACGGCGTGGAGGTCGACATGGCGGTAGCCTTTGTCGGAGGAAAACTGGGCGAGGTTGGAAAAGTTGCCGGTCAGCCACGCGGTGGCGCGGGCGAGCGGAGTGTCGTCGGCGCGGGCGGAAGAGACGGCGGCAAGAGCGAGGCAAAGCAGGGAAAGGAGGCGCATGGGACGGGAGAGGAGCAAGACGCAGAGTTTAAACCACGGATGACCCGGAGGCCACGGATGGGGAGGGAAGAAAAAGAGGAGCGGAAGCAAAGGCGCACCGAACACTCATCGCGAGGGTTGGATATCCGTGCGATCCGTGAAATCCATGGTCGCAACCCACGCGCCGAGGAAGAGGAGAAGGAGGGCGTAGACGGCACCGATTCGCCACCAAGGCGAGTCGGGTTGCGGACGGCGCCAGAGCACGGCGGCTTGGACGGCGAGACCGATGAGGGCGAGGACGGCGAAGGAGTAGCGTCCGTCGAGGTTGCCGCGGGCGAGTTCGTGCACAGAGAGCGTGAGTTGGTCGAAAGCGCCGACGAGCGGAAGGGAGAAATTGCCGAGGCCGCTGCTGCCGGCGAGAGGAGGGAAACGCGACGCGACGTAGAGCGACCAGAGACCGAGGGGGAGGGCGGTGGCCGCGAAGAGCGCGGCGCGGCGGAGCGGTTGGGCGCGGACGGCCGAGGGATCAAAGAGCACGGCGAGCGAGCCGAGCAGGCTGGTTTCCTTTGTCAGAGCGGCGAGAGAGAGCCATGTGCCGGTGCGCGAGGGGCGAGCTTGGAGATGGCTGCGGACGGCGAGCAGGAGGAGCAGCATCGCGGGGAGGTCGACGAGGGATTGGCGCACGCTGTCGAGCACGCCCATGCTGAAGACGCAGCCGGCCCAGCGGGCGAAGCCGAGCCAGCCGGCATCGGCGATCGTGCGGCGCAGCAGCCACGCGAAAGCGAACCAGCAGGCGACGTTGAGGAGCGCGTAGGCTTGGAGGGTCCACCACGGTTGGCCAAGGCCTACGGCGGCGGCGGTCGCGGGGGCGAGGATGCGGCGCGCGCGGTAGGCGGGTGAGTCGAGGGCCGTGGCGAGCGCCGGATCGCGCAGGAGCGGGTCGAGGGCGAGTTGCGCGTAGAATTGTCCGTCGTAGCCGGCGGAGTTGGCGACGGTGGGCAGGGAAAAACTGCGGATGGCCGGGAGGCGTTGGGCCTGCCACCGCTCGCCGAAGCGGAGGAGGCTGGCGAAGCCGGAGTGCGGGTCGAACTTGGCCAGCACGAGTCCGGCAAAGAGAAGGGTGGCCAACCAGTAGGCGTGTCGGCTCATGGCGTGCGGAGGGCGGAGCGGGTTTCCAAGGAAGGCACGGATGGACGGAGTTGACGAAATGGACGGAGACGGCACGGCACGAGGGCCGGCCCTACATTTGCAGAAACCGCATTGAGGTCAACGCGCTCCACCTCACGGACGAACACGGTCGGCGCGGCTCAGAAGAGGTCGGTCGGCGTGCGGGACATGAAATCTTCCATGTAGGCCGTGGTGGCTTTGCCGTCGATGAAGACGGGGTCGCTCATGATGGCTTTGTGGAGGGGAATCGTGGTCTTGATGCCGCGGACGAGGTATTCGCTGAGGGCGCGGTAGGAGCGTTGGAGCGCGATCTTGCGGGTGTCGCCGAAGCAGATGAGTTTGCCGATCATGCTGTCGTAATACGGCGGGATGGTGTAGCCGCTGTAAGCATGGGAGTCGACGCGGACGCCGTGGCCGCCGGGGGCGTAGTAGAGGCTGATCGTGCCGGGTGACGGGGTGAAATTGCGGGCGGGATCCTCGGCGTTGATGCGGCACTCGATGGCGTTCTTGGTCCAGCGGACGTCGCCTTGGTCGAAGTCGAGCTTCTCGCCGTTGGCGATGCGGATTTGCTGCCGGATCAGGTCGATGCCGGTCACTTCTTCGGTGACGGGGTGCTCGACCTGGATGCGGGTGTTCATCTCGATGAAGTAGTAGTTGCCCTTGGCATCGACGAGGAACTCGATCGTGCCGGCGTTCTCGTAGTCGGCGGCTTCGGCGGCGCGCACGGCGGCCTTGCCCATTTTCTTGCGGAGGTCGGCGTTGAGGAAGGGGGAGGGCGACTCCTCGATGAGCTTCTGGTGGCGGCGCTGGACGGAGCAGTCGCGTTCGCCGAGGTGAAGGACCTTGCCGTGGCTGTCGGCGAGAATCTGGAACTCGATGTGGCGGGGCTTCTCGATGTATTTCTCGATGTAGACGGCGCCGTTGCCGAAGGCTTTCTCGGCCTCGTTGCGGGCGACGTGGTATTCTTTGGCGAAGGAGACGTCGTTGTGCGCGATGCGCATGCCGCGGCCACCGCCGCCGGCGACGGCTTTGATGATGACCGGGTAGCCGATCTTGCGGGCGACTTTGACGGCCTCGGCTTCGGAATCGACGGGGCCGTCGGAGCCGGGGACGATGGGGACGCCGGCTTTGCGGACGGTGTCTTTGGCGACGGATTTGTCGCCCATCATCCGGATGCTTTTGGATTTCGGCCCGATGAACTTGATGTTACAGGATTCGCATTGCTCGGCGAATTTGGCGTTCTCGGACAGGAAGCCGTAGCCGGGGTGGATGGCGTCGACGTCGGCGATCTCGGCAGCGCTGATGATGCGGTCGGCGCGCAGGTAGCTGTCGGCGCTGCGGGGGCCGCCGATGCAGATGGCTTCGTCGGCGAGCTGCACGTGGAGGGACTGGACGTCGGCCTCGGAGTAAACGGCGAGGGTCTTGATGCCCAGCTCGCGGCAAGCCCGGATGACGCGCAGCGCGATTTCACCGCGGTTGGCGATGAGGATCTTTTGAATCATTTTGGTAGAAAATTAAGCCGGACAGACGTGCTGGCCGGCTCGGGATCGGGTGCGCGGGGGGTCAGGCCAGCTTTACCTTGAAGAGGCGCTGTCCGTATTCGACCGGCTGGCCGTTCTCGACCAAGATTTCTACCACGGTGCCCTTGGTTTCGGCTTGGATTTCGTTCATGATCTTCATGGCTTCGATGATGCAAACCACGGATTTTTCCTCGACCTTGGCGCCGACGTTGACGAACGCGGGGCTTTCCGGGGAGGCAGATTTGTAAAACGTGCCGACCATGGGTGACTTCACAAAGGCGAAACCGGTTTCGTCGCCAGCCGGATTGGCAACGGGAGCGGAGACGGGCGCAGCGGGGGTGGGAGCGGGGACCGGCGCGATCGGGAAGGGATGAGCCGACAGACTGGCCGGGGCCATGATCACGGGCTGGCCGCCGGCTCCGCGCTTAACCTTGATCTTAAATCCGTCCTCCTCAAATTCGAACTCCGTGAGCTCGGAGCGTTTGATGAGTTCGATGATCTGCTTGATTTGTTTGAGGTCCAACGGTCGGCCGGGGTTAAGTGTGTAAGGCGTGTTGTGTTAGTGTCGTTTGGGCGAGCTGCGTTCAAAAGAAGTTTCAGACGAATAGGCAATCATGGATTTTCGCTCCGAGCGCCAAATTGTAAAAACGACAGGTTTTTCAGCAATAAACGCAATTTCCGTGATAATTTGGCTCTAAAACGAAGGTTTTTTGAGAAAATTGCCGTAGGCCTTTCGGGAAAACGAGGGGCCGGGAGTTCATTTTGAGAGCTTCGCTTTCTTAGGAACAGGCGAACTCGGCAACCCGTCGGTGGCGGATTTATTTCCGGGTCGCTGCGATCCGCTAAGCCCGGTGGGGGTGCGCTGACGACGAGCCTTCGGACGGACGGCGGCCGCGATAGGAGACGACCATTTCGCGGCTAAAGAGCAGCGACCAAAGCCAAGGGAGGAGGGCGACGAGCGAGCCGACGACCAAGCTCGGCAGGAGACCCCGCGCGAAGAGCGATCCGACGCCAGGGAGCGCGAAGGCCAGGATCGGGAAAAAGACGGCGGGCGCCTTGGTTCCGAATGCGGTGACGGTGGCGAGAAGCAGCGCGTAGGCGGCGATCGCCGGCGGATAGAAGCCGAAGACGAGGCCGCCGAGGAACACGAAAGGGGCGTGCACGCTGTCCGGTTTCGCCCGAAACGTCGTTTGCAGGAGGGTGGCGGACAGCAATACCGCTGCACCGGTGGCGGGCACGGCGAAGCGCATCGCTCCGGTGGCATGGGCGCCTTTTTGGAGGGATTCCAGGAGCCACCACGCGCCAAGGGTCGCCCGGCAGAAATCGACCGTGTGCAGCCCGAGGGCGAAGGTCTGTTTCCAGATGTCCCGCCAGTCGTGCGCGATGCCCCGGTAACGGACCTTGGGTCCGTGGAAGAGAGCGATGGGGACCAGCAGCAGCGCCAGGGCGGGGAGGAAAAGGGTCCAGTGGACGATCATGCGGGCGGGGCCTCACTTCACGCGCTGTCCGTGCTTGAGCACGAGGTCCACGCGTTGGAGCAGGTCGATGTAGCGGAGCACGTCGCCTTTCACCGCGATGATGTCGGCGTATTTGCCGGGCGAGATTGTGCCGTAGTCGGCGTCGACCTTCATCATCACCGACGGCCAGTAGGTGGCGGCGCGAATCGTGTCCATCGGCGACACGCCAAGCTTGTTGACCCAGATGTCGAGCTCCCGCCACGTGGATTGGTTGTGGAATTTCATCGGGATGCCGCTGTCGGTGCCGACGAGGAGGACGAGACCGGCCCGGCGGAGCTGCTCAAATTTCCGGCCGCTGGTCTTGGCCCGCAACGGGGTGATCTGGTAATAAGCGAGCCAGCCGGGGTGCCGCAGCGACGCCTTGATGTCGGCGACGATGTCGGGGGGGACGCCGAGCTGCCAGCCCGGGTCGTCGATGTGGAGGGGGTTGTGAGCGTTGTCTTCGTAGTTGAAAAAACCCTCGATGGTCGGGCACCAGTAGAGCGGGCCGAGCGACATTTTGGCGGTGCGCTCCTGCAGTAACTGGATGATGTCGGCCGGATACTCGGGCGCCATGGCCAGACCGGTGTGCTCGAAGCGATCGACGCCAGCCTTCAGGCCGACGCGGATTTCGTCGGGCCGGTGACCGTGGGCGATGACCGGCAGCCGATGGGCGTGGGCCTCGGCGACGACGGCGCGGACTTCCTCTTCGGTCATCTGGTCCTGGTCGATGAGTTTGATAACGTTGACGCCGGCCTCGGCGAGTTTGCGGACCTTGGCGCGGGCGTCATCGGCGCCGTTGACGCCCCAGCGAAACGCTTCGGTGCCGGGATACGGGGCGTGCTGGATGAAGGGCCCCGAGACATAGAGCGTCGGGCCCGGGATCTCGCCCCGGGCGATGCGCTGGCGGACGTTGATGCTGGCCTCGCGGGCAAGACCGACATGCCGTCGGTGCGGATGATCTCGGCCCCTGCCGGGACGGGCAGGGAGTCGATGGTGCCGACCGCTTTGATGCGGTCGTTTTCGATCAGGATGACGCTGTGGTTGACCGGGGCGTCGCCCCATCCGTCGATGAGGCGCCCGCCGACGAGGGCGGTGATTTTGGCGCGGGCGTCGCCGAGCAGGCAGGCGGAAACGATGCAAACGAGCAGGGACCGGGGCAGGTGCATGGGTTCGTAGGGTCCGCCCACGCTATGCAAAGCGACGCCGGCGTCTAGCTTTGAAATAACCGGCGCCCGCGGTTTTCTTTGGCCGGCGGGGGGCGGCAACGTCCGGGCGGACTAGCCGGCCTTCTTCCCGAACATCTGCCGGATGATGAGCTCGATGTCTTCGAGTTTCACCGGCTTCGTGATGTAGTCGTCCATGCCGGCCGCGAGGCAGCGTTCGCGGTCGCCTTGCATGGCGTTGGCCGTGAGGGCGACGATCTTCGGTTGCCGCGCCGCCGGGAGGCGCTTGCGGATTTCGCGTGTGGCGACGAGGCCGTCCATCTCGGGCATCTGCACATCCATGAAAACCAGTTCATAGTCGCGCTGCTCCAGCGTGCGGACGGCCTCGAGGCCGTTGCCCACCGCGTCGGAGCGGTAGCCGAGGCGTTCGAGGAACCGCTGGGCGACCTTTTGGTTGACGGGATTGTCCTCGACGAGGAGCACATTCAGCGGGATCGAATCGGCGAGCTTCGGCTGGCCGGCGTTCGAGGCCGGGGCGGCGGTCGGTGTGGCGGCGACGCCCGACAACAGGTGCCGGAGCGCCTCGTGGAGGAACGCCGGCTTGATCGGCTTGGGGAGGCGCACGATGAGCGGGTCGGTCGACTCGCCGCGCCGGGGGCCTTCGGCGGCGTCGGTGAACAGCACGATGGGCAGGCGCGGGAATTTCGCGCGGATCTTGGCGATGACGCCCAGGCCGGACGCTTCGCCGAGCT
This sequence comes from Opitutia bacterium, assembly GCA_016199925.1. GTDB lineage: Bacteria > Verrucomicrobiota > Verrucomicrobiia > Opitutales > Opitutaceae > JACQFT01. The sequence continues at coordinate 12,918 of JACQFT010000058.1, read as the reverse complement.
TGTGGTCGATGATCGCCGCGGCGACTTTGCCCCCGGCCAGCGCCGCGACCGCGCCGGTCTCGTTCTCCGCCAGACGCGGGACCAGGCCCCAGCTCGTCAGATTGTTTTCCAAAGTCGTCCGGTTCACCGGATGGTCGTCGGCGGCGACGATCACTGCGCCCGGCATGAGCTTGGGCAGGCCGGTGGGCGAGGGCTCGACGGGCAGGGCCTGGATGCTGAACCGGAACCGCGACCCGGCCTCCAGTTCGCTCGACATGTCGATGGTGCCGCCCATCAGCTGGCACAGGCGGTCGCAAATCGCGAGACCCAGCCCGGTGCCGCCGTATTTGCGCGTGGTCGAGGAGTCGACCTGGCTGAAGGGCTTGAAGAGCAGATTCTGCCGGTCGAGCGGGATGCCGATGCCGGTGTCCGTGACCACGAAATCGAGGAGCAGCTTTTCGCCGGGCTGGCGCGGTCCGGTGACGCCGAGTTTGACCTCGACGGTGACGAAGCCGCGCGCGGTGAACTTCACCGCGTTGTTGAGGAGGTTGACGAGCACCTGGCGAAGGCGGGTGATGTCGCCCACGATCCAGTGCGGCACGGCCGGATCGACGGAGTAGGCCAGCTCGATGCCCTTGGCCGCGGCCTGCAGGGCAAAGATGTCGAGCGCCTCCTCCAGGCACTGCGCGAGCTCGAAGGGATGGCTCTCGATCTCCATCCGGCCGGACTCGATCTTGGAGAAGTCGAGGATTTCGTTGATGATCGCCAGCAGCGCGTCGCCGCTCGTGCGGATGGTGCTGACGTAGTCGCGCTGTTCGGCGTTGAGCGGCGTCTCGAGCAGAAGGCTCGTCATGCCGATGACGCCGTTCATCGGGGTGCGGATCTCGTGCGACATCGACGCAAGGAATTCCGACTTGGCGCGCGAGGCGTCGTCGGCCTCGGTCTTGGCCCGGCGCAACTGCTGCTCGACTTCGACGCGGGTCGTGATGTCGGTCTCGATGACGATGAAGTTTTCGACGAGGCCCTCCTCGTTTTTCACCGGCTGCAGTTCCAGATGCACGTAGAACCGGCGGCCCGAGCGGGCGCAGTGCATGATGTCGGTCGTGAGCGATTCCTGCCGCGCGATGCCGCGGGCGACGCGGCTGGCCGCGTGCAGATCCTCGTCGGGGCTGGCGAGCAGATCGACCAGCGGCCGGCCGGTGACTTCGGCCAGCGGGAGCTCGGTGAGGCGGGTGAAGCTCTCGTTGACCCACTCGACCCGGCCGTCGGGGCTGGTGATGATGACGGCGTTGTCGGTGCGGCTCGCGACGAGCGAGAGTTTGCGCGTCGTCGCCTGGCTGCTGCGCAGCGCCTCCTCGGCGCGCTTGCGGGCCGTGATGTTCTGGCAGGTGCCGATGACGCGCAGCGGGCGGTTGTCGCGGTCGTAGGCGACGCACTTGGCGCGGGCCGAAAACCAGTCCCACTCGCCGTTGTGGTGGCGCACGCGATACTCCGGCTCGATGAACGGCGTCGCGCCGGCGAAATGCGCGGCGATGGCCGCCCGGAAGCCGGCGAGATCGTCGGGATGGATCACGTCGAGCCACGCCTGGGTCGTCGCCGGCATCGTCGAGGGATCGTAGCCGATCGAGGTCCAGACGCTGGGGCTGTAGATCGCCTGCCCGGTCGCGACGTTCCACTCATAGACGCCGACCTGGGTCGAATCGAGGGCGAGGTTCAGGCGCTCGTCGGTGAGTTTCAACTGGGCCTCGACGCGCCGGCGCTCCTCGTTCTCGGCGAGCAACTGGCGGCTGGTGAGCTCGGCGCGCGCCTGGCGGGCGCGCGCGGCCTGCGCCAGGTTGACGACGAGCCCGAGCAGTGCGCTCACGCCCCAGCCCGACAGCAGCGCGAGCTCGGGCAGATACTGGCGGGTCGGATTGATGAACTCGGGCCGCGGCGTCAGGCGGAAAGTCAGGCGCTGGCCGAAGAGGCTGAACGCGGCCGTCTGCACGAGCCGGGCGTCGAACTCGTCGCTGCCGCGGCCGCTCGACTCATAGACTTTGGTCTCGCCGTGGGCGACGTCGGCCTGGGGCGGCCGCGCGACCATCACCACAAGGTGGTAGCGGCTCGCGACGTTCAGGCGGCGGTCGATGACGTCGAAAAGTTTGTCGTAATAGAATTCCCCGACGAGGAAGCCGTCGAAACTGTTCTCGCGCTGCACGGGCGTGTAAACGGCGAAGGTCGGCGACTGCAACGGCGACTCGATCGGCGCGGCGATCGCGTAGGAGCGGGACTTGCGGGCGCTCTCGACGGCGTCGCGGCGCACCGGGTTGCCCGCGTGGTCGAGCAGCGGGGCATCCTCGTTGCCTTTCTGCGGCCAGAACCAGCGCGTGCGCAGCGAGGCATCGACCCAGATGATCGACCGGTAGGCGGGCGAGTCGCGCATCTGCGCGGCGGCGTCGCTCTCAAAATCGTCCTTCGTCGTGCCGCCGCTGCGGTTCCAGCGCCCGGCGGCGCGGCTCATGACTTCGACCAGGCCCTCCGTCTCGCCGCTGGTCAGCGCGGCGATATTGTTGATCGTCAGTTGGGTCGTGCTGTTGATGTAGCCCAGTTCGCGTTCGCGCAGTGCGAACCAGAAGATCACCGTGACGGTGCTGCCGCCGACGACGACGGGCAGCCACAGCCAGCGCGGGCCCGACCCGCCGAGGTAGCCCGAATCATGGGCGGCGAGCAGCACGAGGCCGGCGCCGAACACCGCGAGTGCGACCGCCGAGTGCGGCGCCACGCGGGCGTAGGTGGCCCACAGGTCGAGCGAGTTGAGGCCCGACTTGTAGGCGAGCAGCGCCGTGAAGCCGTAGGCGGCGGTGAGCGACCCGACGAGCGCGAGCGCCACGGGCCGGAACGGCTGCGCGCGCTGATGGCAGATCCACGCCTGCAAACCGCCCGCGAGCAGCATCACCGCCGCGAACACGGCGGGCATCCGGCCGACGTGCGCCCCGTCGAAGATCGCGCGGTGGTTGACGAAAAGGTCGTCGATGCCGAAGTCGAAATCGAAGACCACTTGGGACAACGTCAGCCAGCCCAGGATCGCCGCCGCGACCGCGAAGCCGAGCCCGGTCTTGCGCCACTTCAGGGCGGCGGCGAGCGGCGAGGCGCCGAGCAGGAGCAGGCACAGCGCCGCGTTGGCCGGCAGCGGCGTGTCGTAGTTCCGCGGCTGCACCAGGACCAGCGTTTCGGTCCACCACCCGATCAGCACGCTCAGCCCGAACAGCAGAATCAGCGCAAAGGGGGCCAAGTAGCCGTATTGCGAGTAAGACGAGCGAGCGGTGGGCGGCATCGGGGTTTCGGACGATTCGTAGGTTACGCGCCAGAGCATAGCAATGCGCTTTTAGGGGCTTTCACCTAGGTGCGGCGGGAGCCGTTGCGGTTTACCGGCGCAGGCGTTCTCACCTTTTTGGGCGCGGTGCCGTCTCGGCGGGTTTTTCCGCCGCGGCGGGCGGCGGAGGCGGTTCGGCGGGGCGCGGCGGATTGCTCGTCCCCAGGGTGAACGACCAGGACGGCTTGGTGAGCGGGCCGGTCAGCCTGAGCTCGAGGATGCTGGCGAGGGGATTGAGCACGATGCCGATCGCCTGTTTGAGCGGGTTGCGCGTCTCCTCATACGGTTTCAGGCGGGCCAGAAAATCGAGCGACTTGGTTTCAAAGTTGTAGTCGCCTTTCGCGTCGAGCACGGCGCTCGGGCCGCTGATCTTCAGGTCAGGGAAATGCACCCGCCCGTCCTCCAGCCGGAAACTGCTGCGCGCCGTGTCGAGTTTGAGCGAGGAGAAATTCAGCGACACGGCGCTCAACGCCTGGGAGAGCAGGCCGAAGAGGTGGATCTCGGCGAGTTCGGCGCCGGTCAGTTGCGCGTTGCCGCTGCCGCGGAAGCTGCGGAACACGCCCGGCTCGCCGAGCGCGGAGAGCGACAGCTCCAGTTTGCCGCCCGAGGCGTGCTGGATGAATTTGCTGTCGGTCATCGAATTTCCCTTGGCGCCGGTCCGGTGCGCCTCGAATTCCTCAAACGCGCGGATGGTGCGCGCGAGGTCGGCGTCCTTCACGTAGAAATCGAAGCCCAACTGGCGCGCGCCGTCGGGCCCGCCGAGCGAAGCCTTGCCGCGGCCGGTGCCGCCCGCCGCCTGCACGTCGATGCGGTCGAGCCGCAGGTCGCGCCCGGTGAGGCCGCCGGTCACGGCCACGCGTTCGAGGGGGAAGCCGTAGTAGTGCGCCGGCCCGTCGACGCGCCCGGTGAAAGTGAAATTCGGCACGGCGTGCGGCGCGGTGCCGGTGCGCTCGCCGCTGACGTGGAGCTGCGGCGGAGTCGTGAACTCCCACATGTCGAGCAGCGCGGCGGCGGCGGGGCCGGCCATCCGCCGATAGACGGCCGGGTCGAGGTTGGCGTCGCCCGCGAATTCCATCCGCAGGGTTTGCTTCGTCACCGGATCGGCGAAGCGCTGGAACACGCCGCTCACCCGCTCGGCGCCGCGGGCGCGGCTGGCCCGGAATTCCAGCAGGTGCAGGAATTGCGGGCGCAGGAACATCAGCGTGTGCGCGGCCTCGAAGTCCCCGCCGAGCACCGCGGCGTTCTCGGTGTCCGCGCGCCCGAAGTAGATCGTGCGCGAGGGGTCGCGGTAGCAGCCGCTCACGTCGACATCGGCGCGGGGCGCGGCCGCCGTGAAATCGAAGTCGCTCCAGAAGTTCGGCCACCAGGCGGTGCGGAACCAGCCGCTGATCTCCGCGGGCCGGAGTTGGCCGGTGAGCAGGATGCGGTAGTCGCGCGAGTGGAAATTCATCCAGTAGCTGCCGCGCGCGGAGTTGCCGCCGGCCCCGACCTCGGCGTCGGAGGCGAGGAAGTCGCCCTGCCGGTCGATGGCGATGCGCCCGCGCGTCGAAGTGATCGCGACGCCGTGCGAGTCGAGCCGGCCGCCCTGCACGCGCGTCGAGACGTCGGTGAATTTCCAGCCCGGACCGAACCGCGCGACGGCGTCGAGGTCGACCGGGTCGAGGAGCACGAGATACGGCGCGAGCCACGGGGCGAACCGGGCGAGCACGCGGTTGGTGACGCCGGGATTCGCGCGGCCGGCGCCGTGGACGCGCGCGACGCCCTCGCGCACGTGCGCCTCGGCCCCGGCGGTCAGCCACGCGCCGTCGATCTGCGCCGCGGCTTCGCCGCGGACTTCGGGCCAGCGGCTGAGCGCGAGTTGCACGACGGGCGCCTGCGCGACCTCGCCGAGCGCCGCGACGGAGCCCGCGGCGAGCTGCGCGCTCACCGGGGTCACCGACAACCGGTCGGCGGCGAGTTGCGCGCTGATGACGGCGCGCACGGCGGCGCCGGAAAATTTGCCCGCGAAATCAACCTGCCGTGCGGCCGCGAGCAGCCGCAACGGGCGCGGGCCGGGGCCGTCGAGCCGCACGGTCGCGGTGGCCGCGAGGTCGTCGACGCGCAGGCCGGCGGCGAAGGGGCCGCGCAGCGTGCGCGCGGTGAAGTGCACCTCGGCGGTGTTGCCGACGCCCGGCTGGGTTTCGAGGCGGAGGGCGAGCGCCGGCTGTTCGCAGGCGTCGAGTTGGTGGAGGGCGAGCGCGAGGCGCCGGCCGGCCTGCAGGAAGCGGCTCACGATTTCCGCCGGGCGCAAGGGGGGGGCGTTCGGCGGGCGGCGCGGCGGCGTGTAGCGGCCCTGCACGGTGACGGCGACGTTGTTGACGCGCCCGGCCGCCTGGTCGAGGTGCCACGCGCCGCCCTCGTGGCGCAGGGTGCCGGCGAGATCGCGCACGAGCGGCTCGGCGGCGCCGCTCGGCGAGAGCATCGCGGGCAGTTGCAGCAGCGCGCCCTCGACGCGGACGACGTGCGGGATCGTGTGCCCGGCGAGGAGCGACCAGAAATTCAGGTCGAGGTAAACGAGCCGGCTGGCGAGCAGCGGCTCCTGGAACTGTTGCGCGCGCACGCGCACGTCTTCGAGGAGGATTTTCCCCGTCAGGTCGAACCGCGCGCGGCCGAACTGCACGTCGAAGCCGGCGGCGGCCAGGCCGCGCTCGGCGCGGCGAAGCAGCAGATCCGGCACCGGCAGTTCGCGCGCGAGGGCGACGTAGCCGAGCGTCACCAGCGAGACAGCGAGCACCAGCCAGACCGCCCAGCAGACCACGGCGTGGCAGCACGAGAGGCAGAAGCGCACGGGTGTCGTGGGTCTAGGGTCGCTCATCGGAGTTCGGTTGGCGGAGGGCGGGGTGCAGCCGGGCTGCGCCCGGCGCGCGGTTCGGCTTTGGCTCCATTCACGTCGGCGGCCGTTTCAACGCTTCGGTGTTGCGGCGGCGGGCGGCACCGGTTCCGGCGGCGGCGGACCGGGGTCGTGCTGCTCCGCGTAGGTGAGGGTGAAGAGCGCGTCGAGCAGCTCCTGGGTGACCTCGAAGACGACGCCGCCGAATTCGGCGGTGCCGGCGAGCTGCGTCGTGCCGCCGAGGCGGTCGGTGAAGACGAGCGTGCTGGTGGTCGTCTGCGCCGTGCCGCTGCCGCCTTCGAGCGCGAGGGTGACCTCGAGCCGGTATTTCCACGGGTGCGCTTCGCCGTTGAGTTCGGCGTGGTCGGGCGTGAAGGTGTCGGCGAGGAAACGGCGGGCGCGCAGGGTGCGCAGCTCGGCCAGCAAACTGGCGAGGGCTTTGCGGCGGGGTTCGGGCGCGGGGTCGGGCGCGAGTGATTCGGCGGTGAGCCCGGCGTCGGTGGGCGCGGTTTTCTCCAGGAGGAGCCGGCCGGTGGCGAGGTCGGTGAGCCTGAGGCCGCCGATGCGGGCGCCGGCGGGCAGTTCGCGCAGGATGCGCTGGCGGTAGTGGCGGACGAGCGCGGGCGCGTCGCGCAGCACGGCGGGGTCGATCTGGTAAACGTAGGGGGCGTTGGTCACGCGGGCGTAGGCCACCGCGCGCTGGTCGGGCGCGACGCCGATCTGGAGGGTGAGGGCGGAGGGGGTGTTGCCGGTCAGGCCGCCGCCGGTGCTGAGGTTGAGCGTGATCTCCCGCTCAGGCCGGTTGAACCCGTAGTTCTCCAGGTCGGCGGCGGACGGGGCGTCGCTGAGGAACTTGGTGGCGGCGAGCAACTGGAGTTTTTGCAGCAGCTCGTGCACGACGGCGGTGTCGGCGGCGAGGGTCTGCGGGGCCTGGCCGCTGCCGCTGCGCACGACGAGCTGCCACGACTCGGCGCCCTGGCCGGCCTCGAGGCGCTGGAGCGAGAGCTCGGGCTGGCCGGGCGCGGCGAGCGCGAGGCTGGTGACGGTGGGCGGATCGAAATCGAGCACGTGGCGGTCGCGGAGGGTTTCCTGGGCGCCGTGCAAATCGGCGAGGAGGCGCGGGGGCAGGGCGACGGTGAAGACGGCGGCTTTGTTCTCGATCTTCGCGTAGAACTCGCCGGGGGCGGCGGCGGCGCCGAGGAGGAGGGTCTCGCGGCGGGCGTTGCCTTCGAGGGTGACGCGGAGGGTGGGCGCGTCGAGCCCGGCCTGTTCGAGGCGGGGATCGGCGGGGGCGAGAAAATTTCTCGTCTGGAGGGCGTTGAGCGCGTTGATCGTGCCCTCGACGCCGGCTTTGTTGGCGCGGGCGAGGATGGGCGTCTCGAACGCCCAGCGCGCGCCGTCGCGGCGGAGGCGCACCTTGAGATTGGCGGGGGCGGCGGTTTGCAGGCTGAGCGAGCGCACCTCGAAGACGGGGATGGTGAAGATGGATTCGGAGCGGATGTCCTCGAGCGGGCGCTCGAGGCTGTCGGTCAGGCTGCGGTTGACGACGTGGATCGTCCGGCCGTCGGGGGCGAGGAGGTAGAGGCGGTCGCCGATCTTGGTGCTGTCGCCGATCTTCGTCACATAGGATTTGCCGGCGGAGGTGAAGATGAGGGTGAGCGCGGGGTGCGCGAGGCCGTAGTCGGCGAGGGTGCGTTGGGATTGGCCGGCCACTCGTAGGGCTGGGTGAGCCACCAGGAGTCGCCGCGTTTCTCAAGCCGGAGGGTGGCGCCGCTGCTGCTGGTGCGGGTGAAGGAATCGATGGCGGCGGCCTCGGGGCCGTAAACGCGTTTGCCGTTGGCGTCGGGGACGACGATGGACTCGAATTTCGTGATGTAGAAAAACAGGGCGACGTTGAGAAAGAGGAGGACGAGTGTGATCTTGGTGCGCATGGGGAGCGGGGGCAGCAGAGCTGAGAGTCTAGAACTGAGAGCTGAGAGCCAAGAGTGGAGGGTTGGCAGTCATCGGTTGTGAAAGCGGGGGATTTGAAGTTGGGCTTGTTCCGGACTCCAAGCTCCGGGTGATCGGCTCATCAGTTCCGCCTCGTCCAGTAAACGAGGAGGCCGAGGAGGGCGACGACGCCGGGCACGACCACGAGGAGGCCGAGCCGCAGGCGGACGAGTTCCTCCTGGCTGAGCGCGAGCTGGAATTTCTCGATGGGCCGGGCGGGGATGTTCGACTGGGTGTCGCGGTCGACGCACCAGTTCACGGTGGCGAGGAAGAGGTTGAGGTTGCCGACGTTGATGAGGCGGTTGTTGGTGATGAGGTCGGCGGTGCCGAAGACCGCGAGCCGGCCGCCGCGCACGCTGAGCTCGAGGTTGGCGGGCTTCACGCGCTCGGAGACGACGAGCACGCCGAGCTGGCCCTTCAAGTCCTGCCCCGGCGTGTAGGCCGGCGGGATGCGCAGGCGGTAGCTCGTCTCGCCCCACGCGGTGTCGCCGGTGGCGATGAGTTTTTTCACGCTGAGGCCGTCGTCGGACGCGCGGCCGAGGTCGTCGCTCACGACGCGGGCCGGGCCGACGAGCACGGGGAGTTTGTTGTTGATGAGATTCTGCGTGATCGGGTGCGGCGCGAAGTGCCGGAGGATGAGCTCGCCGCTGTCGGTGAGATAGTCGTGGCTCGTGTCGTGGATGACGTTGTCGTAAACGATCACGCCCCAGTCGAAGAGGAGGTTGTCGAGTCCGTGGGCGTGCATCGGGTCGAGCAGGAGGATGACGCGGCCGGCGCGGGTCGTGAGGTAGTTGCGGAGCAGCTCTTCCTCGAAGGGCTGGTAGCGGCTTTGGGGCGAGGCGACGATGAGCAGGGCGGCGTCGTCGGGGACTTTGCGGGTGAGGGCGAGGTCGAGGCCGGCGAGGTCGAAGTTGCGCTGGCGGAGTTCGTCGCGGAGTTGCGAGAGGCCGCGCGCGCCGTCGACGTCGTCGGGGCTCATCTCGCCGTGGCCGGCGAGGAAGTAGATTTTTTTCTTTTCGGGATTCGACACGTCGAGGATGGCGGCGGTGAGCACGGCTTCGCCCTGGAACGCCTCGCGGCGGCGGTTTTTCGTGCGGTAGAACTCGCCGAGCGTCAGCGTGCGGCGGTGGTCGCCGGCGATGACGACGACGACGTTGGGCTGCTCGATGCCGAGGGCCTCGGCGTCGCGGCGGCGCTGATAGACGTCGAGGTAGTCGACGCGGATGCCGCCCTGCGGGTGGTTGCGGGTGGCGTAGGTGTATTCGCGGAGGAGGCCGGAGATGTCGCGGAAGGCGAGGGCGGCCTCGCTGTTGTCGCCGTCGTCGGTGAGGGTGACGACGATGCGCACGGGTTGCGCGAGGCGTTCGAGGTAGGATTTGGTTTCGGCGGAGAGCGAGTGGCGGCGGCTGGCGGTGAGGTCGAAGCGCCAGGCGTGGTTGAGGGCGACGTAATTGAGTCCGCCGAAGAGCGTGAGGAACAGCACGGCCTGGAGGAGCAGGTTGACGAGGCGGACCCAGCGGGCGGCGCGGAAGCTGTCGGCGAATTTCATCAGGGTGAGATCAGCCTTGGAGCAGCTTGGCCTCGACGCCGAGGATGCTGAAGATGAGCGCGAGCACCGCGCCGGTGACGTAAAAGAAGACCTGCCGCGTGTCGATGACGCCGTGGGTGAAGTCCTCGAGGTGCTGGAAAATTTGGAGCGCGTCGACGGTGGTCTTCACCGGCTGGAGCAGGTCGTGGTTGAGCGAGGTCACGTCGCTGAGGTAACGGCCGCCGATGATGAGGGCGAAGAGCATCGTGAAGCTGAAGATGCCGGCGACCGACTGGCTGCGTGTCATCGCGCTGGCGAAGACGCCGAGGGCGACGAAGAGCAGGCCGCTGACGGCGATGAAGAGATAGCCGCCGAGGAGCGGGCCGGAGTCGAGGTAGCGCGGGTCGGGCGCGTAGTGTTGCAGCACGGCGTGGAAACCGAAGGTCGAGCCCCACATCGCGAGGTAGAGCAGGTAGGCCGCGCCGAATTTGCCGAGCACGACCTCGGCGGTGGAGACGGGCGTGGTGAGCAAAGTTTCGAGCGTGCCGAGGCGGCGTTCCTCGGCGAGGCACTTCATCGTCAGCAGCGGCACCATGAAGAAAACGGGGATCCAAAAGAGCTGGAAGAACATGGCGGCGGGCGGCGTCTCCTGCGGCGCCTTGCTGTAGGCGTCGAGGATGCCGGTGAAAATGAAACCCATCAGCGCGAGGAACAGCACCGCCGCGACGTAGGTGCTCGGGTTGAAGAGCAGCGACCGGATTTCGTGGGAGAGGATGGTGAAGAAGTGGCGCATGGGGGAAGGCAGGACTACGGGACAATGGGACCACGGACGACGGACGACGGGGTTTCGCGAGCTAGACACGGCTCGGCGAAGCGCGCAGTTGGGTCGGATGTCTTTCGGTTTGTCATGAGGTGAGTCCGTAGTCGGCAGTCCGTTGTCTCGTGGTCCATTGTCTCTTCACAGTTTCGGCAATGGCGCGCGGGTTTCGCCGGTGGGCGGGCGGTGGTCGGGCAGGCGGGCGTCCCAACTGCGGCGGGTGGCGGCGAGGAAGACATCCTCGAGCGAGGGTTGGTGCCGGCTGAGCGCCCGGACCCGGTAACCGGTGCCCGCCAGGGCGCGGAGCAGCGCCTCGCCCAAATCCAGGTGCGACTCGGCCGTGAGCGTGAGCGCCGCGAAACCGTCGGCGTCCGCCTCGCCGGCGGAGGACGGCAGGAGCGAGGGCTCGACGGCGGCGAGGAGCGCGGGCAGTTGCGCGGGGTCGCCCGCGAGTTCGACGCGGTAGTTGGTCCGGCCGAAAATTTCGCGGCGGAGCTCGGCGGGCGAACCCTGGGCGACGATGCGGCCGGCGTTGATGATGAGCACGCGGTCGCAGGTGGCCTCGATCTCGGGCAGAATGTGGCTGGAGATGATGACGCTCATCCGGCCGCGGAGGCTGGCGATGAGATCGCGCACGAGGAGAATCTGATGCGGGTCGAGGCCGATGGTCGGCTCGTCCATGATGATGACGGACGGCTCGGAGAGGATGGCCTCGGCGATGCCGACGCGCTGCTTGTTGCCCTTGGAGAGCCGGCCGAGGACGCGGTGGCGGCTGCGCTTGAGATCGCAGAGCTCGAGGACTTCGTCGATGCGGCGGCGGAGTTTGGCGCGGGGGACTTCCTTCAGGCGCCCGCGGAACCAGAGGTATTCGGAGACGCGCAAATCCTCGGGCAGCGGATTGTTTTCCGGCATGTAGCCGATGTGGCGCTTGATGGCGTCGGGCTGGCTGGCGGCGGGCACGCCGCAGATTTTCACCGAGCCGGAGGTCGCGGGCAGATAGCCCGTGAGGATGCGCATCGTGGTGCTCTTGCCCGCGCCGTTGGGGCCGAGCAGGCCGACGATCTCGCCGCGTTTGACGGTGAAGCTGAGATCGTTGACGGCGACGAGGGAGCCGTAGGTTTTGACGAGGTTTTCGGCCTCGATGGTGAGTTCGGGAAGAGCGGACATGCGGCGAGTGGCGGGCGCTCGGACATTAACACGGACAATCGCCCCCGCGGGCAAGCCTCGTGTCAGATCGGATTAATCGGGAGGGCGAACCGTCTCGGTGAGCCGTCGTGCGATGGCGGCTCGGCGAGACGCCTCGCCCTGCCTCAGAGGGCGTCTTTGGCGAGTGTGACCTCGCCGGCGCGGAAACGTTCGGTTTTGCCGCCCGCGGTGCGCAGGATGAGCGAGCCCTCGGCGTCGATGCCGGCGGCGATGCCGCTGACGGTGCGCGTGCCTTGGATGACGGTGACCGGCTTTTCGCGGAGCACGTCGTAGCGGTTCCAGAGTGCCGTGAAGGTGTCGCGGTAACTGCCGTCGAGGAAGGCGTCGTAGGCCGACAGCATGCGGCCGATGAGCGCGGCGGCGAAACGGCTCAGGTCGACCGGCGCGCCGGTGGCCTCGGCGAGCGAAGTCGCGGTGCGCTGGAGTTCGCGCGGGAGGTCGGCGTGGCGGCCGTTGATGTTCAGGCCGAGACCGAAGACGAGATCGCGGATCTGGTCGGCGTCGATGCGCGCCTCGGTGAGGATACCGCCGGCTTTTTTCCCGTCGAGGTGGAGGTCGTTGGGCCATTTGAGGCCGGGCGTGAGCTTGCAGAAATTCGCGACGAGCTCGCAGACGTTGAGGCCCATCCAGAGCGTGAAGTCCTGCATGCGCGCGGGCTCGAGCTGCGGGCGAAACACAAAGGTCGCGTAAAGGTTGCCGTTGGCGGCGCTGTGCCAGGGGCGGCCGCGGCGGCCGCGGCCGTGCGTCTGCGCGTTGGCGAAAATCACGAACGGGGTTTGCTCACCGGCGGCGAGGCGGCGCTCGGCTTCGTTGTTGGTGCTGTCGACCGTCGGCAGGCAGATGATGCCGGGCACGCGCTGGCGACCGCTGAGATAGGCGTGCACGAGAGCGGGGTGGAGCGCGGCGGGAGGGCGGACGATGTGGTAGCCGCGGCGGCGGACCGGTTCGAAGACGAAGCCCTGTTGCGTGAGTTTCTGCAGCTGCGCCCAGACGGCGACGCGCGACACGCCGAGCAGTTTCCCGAGGCGCACGCCGCTGACGTGGCCGGTCTCGGAGTTGAGCAGTTCGCGCAGGATGATGATTTCGGATGGATGCATCAGTTGGGGTGGGGCGTTGCAGAGTGGAAAGGAAATTTCGTCCGCGTCAACCGGCCATCAGTCGCGTTTGGGCATGCTGTC
>JACQFT010000072.1 GCA_016199925.1 Opitutia bacterium | reverse complement strand
TGATGCGCTTGTGCGGGTTCTGGAGGAGGTTCTTCACCTTCTCGACGCGGACGCGCGCGAGGTAGTCGGTGAAGGTGAGCCCCGTCGCCTGCTTGAACATCTTGCAGAAATAGAACGCGCTCGTGTTCACCGCCGAGGAAACCTGCCGCAGCGAGAGCTCCTCGTCCTGGTGTTCGTGGATGAAAAGCTTCGCTTTGGTCACCATCGGCGACTCGACCTTCTCCGCCGCGACCATCAACTGGTTGCTCAGCGCGCTGAGGTGCTGCGCAAAGATGGCCAGCAGGCGCACGACCGCCTCGTATTGTTTTTTCTCGAGCACCCGGGTCTGGAAATACGCCTCTTCCACGCTCTTCAGATCGACCGCGGTGCCCCACTTCAGCAGCTCGCGCGTGAACCGCGTGAACTCTTTCTGATTGGGCCGGTGCAGGAGAATCTGGCCGGTCTGGAGGAACGCCACGAGGTTGTCGCCCACGCGGATCGGCACGGCGGAATCGCAGAGACCGGCGAAACACTTGAGCGTCTTCGGCTCCAGCTTCGCCTCCTCCTCGACCTTGCGCTGCAACTGCAGGCAGGCCGCGCAGGAGTGGTTGGTGTTGGCCATCAGCGCGCAGAACGGATTCTCGTTCGGGTCGGTGTGGAACGGCAGGTCGAACGCCTCGACGGCCCGCAGATTGATCGGCAGCCCGGTGGTGTCGCGAAAGGCCTTCTCGTAGTCGCGAAAAATTTTCGACTTCTTCAGGCGCTCCACGATCTCGCGGCTTTGTCGGTTCTGGTCGTCGGGCGTCACCACGGCGGCAACAGTGCAGGGCCCGCTAGGCGGCGCAAACCCGATTCTCGTCCGCCGGCCTGATTTAACCCGCTTAATAGCGGGCAGAAATCTTTTGCGGCGACCGCCGGCGCGCCGGCGCCGCGCAACCCCGCCGGAGCCGAGGCCGTTTCCCGGCGGCGCCGGCCGGAAGCGGCGCCCGTGGCGCGCGCGACCGGCGACGCCAGCCCCGGCCCGCGACCACCTAATTTTAGGTGGTTTGCCCGCTGGGGTGACAGCCGGCGGTTCGCTACTGTCGGGCCAACCCCGAACCGCCCATGAAACTCCGCCTCGCCACCTACAACCTGAACAATCTCTTCCGCCGGCCCAAACTGCTCCAGCTCGCCGGGTTTTCGCCCGCCGCCAAAGCCGTCCTCGATGACATCGACCGCCTCACCACTCTGCTCGCACGCGACAACTACACCGGCACCACCGGACAGGAGATCGTCGCCCTGCTGACGCGATACGGTTTCGCCAGCGGCAAGGGCAACCCGTGGTTCGGCCTCAACCTGGCCAAGGGAAAACTTTTCTCCGTCAGCAAACAAAAGGCGCTCAGCCTCAAGGTCGCCGGTCGCGGCGATTGGATCGGCTGGGTCGAACTCAAGAGCGAGGACGTCGACGACGAGTCCACGCGCAACACCGGCCGCGTCATCGCCGCCGTGCAAGCCGACATCCTCGGCGTCGTCGAGGCGGAGAGCCGCCCCGCCCTCGTGCGGTTCAACGACCAGGTGCTCAAACCGCAGCACGCGGAATATCCCCACGCGCAGCTCGTCGATGGCAACGACCCGCGTGGCATCGACGTCGGCCTCTACAGCCGCCACGAGATCCGCTCGGTGCGCAGCCACGTCGACGACAGCTACAAGGACACCGCCGGCCGCGCGCACACCATCTTCAGCCGCGACTGCCCCGAGTATGAGATCGCGCTGCCCGGCAAAAAAACGCTCTGGTGGCTCGCCAACCATTTCAAGAGCCAGGGCTACGGCACGCCGCAGTCCAACGACGCCCGCCGCCTCCGGCAAACCGCGCGCGTCCGCGAAATTCTCGGCCGCTACGATCTGAAGAAAGACTGGGTGGTGGTCGCCGGCGATTTCAACGCCGACCCCGCCAGCGCCTCGCTGAAGCCGCTGCTCACCGTGCCGCACCTGCGCGACGTGTTCGAGTTCGCCGGTTTCAAGCAGCAGCCGCGCTGGACCTATCACAGCGGCAAGCAGCAGCTCGACTACCTGCTCGGGTCCGACCCGGTCTTCGCCGCGATCCAAGCCGTCGGCATCGAACGCCGCGGCATGCTCGTGAAAAACGAAGCCCGCTTCTCGCAGGTCACCGGCCCGCAAAACGAAGCCTCCGACCACGCCTGCGTCTGGGCCGACCTCGCCCTCTGAATCTCTCCCCAACCCCCAACCTCCCCGCCCATGCCCACCGAGTGCAATTGGACCAACAACAACATCGCCTGCGTGAGATCGTGGGCTTTTCTCCGCGTGCTGAAGCAGTTCAAGGAAGTCTTCGGACCTGCCGGCAAACTCACGATGGTCCGGTTCGCCTATTGGAACCCGGCCGCCACGCCGGAGCTGCGCCGCACCGACGCCCTCGCGCTCGCCACCCAGCTCGACAACATGTTCACCACCGGCCTCGGTGCCAAATACGAGCCCGGCTTCAACCGCACGCTGGCGACGAACAGCATGGCGGACGTGCTCGTCAGCGCCGACAAGACGCTGTGCGAGTTCGCCGTGGCCGTGGATGAAGCCTATCGTTTCACGGGGGAGCGCATGTGAAGACGATCCGCCTCTCCCTCGCCGCCGCGCTGCTCGGCGCCTCCCTCGCCGCCGCCGCGCCGGAGCCCGCCCCGGAGTTCACGCCCGCCCTCGAGGCCATCAAGAGCCCTCTGCTCGACGAGAAAATCCGGGACGCGCTCAAGAAGAAACTGCAAGACGGGTTGAACGATCCCGCGGTCCTCAACCAGGTGCTCGATTCGCTGCGCAGCGGCGCCGGCGGCTCGGCCGGCAACATCGGCGCGCTGGCCGGCGCGCTGAAGAACTTGAACGTGCGCTTCAAAGCCTTCGAGGCCAAGGACGGCGCCGACGCCTCGCTCGGCCTGGAGTATTCCTACGAGAAGTCGCTCAAGCACCACGAGCTTGACGCCAGACTCGGTCATCCCCTCTCGCTCAGTTTCACCCTCCGGGCCAAGGGCAACATCGCCTTCGACCCGAAGCGCAACCCCGCCGACTTCCTCGACACGGGCGCGAGCTTCGACCTCTTCGGCTCGAAGGGCGGTTTCGAGCCCGTCGTTGAGTCCCGCCGGTGGCAGACCGAGTTGAATGCTCTGACGCAACTTGCCTCTGAATTCACCGGCACGCCGGAAGAACTCGACGCCAGCCCCGTCTGGAAGGAAATCGAGTCGCGAGTGAACGCGCAGCTCAGCACGCAGTATTTCTGGCGCGCCTCGGGCAACTTTTCCCTCGAGAGCAACCAGGACTTCACCCAACGCCAGTATGCCTACGGCCTGCTCGTCAGCGGCGTCATCCGCGCCTGGAACCCGAAATCGGCGTGGGCGGACTTCAACCTCTTCGACTGGCCGTTTGCCGGCCTGCGTTACCTCACCGGAGCGGACTCGAGCTTCCAGCCCTCGGGCCACGCCCTGCCGCTCGTGCTGGTGGGGTTGGAGCAAGTTGACCCGCAAAAAAACGCCGGCCGGCTCGCGCTCGACCCGGATGATTCGAAATACGGCCGTTGGCGGGGCGAGCTGGCGATGAAGACCAAGGTCGCCCGCATCGGCGGCAAGGACGTGTGGGCGTTCGGCAGTTACCGCGTGTTCCGCGAGATCTCGCCGTCGGCGGCGATTCGCAACGCCGGCCTCGCCCGCTCCGAGTATTGGGCCGTGGGAGTAGAAATGGAGAACGGCCTCGGCTTCACCTACTCCAAGGGCAGGCTGCCCTTCGACCGCAAGAGCGAGCAGGTCTTCGATCTCGGCTACAAGTTCAACCTGAAGTGAACCACCACGGCCGGGCGCATCGACGACGGCGGGCCGTGGTGCGCCTTCCCCGGAGGCTACCCGTGTTCGCGCACCGGCGCCTCGTCGAGGCCGGCCGGATCGCCGCCGTGCCGCATCGCCGGGCGGCGCGTTTTGTCGGCCGGCGGCACGCCGATAAATCTTCCGGGCGGCGAGCGCGTCCAGGAGCAGTTCGCGCCGAGCGGCGCAGCCCTGGAGCGAATCGGGATCGCGCGGCAGCGACGGCTTGGTCGCGCCCCGCTTCGCAGTGGAGCAACGCGCGGACGATTTGCGCGTCGATTTGGATCACGGCTTTCCGGTTTGGTTTCGCGAGTGTGGGCCGGCGCGCGTGCGGGCGCGGTTTGGCGCGTGCAAGCGCGTTGACCCACGCGGGAAACCGTTTCCGCGAGCAAGCCGGAAAGACCTGCGGCTTGAATCGAGGCACGACCTCCAGCCTTGCCCCGACAACGACCACCCACCATCCTCGCCCCACCGTGATCCTCGCTCACCCGTCACCCCTGCGCCGCGTCAGCGGCCTGGTTCGACAGAGCACGGCAAACCACCCCGAGGCTGACCGATGACGTTGGGCAAAGATTATGAAAGACCCCATTAGAATTTACTTCGCGGGCGCTGCATACTGCGCCTTGCTCGCCAGCCTAAATTGGTTTCGCACGGTCGAGTATTCGCGCGCCGTCGGCCTGAAATACGAGAGTCACACCGGGGCGGAGGCAGCCCTGACGATAGCGGCTGCGGTCGTGGCCTATCAGTCGTGGCGTTGCCTCAAATATGCCCGCGCGCGCCTGGAAAGCGGCAACCGGGTGGAACCCGGCCGCTGGATTTTTAGCTGGGGTGTTCTGTTGTTTACGCTGCCGCTCCTCTACCGGCGCACCACCACGTCCAGTTGGAAAGAGGCCGACGGAGCGTTGGCGACCGCCACCGGGGGTTATGGGCACACGCTTTCCGGCACGGTGTTCGTTCTCGCCGTTCTCGGGATGCTGCTATGGCAGATCGCCGGACGACTGGCTCCGAGAAAAGCGATGCCGACTTCTGAACGCTCAGCCTCGCCGGACCACGAAGCGGGTCGCCGGTTGGACGAGCCCGTGCCGACGGCGTCGGGCTGAGCGAGCCCCGCCCTCCCGCGGCGGGCAAACTTATGTGGGCGGGGTTTGGGCCGGAGCTCGCTTGGTGGACTTCGGTCGCGGGCCGAAAGAGCAACGGAGCGGGGTGCGCGCGCAACCGCGACCGGGGCGCGCGGGGTTTCCGCCGTCGGGAAGACAGACCTCGCCGGTTTCCGAAAAGTCTCCACACCACTCCCGCAGTGGGCCGGCGGATATTGAGCGCGGGTGGCGGCGGGAGCGGGCGGCCGGGTTGTTGGCGGAGATGCGCTCCGGCTTGGCCGGGCTCGGTCCGGCGCACGAGTCGCAGCTCGCGGCCGTCGGCGGCGGGCCCGCACCTCTCGGGCGGCCAGACGGGGGCGAGACCTAGGCGGGCGGGGTGAAGCCTTTTGCCATCGCCGGCCTCGGTTACACTTTCGAGGCGGTTTCGGCCGGCCCCGGCAGTGACACCAATGATTCCGGACTCTGGAACCTCGGCGTCGGGGTGGAAATTCCGGCCGGGCCGCTCGTCTTCACGCCGAAAATCACGGTTCGGGATTACTTCAAAGGCAACGAAAACCGCGAGGTCCGCGACGGCGTCGGCGCCAGCCGGTGGTTCCGGGCCGGAGCCAGCGTCTATGCCGAGGTCGCCAAAATCGATCTGCAAGGCAACGCCCCGACGGTCTGGGCTTACGATCTTGGATTGCGCTTTAAGTTCTAAACAAAACGAGCGGCGGTCGCAAACCGCCGGTTCTCAGCCCGCGCTTTGGCAGTGCGGGCTTTTATTTTGTCCGCTCGCCCGCCTCGTAACGCTCGATCCAGGCGCGGTGCCACGGGGCGTAGTCGCCGGCTTCGAGGTGCGCGCGGACTTGCGCCATCAGGTCGAGGTAGAAATGGAGGTTGTGCAGCGTGAGCAGCGTGCTCGCGAGAATCTCGTTGGCCATCACGAGGTGCCGCAGGTAGGCGCGCGAAAAATGCCGGCAGGTGTAGTTGTCGAGGCCTTCGACGAGCGGCGCGGGGTCGGCGCGATAACGCTCGTTGCGGAGGTTGATGAGACCGTCGGGGGTGAACGCCGCGCCGTTGCGCGCCACGCGCGTCGGGTGCACGCAGTCGAACAGGTCGACCCCGAGCGCGACCATCTTCAGAATCTGCGGCGGCGTGCCGAGGCCCATCGTGTAGCGCGGTTTGTCGGCCGGCAGAAACGGCGTCGTGGCGGCGACCTGCTTGAGCATCTCCGGCTCGGGCTCGCCGACGCTGACGCCGCCGACCGCGTAGCCGGGAAAATCCAGCGCCGCGAGCGACTCGGCGGCTTCGCGGCGGAGATCGTCGAACGTCGAGCCCTGTGCGATGGCGAACACGTGGTGCCCGCCGGCGAGGAAGCCGTTGTCGGCGGCGATCTGCCGGCACTCTTTCGCCCAGCGGTAGCTGCGGTCGACGGCGCGGCGGCACTCCTCGCGCGTGCAGGGCCACGGGGGACACTCGTCGATCACCATCGCGATGTCGGAGCCGAGGTTGGCCTGGATCGTCATCACCTCGCGCGGGCCGAGAAACAGTTTCGCGCCGTCGAGGTGCGACTGGAACGCGATGCCGTCGTCGCGGATGTCGCGCAGTTTCGCCAGACTGAAAACTTGGAAGCCGCCGCTGTCGGTGAGGATCGGGCCGTCCCAGCCCATGAATTTGTGCAAGCCGCCGAGGTCGCGCACGAGCTCCGAGCCGGGCCGCAAATTCAGGTGGTAGGTGTTGCCGAGGATGATCTGCGCGCCGGTCTCGCGAATCTGCGCCGGCGTCAGCGCCTTGACCGTGCCCTGCGTGCCGACGGGCATGAAGATGGGCGTCTCGATGACGCCGTGCCGCGTGCGCAGCCGCCCGCGCCGTGCCGCCGTGGCGGGGTCGGTTTGGAGCAGTTGGAAAATCTCGGACATGCCCGGCGAAGTTCGCGAACGCTCCTGGCAAATGCAACCGGTTTCCCGGGGGCGCGCTCAGTCCGGCCGCCAGGGGCGCAGGCCGGCGCCAGGCGGCAGCGCGGCCAACCGCGCGCGCAGCTCCGCCCACGCCGGTTGCTGGAAGCGCGGGCGACGCAGCAGTTCGCGCAGCGGCTCGGTGACGAACGCGCGCCCGAACATCCGCGGGTGCGGCAGTTCCAGATCGGGGCTCGCGCGCGTCTCGCCCGCGAAGAGGAGCAGATCGAGATCGAGGGTGCGCGGACCCCACCGCACCGTTCGCTGCCGGCCGAGGTGGTGCTCGATTTCCCCCAGCCGCCGGAGCAATGCCTCGGGCGCAAGCGTCGTCTCCACGCCGGCGACGAGGTTGAGGAAAAGAGGTTGATCGAGCACGCCGACCGGATCGGATTCGTAAACCGGCGAGCTCTCCACCGCCGGGAGGCCCGGAGTCTGCCGCAGCAGCTCGAGCGCCGTCTGCAACGTCGCCCACCGGTCGCCGAGATTGGCGCCGAGCCCCACGAAAGCCTGCACCGCACCGGACATGCGCTCAGCGGCGGCGGCGCGCGCGTTCGCGGCGCAGGCGGACGCTCACGCCGGCGAACTTGAATTTGACCGGCGGACTGGGCTTGAGCAGCGCGACGCTCACCGCGCGCACGGACGGGAAGGCGGCGAGGAGCCGTTGCGCGATGTCCTCGGCGAGCGCCTCGATCAGCTTGCGATGAGCGCCCTCGACGACGGCGCGCACGACGCCCTGCACGGCGCAGTAGTCGATCGTGTCGCCGAGCGCATCGGTGCGGCCCGCGCGGGCGAGCGGCACTTCGAGTTCCACCGTGACGCGGAACTCCTGCCGCCGGCGCCGTTCGACCGGCAGCACGCCGTGGCAGGCGCGAAAGCTCATGCTCGTCAGGACAAGGCGGTCACTTGGTTTCATCGGAAAAATCGAGCCCTTGCCGGAGCGCGTCGGCCAGCCGCACGTAGCGGCGCATCGCCGCCACGTCATGCACGCGCACCATCGCACAACCTTGCTGGATGCCCCACACGACGGTGGCGCCGGTGCCGTCGAGCCGGTCGCCCACCTCGGCGTTCAGCACCCGGCCGAGGGTGGACTTGCGCGACGTGCCCAGCAGGACCGGATGGCCGAGCGCCACGACGCGCGCGAGATCCCGCACGACCGCGAGATTTTGCGGCACGTCCTTCGCGAACCCGAAGCCCGGATCGAGCCAGATTTGCGGCGCGGGGATCGCCGCTGCCGCCGCCAGCGCGAGGCTCAGTTGCAGGTCGAGCAGCAGGTCGCGCCAAAAATCCGTATAGTCGCGCGCCGGCCGGTTGTGCATGGCGACGACCGGACAGCGCAACGCGGCCACGGCTGCGGCCATCGGCGTCGGCGCCGGGGGCGGCGCGTGCGCGGCGCCGTGGGCGCGGGCGGCGGCGAGCCAGCGGTGGCGCTCGGCCGCGGGCAGGCCGTGCGTGAGGCCCCAGACATCGTTGACGATATCCGCCCCGGCGCGCACGGCCGCGACGGCCACGTCGGCTTTGGAGGTGTCGATCGAGATCGGCACGTCGGGCCACGCCCGGCGCACGGCGGCGATGGCCGGCAGCACCCGCGCCGATTCCTCCGCCGCAGCTACGCTCGCGGCGCCGGGCCGCGTCGATTCGCCGCCGAGGTCCAACACGTCGGCGCCGGCGGCGATCACTTCGCCGGCGCGATCCACCACCGCCTGCGGCGTCGGCAATTGGTTGCCGTCGGAAAAAGAATCGGGCGTGACGTTGAGGACGGCCATGAGGAGCGTCCGCCCGCCCACCGCCGGCAAGGAGCGTCCATGCGGACTGCGCCAAGCGGACGGTTGGGCGGAGGATGGGACCGGCATGTCGGTCTGCTATCCGCGCAAGAGGACTCCGGCAAGCCCGCGCGCGAACCACGGCGGCGGGGCCCGGGGCGTCGCCGGCTGCGCGCCGGATCGCTCAGGGCTGCACCGGCGCCAGCGCGACGCGGAAGCCGAGGACGTTGAGGCGCAACCCGGGCTCGATCCAACTGCGGTTGGCCGCACGCACGCGCCGCGCCAGGAAGGTCCACGCGCCGCCGCGCACGACGCGGCTCGTGCCGCGGTCGGGACCGCGCGGGTCAACCGCCCCGGCGGCAGGCAGCGGCTCGCCATACCAGTCGCCGCACCACTCGCCGACGTTGCCGAGCAGATCGAAGAGGCCCCACGCGTTGGGCTGGCGGGTGCCGACGGAGCGCGGCCCGGCCGTGCCGCCGGGATAGCGTTTGCCTGCCCACGACTCGGTGTTCGCGCCGGGGCCGACGTAGCCAAAACTGCTGTTGCCGCCATACCACGCGATGACGTCGAGCACCGGCGCGTCGAACCTGGCTTTGATCTCCATCGCGCCCGCGTAGGTCGCGGTGCTCGTGCCGGCGCGGCACGCATACTCCCACTCGGCCTCGGTCGGGAGGCGGTATTCAAAACCTGCGGGCAGCCGGCCGGCGGACTGCTCGTGCGCGGTGAGCTTCCGGCAAAACGCCGCGGCCTCGTCCCAGTTCACGAGATACATCGGCGCGTCGTCCTCGGTGTTGAAGAGCAGCGTGCGCGGGTCGGCGTCTTTCGCGCGCCCGATGCGGCCGCGGATCGTCTGTTTTTTGCCGCCGAGGAGGTAGAGCGTATCATCGGCGAGGGCGAGTTTGGCCTGCCCGACGAGATCGGTGCCCATCAGCGCCCGCCACTGCGCGTGGGTGACCTCGAATTTCCCGAGCCAGAAATCGTGCGCGATCGTCACGAGTGCGGGCGGACCCTCGTTGGGATAGCGCCCCGCCTCGTCGGCCGGGCTGCCCATCCGGAAGGTGCCGGCCGACACGGGCACGAGGACGAGATCGAGGCCGGGAACCGTGACCGGCTCGGCGGCGCGGACGGAAACAGCCGCGAGGACGGCGGCGGCGAAAAGACTGCGCAGGCCGCGAGCGCGGGACGGTGAGGAATTGCTCATGGGGTAGGCCGCCAGTGAGTGCAGAAACGGCCGGCGGGGCAAGTGGCGAGTGGGTGGTCCACGGGCTTGACCCCGGGGTCAAAACCCCAGTATCCACTGGCGTGCTGCTGGTCATCGATAACTACGATTCGTTCACCTACAACCTGGTCCAATATTTCGGCCAGCTCGGGGTCAACATGCGCGTCTTCCGCAACGACGAGCTCACGCCTGCCGAGGCCGAGCGCCTCAACCCCGACCGCGTGCTCGTCTCGCCCGGCCCCTGCACGCCGACCGAGGCCGGCATCAGCCTCGACATCTTCCGGGTCTTCGCCGGCAAGAAACCCGTGCTCGGCGTCTGCCTCGGCCATCAGGCGCTGGGGCAGTATTTCGGCGGCCGCGTCGTCCGCGCCGACCGGCTGATGCACGGCAAAGTCTCCTCGATCCTCCATCGCGGCACCGATCTGTTCGCGGGCCTGCCGGCGGCGTTCACGGCCACGCGCTACCACTCGCTGCTCGTCGAGCGCGCCAGCCTGCCCGACTGTCTCGAGATCACCGCCGAAACGGCCGAAGGCGAAATCATGGGCCTGCGCCACAAACAATTCCCGGTTTCCGGGGTCCAATTTCATCCCGAGTCCATCGCCACCGCCGGCGGGATGCGGATTCTCCAAAATTTCCTCGCACTGAACTGACAAACACCGAGCGACCAATCGAAAACCACTCGGGCCTCTTTCCTCTCGCCACCCGCCACTTGCCTCTCGCCTCTTTCCTCTCGCCTCCCCCATGCGTTGCCCGAAGTGCACTTCCATTGAAGACAAGGTGATCGACTCACGCATCGCCAGCGACGGCAACAACACCCGCCGCCGCCGCGAATGCCTCGAGTGCGGCCACCGCTTCACCACCACCGAGACGCTCGTGCGCGACAACCTCGTCGTCGTCAAACGCGACGGCCGCCAGGAACCCTTTGACCGCGACAAACTCGTCCGCGCCGTTCGCGTCGCCTGCCACAAACGCCCGATCGACAACGAACAGATCACCATGCTCGTCGAGGACGTGATCGACGCCGTCGAAGCCGAATTCGAAAGCCAGGTGCCGACCAGCGCCGTCGGCGAACACGTCATGCAGCGCCTCCGCAAGCTCGACCAGGTCGCCCACGTCCGCTTCGCCAGCGTCTACAAGGAATTTCGCGACGTCTCCGAGTTCGTCGACGAGATCACCAGCCTCGCCCCCGGCGCCGCGCCCGGCACTGCCAAGGCCAAGCCATGATGAGTTCCACCCAGCTCCGCCGGCTGCATTTCCTCAACACGCTCTTCGCGCCGCTCACCGGGCAGGACCTCTATCTCGCGCAGCAGATCGACGCCGCCATCACCAGCAGTCTGCCCGAGGCCGAGGAACGCGCGCCGGGCGACCCGGCGTTCGTCCAAGCCGCCGCCGATCTCTTCGCCCGCCTCTTCGCCACTCAGCCGCGCCACGGATTTTTCCATTGGGACGCCGCCGCCGAGCACACCGGCGCCGCGCCGCTCTTCGCCCGCGCCGGCGTCATGCAAGGCCTCCGCTCGCTCGCCACGTTCCCCGAGTCCACGCTGCTCGTCACCAATCTGCGCACCGCGCACTGCCCGCCCCGCAAACGCTGGACCGCCCGCCGCCAGCGCGACTACGACGACTCGTTGTCCTTCATTCGCGACCTCGCCGCCGCCCGCTCCCGCCGCGGCGCGAACCTGAACCTGCTGTTTCTCTAGCCCGCCAAGCACGCCAATCAACGCGAATGCCCATTGGCGTGAATTCGCATCATTCGCGGGCAACTTCTGTCATGAACAAAACCATCTTTCAGAAAATCATCGACCGCGAGATCCCCGCCCAGCTCGCGCACGACGACGAGCTCTGCCTCGCCATCCACGACATCGCCCCGCAGGCGCCGGTCCACGTGCTCGTCATCTCGAAGAAGCCCATCGCCCGCGTCGGCGAAGCCACCGCCGCCGACCAAGTCCTGCTCGGCCACTTGCTCCTCACCGCCGCCGCCATCGCGAAGAAACTCGGCCTGGCCGAGAGCGGCTACCGTCTCGTGATCAACCACGGCCGCGACGGCGGCGAGAGCGTGCCGCATCTGCACGTCCACCTCCTCGGCCGACGCCCCCTCGCCTGGCCGCCGGGTTAAAGC
Organism: Opitutia bacterium; assembly: GCA_016199925.1. Lineage (GTDB taxonomy): Bacteria > Verrucomicrobiota > Verrucomicrobiia > Opitutales > Opitutaceae > JACQFT01. The sequence continues at coordinate 10,926 of JACQFT010000072.1, read as the reverse complement.
GGCGGCGTCAACCGATCAACTCCTTCAAGGCGTCGAGTTTTTCCTGCACGTCGCCGTTCAAGGCGCTGGGATCACACGCCTCGACGAGTTCGTGCAGCGAGCCTTTGCGAAGCATCATCGGCGTCGCCGTAGCCGCGGCAATACGTCGGAAATAGTCTTCGGCGAAAGAGCTCAATTTCAGATACTGCGTCTGCGCCCGCCACAAGGCTCGGCGGGTTGTCTCGTCGGCCCGCAGGTAGGTTTCCAAGTCGTCGGGGTTCTCGGGAAAAATGCGCTCTCCGAGCAATTCTGTCATCACCGCCGTGCGCGCAGTGGCGAAAAGCTCCTGCGGGCCGAATTTGTCCGCCACCCAGCGTTCCAGCAGTTCCGGTGTCACAAAATAGTTCTCCGGCTCGTAGCGACGCCATTGCAGCTCGCTCAATCCACCCGCGCGCACTTCCCGCCTGGACCGACCGTCGTGATCGTAAATGGCCAGCCCGCGCAACCCTGACAGCATCGTGCCGAGCGCCTTGAAATGATCTCGCGCCGGCATTCCGAATCCACCCTCCACCCGCTCCAGTTCCTCCTCCGGGGTGGACTCCGGGCCAGGGAAATTATCTTGGAGATAATAGACGTTCAGCCGCGCGCCGTCGTCCAAGGCGTCGGCCACCGGATGCCCCAGTTTTCGCGCGAAGGCTTTGAGCATTTCCACATCCGTGTTGCCTTCCACGTAGAGCACATGGCCGGTTTCGCGCGCGCGCACATAATGCTCCGCGCCGAAGTGTTTCAGTGCGTCGCGAATATCCTGCTTCTTCGCCAAGTCATCTGTCTTGCCGTCCAGAATGAGCGTCAGATTCGTGTCCAACGCTTCGCCGAGGACGACCTCCGAATGCGTCACCAGCACGACCTGACACCGGTTGCGATGCGCGATGTCGCGCAACAGGGCGAAAACTTGCCGTTGCCGCAGGATTTCCAGGTGCGCGTCCGGCTCATCGATCAAAAGCACACTCCCTTTGTGGAGGTGAAGATGCGCAAAAATCAGCAGCATTTGCTGGAAACCGCGTCCGGATAGAGCGAGGTCCATTTCTCCGTTCGTGCCTTCCTGCACATACGCCAGATCCACCCCGCCTTTGTCGTTACCTTGAGGCTCACCGAGCTGCACATGAAACAGACGCCGCATCAGAGCCGCAATCTCCCGCCAGTCGGTTGGAGCCTGTTCAAACACTTGCAGACAAATATTCCGCAGCACCTCCGCAGTGCTACCCCGGCCCATCAGGAACTCGATCCGCTTTGGCAGGATGACCGCCTCATCCGCAGAGATGCCAGACATCGGATACAGCAGAGACACATCCAGAGCCGCAGCCAACCTGAACGCCACCTCATTTGCCAACGTTTCGGGAGCCGGCTTACAATAGACCAGCTCATCGCTCGAATGATGGGTGAAGACCATCGTCACCGGCTCCGGCTGCCCGTTCACGTCCACCGCTACCGTGATCCTCAGGTCCTTGCTACCAGTCCTCAAATTGTGCCAAAAATGCCGCGTCTTCGGCACCGGCACCGAGAGAATGCTCAGCCGGTTCAAAGCTTTCCCGGTGCGTTTCTCCGCCTTCGAATCCTCGGACTCCACCCTCCAAGTTCGAAGCCCGTTGGACCACAGCGCGATGGCCTGCAGCGCACTGGTCTTGCCACAGTTGTTCGGCCCGATCAACACCGCCGGATGCTCCAATTCGATGCGCTGGATATCCCCGTAGCGTTTGAAGTTTTCAATCTCGACGTAGTGCAGCAGCTTCATTTCTCAAGAATGGCGGGTAGTGGTAGAAACACAATCACTCCGCGTCCGCCAGCCCAGGTTTTCCGAACCCGGAAATCGAAGAGCGACTTCTCCCCGACCGTTTAGCCCGACTTCCGCAACTGGCGGGTTCGACGCTGGCAGGTCGTTGATTCCTCGCGCGGGTTTCCGAAAGGTCGCTACTACGACGGCCGCGGGACGCGGAGGCGCGGGGGCGGTTGCGGCGGGAAAGTCAGGCCGAGCTGGTCGAGGAGCAGTTGCACGTCGCGCCCGGGTTCGGTGCGGCGGATCAGGAGGAGTTCGCGGCCGTCGGTGGTGGGCACGACGTCATCGAGCATCTGCACGGTGGCGAGTTTTTCCAAGACGGCGCGGCATGAGACTGCCGGCCAGTCCGCGGAGGAGCTGCCGCAGCGTCGTCGTGAGGCAGGAGGCGAGGAAGGCGACGAACAGGTGCGCCTCGATCCGATCGGGCCGCTGATGGAAAATCGGGCGCAGGCCGAGGTCGCCCTTGAGCGTGCGAAACGCCTCCTCGACGACGCCCAGCTGCATGTAACAACGCCAGATCAGCTCGGGATCGTCCGCCGCCAGATTGGTGCGCAGCAGATAGCGGCCCTCGCGTGCGCGTGCCGCGCGCAGCCGGGCGCGGTCGAGCCGATACGCGAGCGCGCCGTCGCCGGCGACCGCGACGGTGACCAGGCTCGTCGCGATGCGGCCGGCGCAGGGGTGGTCTTGTCGGCGGTGTGGTCCGGGAACGTCTCGTAGTCGAGCGGCAGCCTTTCCGGCGTGACCACCAGGGCGACGACCACTTGCACGCTCTGCTGGCCAGCAGAGCTGCGTTTGTCGCGACTGTAGCCGAAACGCCGCGGATCGGTTTCGTCCGCCGGCACGTCGCATTCAAAATAGGTGCTCGTCAGATCGTAGAGCAGCACCTCGTAACGCGCGCCAAACAGGTCGCTCCAACTCTGGCGCAAGTGGCCGAAGAGTTCCTCCTTGAGCGGGAGGAGCAGATCGTGACAGCGGTAGAGCGTGTCGGCCTGCACCGCCCGGGCGTCGGCGCCGAGCAGATCCGCCAGCGCTGTCGGGCCAAACCAATGCCGGTGCAGCCGCCACCCGCTGCCCGGCGAGAGCAGCCGGTAAAGCACGAGGATGCGCAGCACTTTTTCCCAATCCGTATCCTCGCGGAAGGCCGGCAGGCGCGCCTCGAAAAAATCATCCAGGTGCAACGTGCGCCAGAGTTGGTCCCCGAGCTCCCCTCACTCGGCAGGCGAGCCTTTCGAGCGAAGGATCCTCTCTCTTTCTGCTCCGCGATCTCCGCGTGTCAACTGCAGAATTTAGGATCATTTGCGCCGCCCGCGTCCCCGAAAAAATCGTTTTTCAGTTCCAGTTGCGGAAGTCGGGTCAACACGCTCCAGCTCGGGATGGGGTTTGCCGGCGCGCTTCAGAACACGGCGGTCAGTGAGAGGGAGTAGGTGCGGCCGCGCCAGTCGCCGTAGGCTTGCACGCCGGCGCCGGGGGCGTCGAAGACGTATTTGGGAAACGGGGTGCCGAAAAGATTGTTCACGCGCAGTTGGACGCGGAGGCCGTTGCGCGAATTTTTCCACGGCAGCCATTTCGTCAGGTCTTTCTGCAGGTAGGCGTCGAATTGCCAGAAGGGTTTGATCTGCGTGTCGCCCTGCAACGCCCGCTCGGCGACGGGCAGGATGCGGGAGTGATAGTAGTGGCCGTCGAGGCCGCCGCCGACGTGGCGGTTGGACCAACTGGCGCCGAAGTTCGCGCGGTATCGGAGCAGGCCGGCAGCGAGGCCGTCGGGCTGGCCCAGCTCGTCCACGGGGGGAGTGTCGGGCAACGCCTGGCGGTCGAAGCGCTGGAACCAAACGAGGCGGCCGTAGGCCTCGAGCATGCCGCCGGCGCATTTGGTCCACGCGTAGTCGAGCGAGGCGTTCCAGTTTTGCGAGTGGCGCTCGGCGAGATTGACGGCGCCGGTGATGGCGGAGGTGACGCGGCCGACGGTGTGCGGGTCGCCGGCGGCGAGCGGTGCGCGGAGGACGCGGCCGGGGAAAAGGGCCTCGGCGGTGACGACGGTCTTGGCGTCGAGCACGACGACTTCGCTGACTTTGCGGGTGTCGACGAAGTCGAGGGAGGCGCGGAGGCGGTGGATTTTTCCGCGCTGGAAAATGACGCCGGCGGTCTGCGTGACGGACGCCTCGGGGCGCAGCGCGGGATTGGGGGCGTCTTCGGCGCGGATGTCGTAGCTTTCGTTGCGGCGGGGATCGAAGACGGTGAACAGGTTTGCGCCCGGGCCGTTGCCGGCGGGCAGGACGGGCTGGCTCAACTGCGGGGTGGGCTGGCGATTCGAGGTGCTGAAGCTGCCGCGCACGGCGAGGCCGCCGGCGAGGTCGACCTTGAGGCCGTAGGTGGGGGCGATGTTGGTCTCGCGCGAGGTGTCGGCGGCGATGTAGCGCACGGCGAAGTCGCCCTCGATGCCGCGCAGCCAGCCCGGCAACCAGCGCGCCGGGAGGAGCGGGGCTTGGAGTTCGCCGAAGACGCTGAGGCGTTGGAGCGTGCGGCCCGTCCACTCGATGGGATCGCTGGCGAGCGAGCCGTCGGCAAACGTGCGCACGTCGAGGAACCGCGCAAGATGCGTGCGGCGGTAGTCGCCGCCGACGTTGAGCAGGCCGCGGCCGGTGGGCAGCGGGAGGGACTCGTTGGTGAGGCGCACGGCGCCGTCGAGGGTGTCGTAGTTGCCGAGCGTCACGAACCGGTCCGGGCCGCCGCGATAGATCAGCACGCGGTCGTAGAACTGCTGGGGCGGGCCGCTGACCTGGGTGTCGCGGAGCGGATTGTAGATGCCCTGGTCGACGAGCTGCTGCCAGCGCGCGGGGTCGGCGCCGGCGGTGCTGCGGAATTTCACGAGGCTGTGCGCATACTGGCCGTCGAGGGAGAGCTGCCAGTCGCGCGGCAGTTTCACGAGGGCGCCGCCGACGACCGAGGCGAAGTCGAGCCGGGCCTTGCTGTAGCCTTCGCCGAGTTGGGGGGCGACGTCGTTGAGGGAGACGTTCACGTCCTGGTGAAACGGATTGAGGGGGTTCGTGGCCGGGAGCGAGAGGTCGGCGGCGAAGACGTCGAAGCCGCGGTTGACGATGTTGCGCACGTAGGTGGCGTCGAGGCCGAGCTGGAGCCACGGGGTGACGTCATAGACGGCGGAGCCGAAGTAAGAGGTGCGTTGCTGGCGGCGGGCGTAGGGATAGTCGAGGCTGTTGAGCGAGGCGGCGAGTCCGCCGGGGGGGTCGAAGAGATTGAAATTGCGCACGCCCGCGCGGCCGGCGAACGCCGCGAGGCCGCCGGTGCCGCTCGCGCCCGGCGCGACGGAGGTGACGGGCGAGGTGCCCGGGCCGAAGAGCGGCGCGAGGTCGGCGCTGCGGATGTTGGGGGTGGCGCGGAAGATCGCTTCGTCGAGCGGGAGGTCGGTCCGGATGCGCGCCTGGCGGTAACCGAGTTCGGACTCGGTGGGCGGGAGGGCGCGGGTGACGCCGAGGCTGAGGCGCACGCGGAGTTTGCCGTCGAGGAGCGTGTGGCTGTGCTGGAGCGTGACGGAGGTCTGGGGGGCGTCGAAGCCGCGGAGCGCGTTGGTGTAGGTGGTCGTCAACTCGGTGGTGTCGGTGTCGGCGCCGGAGCGGAGCACGATGTTGATGACGCCGCCGACGGCGTTGCCGCTGTAGAGTGCGGAGGCGGAGACGGGCAGCACCTCGACCTGCTGCACGAGGCTGAGCGGGATGAAGTTCACGTCGGGCGGCGTGTAACCGCCGGATTCGTTCGTGAGGACTTCCGGCAGCCGCCGGCCGTTGATGAGGACGACGGTCTGGTCCTGGCCGTAGCCGCGGAGGTTGAGGTTGCTGCTGCCGGCGGCGAAGCTCGCGGCCTGGCCGTTTTGCTCGGGCGGGGGCGTGCCGGCGTCGCTGTCGAGCAGGGCGCGCTGGAGGAATTCGTTGAGGTCCACAACGCCGCTGCGGGTGATCTGTTCGCGGTCGTAGATGGTGAAGGGCAGGGCGTCGTTGGCGGTGCGGTGGAGGTCGAGGTTGCCGGTGGCGGTGCGCGGCGCGAGCGTCGTGCGGTTGCGGTCGATGGAGAGGAGGCCGGTGGCGGCCTCGACGACGACAAAGGGGTCGAGCCGGGTGACCTCGTCGGCGGCGACGAGTTTTTGCGCGGGCAGGTGCTGCACGCGGTTGACGACGACGCGGATATTGGTGAGCCAGAGCGGCTGGTAGCCGGCCGCCGCGGCGACGAGCTGGTAGGTGCCCGGCGGCACGGCGGTGAAATCGAACTGGCCGGCCTCGTCGGTCAGCGTCAACTGCCGTGCGTCGGGGATGGACACGCGCACGCCGCGGGCGGAGTTGCCGTCGGCGTCGAGCAGGCGGCCCCGGATCGAGCCGGTGGCGCGGGCGTCGGGGGTGACGAGGAATTTGCCGGCGGGATTCTGGCGGGCGGTGTAGCCGGTGCCTTGCAGGAGGAGGTTGACGGCGACGGCGGGTTCATAGCGGCCGGCCACGGCGGTGGTCTGCACTTTGGCGAGTGCGTCGAACGAAAATAGCACCTCGATTCTTGCCTGTTGGGAGAATTCCAACAGGGCCGCGGGGGCCGGCTGGGCGGCGAGGTCGAAGGCGACCGGTGCGCCGTGGGCCGGCGCGGGCCACCGGCAAACAAGGCACAGGAGCGAAACGCGGAGGAGGTTCCCGACCAGACGGCGGACAAGGGGTGAGCGGCGGCGGCGGGTCAAGGTGAGGGGTCGGGCGGAGTTGTCTCGTGGGACAGTTGGGCGAGCCGGCGGGCGGGGCGACTCAGCGCGTGCTCACGCGCACGGTGCCGCTGAGATCGCGGGTGACGTGCACATGCAGCACGGGTTCGATGCCGGCGAGAAAGCCGTCGAGGTCGTCGAGGCTGAACCGGCCGCCGACGGGCAGCCCGGCGGCGTCGGCCGTCACGGTGATGCCGCGGCCGTGATACCGGGCGAAGCGCGCGAGGGCTTCGCGCAGAGGCGCGCCGTTGAAAACAATCTGGCCCTGGCGCCATGCGAGGGCGTCGGCGAGCGCGGCTGGGGCGAGCGGATGCACGGCGATGCCGGCCGGTCCGGCGACGAGCTGGTCGCCGGCGCGCAAGGCGAACGGGGCGGAGTCGCGGCCGGGGGCAGTCGCGCCCGGGCGCACCTGCACGGAGCCTTCGAGCACCGTCACCTCGAGGGGCGCGTCCGCTTCGGCGCGGACGTTGAACTGCGTGCCGGTGACGCGCACCGAGCCGCCGGGCGTCTCGATGACGAAGGGGCGGGCGGCGTCTTTGGTCACGGCAAAAAAGGCTTCGCCGTCGGCGAGGCGCACGCGGCGTTCGTGGGCGCCGAGCTCGACGAGCAGGCTGGTGTGGGCGTTGAGCTCGACGCGCGAGCCGTCGGCGAGCGTCACGGTCTGCCGCTGGGCGACGGGCGTGGTCAGGCTCTCGACCTGCGGGGCGGGCGGGCGGACCAGCCAGAAGACCAGAACTACTGCTGCAGCCGCCGACAGCGCCACTCTGGCCATCGTTGGCCAGCGCAACCGGGGACGCGGCTGAGCAGAGTTAGTCTTTTTCCGGATTTCAGCCGACTGTTCCCTGATGCCTTCAAGCAACGGCAATCGCTGTTCGAGGTCGGCAGAAAATTGGCAATAAGAGGAGAGGAGCGCGCGATGGCCGGGATGCCGGGCGAGCCAGTCGTCGAGGGCGCGGCGGTCGTCGGCGGAGAGCACGGAGCCGTCGAGCCGGGCGGCCCAGAGCGAGGCTTGCTCGTCCGCCGCGGCGTCGGCGGAGCGTGGAGGGGAATGGTTCATGGGGAGACCTCGTGGAGCGGCGCCGGGGCGGCGCCGGGATGCTCGGCCGTCAGGGCCGTGCGGAGGAGACGCAGCGCGCGGGCGTGTTGTTTTTCGACGGTGCTGATCGCGATGCCGAGGCGGTCCGCGATTTCTTGGTGGGAGAGGAGTTCGACTTTGCGCAGGAGGAGCACGCTGCGGCAGCCCGCGGGCAGCCGGGCGATGGCCGCCTCGAGCGCGCCCCATTCCTGCCGCGCCATGACCTGTTGCACGACGCCGGCCTCGGGGGCGGTGGCGGCGTCGGGGGCCAGCGGGGCGGTGGAGAAAGGCGAGACGCTGCGGCGCTTGAGGCGGTTGATGGCGAGGCGGCGGGCGGTGGTGTAGAGGAGCGCCGCGGGTTTTTCGGCCGGGCGCTTGCCCGCGGCCGGATAGACGCGCAGGTAGGCGTCGTGCGCGATGTCCTGCGCTTCCGCCTCGTTGCCAAGGAAGCGCGTGAGGTAACGCCGCAGCGGGCTGACCGTCTGGCGGTAGAAGCCGGCGAAATCCGTGGGCTGGGAGGGTTCGTCAGACACGGGGCAGGGGGGCCGGGCGGGGGAAGCGGGCGCCCACGGCGGCAAGTTCCGGCGCGGGCGCAACGATTGGGCTGGTGGGTGGCATGCTGACGGTGATGACAGCGGAGAACTACAAACCCGCTACTCCCAACGCAAGATCGGGAAAAACAGTCGGGAAGCGGGCGGCCGAGTGAGTGCGCGGCCGGTGTTCGCCGGGTCACATCAGCGGGCCCGACCGCGGGCGAACCACGACCACGCCAGCCAGCCGGCGCAGAGGCCAGCGATCGCGGCGAGGGAGCCGCGGGCGGACGCGGAACGTTCCAGTTGCCAGCGGGCGCGGAGGCGGTCGGCGGCGGTGGCATCCGGCGAGAAGTGCGGCGGGGCGACAGCGAGCCAAGCGTGCTCGCCGGTGCGGTTGTCGCGCAGGAGGAGTCGGGCTTTCTGTCCGGCGTAGGGTCGCACGTCGATCGCCCAGAAATCGAGATCGCCGGGATCGGGGCCGGTGTAGCGCAGATCGGCCAGGGTGCGGCCGGCGGGATCGCTCACCCGTAGCAACAATTCGTTGCCGGGTGCGTTCGGATAGCCGGCGACGGGCACGACAAGGAACGGGCCGGTCAGCGTGAACGGCGCGGTGGCCGCACTCACCCGGTCGTCGGGACCGTCGACGTGCGTGCCGTAGAAAAAATTGCGCAGGGAGATTGGGCTGAGACCGGCCGCGCCTTCGAGGCGGTCCGCCGAGTATTTTGTCGGCGCGGTGAAATGGAAACCGAGGTTCGGCAGCGTTCCGGCGGGAGCGACGAGACGCTCCCGGCGGCGGGCGGCATCGAAATCCAGCGGGCGCGGCCAGAGGAAGATCAAGCCGCCGGCGACCAGTCCCAGTCCGGCGATCAGCGGCGCGCTCCCATGATCGGGGCGGTCGGGCAGGGCGGGCGGCGATGAACCGCCGGCCCGCCAGATCCCCGCCAAGCCTGCGGCCAGGGTGATCGCGGCGAAGAGGGCGAGCGCGTCCCAGCGGGAGTGCAACGAGCGGGCGATCTTTCCTGCGCGCGCGGGCCCGGCCGCGACCGGCAGCAAGTGGCGGACGCCGGGCTCGGCGAGCAGGCGGCCCACCTCCTCCGGCGCGGGAAAGAGAATCGCTTCCACTTCCGGCGCCGCGAGCGTGCGGAGATCGGCCCCGGCCAGATAGTGCTGCACCGCGTCACGGCGCACCCGGGCGCGCTCGGCACTGCGGGCATGGAAAAACTCCGCGGACCCGTGCACGCTGAGCTGGAGCAAGCCCTGACCGACGGCGAAAAGCCACGCCACTCCGAGGAGCGACCAGCGCCAGCGGTGGGTGGTGGAGAGCCGCACGAGGGCGAGCCCGTTCGCGACGGTGCCCACCATCAGCAGGTCGCCGTAGCGCGATACGAAGCCGGAGTATTCCCCGTTGCGGGCATAGGCGATCGCGGCGGCCTGAAGCACGGACCACAGCCCGAGGGCCAGGAGCGCGCGGTCGAAGGGGGGCGTCTGCGGTTGGGCGCAGGTGCGGCGGGCCAACGCGACGAGCGGGAGATTCAGGACGATGCAGGCGCCGGTCCACGCGGCCGGCCATCCGAGTTGGAGGAGCCAGGCGGCGATGAATTGTTGCGGGCCGGAGACAGCCAGCGCCAGCGCCCCGCCGGGCGGGGCGTGGGCGCGGACCCACAGCATGAGCCCGAGGCCGAAGACCGCGAGGCCGGCGGGCACGAGCACGCGGCGGCGATCCCAGTCGCCCGTCCACCCGAGCACCAGCACGACGGCGAGGGGCGCGGCCCACATGCTGCCGAGGGTGAAGAGTCCGGCGAGGCCGGCCGCCTGCGCGAGCCACCAGCGGCCGGTGCCGGGCAACCGGTCGAACGAACCGGTGAGATGCCAGACGAGAAACAGCAGGGCCAGCGGAAATTGCGACTGAAACCCCCAGGTGGAATTCTCCCACGAGTGCGGCGAGGCGCCGAGGGCCACGAGCAGCGCGAGGGCGGGGAGCAGAGACCAAAAACTCAGCGACCGGCGGATCCAGCGCAGCAGGAATCCGGCGAAAGTCGCGAACAGCGCGGCGTTCACGGTCATCTCCAACGGCGGGTCCCAGCGGCCGGTGAGGACGGTTTGCAGCCAGACCAGCAGGCGCGTCCATCCCGGCACGTGCTCGTGGTGCGGGCGGAAAAAATCCGCGACCGACAGCGTGCCCTTGACCCACGGCAGCAGAATTTCTTCGCCCTCGATTTTCCATTGGTCGAGGAACGGCACGTCGCCCGCGTGCAGGTGAATCTCGCGCAGCCGGGCCGCGAAGATCAGCCCGCCCGCGCCGCACCCGAGCAGCGCGCCGCCGTGGCGGACGAGCAGCGCCCGGAGCCGCAGGACCCACGGCGCGCCGGGCCGGAGAACTCGCCGCAGGCTGGCGCCCCAGGCGAGCCGGACATCGGCGGCGGTGAAAATCACGATCAGCGGCAGGGCGCAATACGGCGCCGCGACCATCGCGGGGTAGCGCGTGTCGAGCGAGGTGATGTGCACGAGCAGGTTGACGGCGAAGGCGCCGAGAAACAGCGCCCACGCGCCGAGCCCGAGGAGGAAGGCGTCGGTCGTCTGCCGCTGCCGGAGGCACTGCGCCAGACGCAGCAGGCCAACCCCGAGCGCCGCGAGGACGGCGTAATACATCGCGACGCGCAGCGGGCCGCCGATGGCCGCCAGCCAGTGCTGCCGCAGGTGGTTTTGCGCCGCGAGGCGGGGCAGCGCGAGAAAGGTCGCGGTCGGCGACGGGCTGAGT
>JACQFT010000068.1 GCA_016199925.1 Opitutia bacterium | reverse complement strand
GCCTGGATCTGGACCAACTCGCCGGCGTCGCGATACGCGAGCGGCGCGAGGAGCAGCGCATGGACGACGGAGAAAATCGCGGTGGAGGCACCGAGGCCGAGCGCGAGGATGGCGACGGCGACGACGCTGTAGGCGGGGGATTTCAGCAGCGAGCGGGCGGCGGAGCGGAGGTCTTGCAGCATTTGGGAATTTTCGATTTGGGATTCTCGATTTTTGATTGGCGGAGCCGGCGGGCGGGCCGGGGGAAGGGAGGGGGAAGTAGCGAGTAGTGAGTCGCGGGTAGTGAGCAGGCAGAGATGAGGGGCGGGGAATCTTTCTCGTTCTCTTAATCTTTCTCTTTCGTCAGGGGATGGGGGAGGAGCGGGGAGCGGGGAGCAGGGAGCGGGGGAGAGGGGAGAAAGAGAAAGAGAAAGATTAAGAGGAAGAGGAAAGATTCTCGTCGGAGCGGAGGGCGATGATCGGACCGACTTTCGCGGCGCGGCGGCCCGCCTTCGCCGGGGCTACGGCTCGGCTGGCTGAAGGGCTATTCGGCCCGCAAGGCATCGAGGGGGTTGACGCGAGCGGCTCGCTGCGCGGGGAGCAGGCAGGCTGCCAGCGCGGCGAGTGCGAGGACTGCCGGCGCGGCGGCGAGCGTGGCGGGGTCGGTGGCGGCGACGCCATAGAGCAGTTTGCCGACGATCTTGCTCAGCGCGAGGTAGCCGGCGAGGCCCGCAAGAATGCCGATGGAGAGGAGCAGGGCGCCTTGGCGCAGGACCAGCGAAGCGATGTCGCCCGCGGTGGCGCCGAGCGCGAGGCGGATGCCGAACTCGGAGGTGCGTTGCGCGACCGAAAAGGCGAGCACGCCATAGACGCCGAGCACGGCGAGCAGGAGGGCAACGCCGCTGAAGAGCGAGAGGAGCAGCATGGGGGCGCGGCGCGATTGCGCGACCTCGTCCATGCGCTGCTGCATGGTCTTGATGTCATAGACGGGCTGCTCGGCATCGACTGACCGGACGGCGTCGCGCACGGCGGCGGCCAGCAGCGCGGGATCGCCCGCCGTTTTCAGCACGAGGACGAGGTTCGTGCCCGGTTGCTGGGCGTAGGGGAAATAGAGCGTCTCCTTCTGCACGTTCTCATCGAGGCTCTGGAATTTGATCGGCGCGACCACGCCGACGATGCTCCAGATCGTGGGGTCGGCGTCATCGCCGCCGCGGCTGATGCGTTTGCCGAGGGGGTCTTGGCCGGGCCAGTATTTGTCGGCGAGCAATTGGTCCACGACGACGACGCGCTGGGTGGTGGCGGTGTCGGCGGCGGTGAGCAACCGGCCGCGGAGGAGCCTCAGGCCAAGGGCCGGGAAATACCCGGGATCGACATAGCGCTGCTGACCGTGCGGCCCGGGCGCGCCGGCGGGCACGACGATGTCGGGGCTCTGATAGGAACCCTGGCTGTTGTTGCCGGTGAAGGGGAGCACGTCGGTCAGGCCGGCGGCCGTGACGCCCGGCAGCGCGCGCAGGCGCGCGAGGGCGTCGTCGGCGAAGGCCACGCGTTTTTCCGGCTGGTCGTATTTCGCGGCGGGCAGCGAGAGCTGGGCGGTGATGACGCCGCCGGGAGTGAAGCCCGGATTCTCCTGCTGCAACTTCGCGAAGCTGCGCACGAGCAGGCCGGCGGTGGCGAGGAGCATGATGGCGAGCGCGATCTCGCCGACGACGAGCGCCGCGCGCAGGAACACGGTGTGCCGGCCGGCGGAGCCGCGGGTGCCGGCCTCCTTGAGGGCGGCGGTGGCGTCGCCCCGCGAGGCCGACCAGGCCGGCAGCGCGCCGGCCGCGAGGCCGGTGAGCAACGCGCACAGGAGGGTAAAGCCGAAGACCGCGGGATCGAGCTGCACGCCGAAGGCCCGCGGCAAAGTGGACAGGCCGAGCGCGGAAAAGGCGCCCACGCCCCACCACGCGACGAGCAGGCCGAGGCCGCCGCCGGCGAGGAAGAGCACGACGCTCTCCGTGAGCAACAGGCGCATGAGCCGGGCGCGGCCGGCGCCGAGCGCGGCGCGGATGGCGAGTTCGCGTTCGCGGGCCACGGCGCGGGCGAGGAGCAGGCTCGCGACGTTGGCGCAGCCGATGAGCAGCGCGGCGGCGACGCCCGCCTGCACAAGCCAGAGCATCCCGCGGACGTTGGCGACGTTCTGCTCGAGATAGCCTTTCACCCGGCCGCCGAAGCCGCTGGTTTTCCAGAAGGGCGCTTGGTCGGGGAGGCGCTCGGCGTTGCGGGCCTGGATGGTGTCGAGGTCGCGCTGCACGCCGGCGAGATCGGCGCCGGGCTTCAGCCGGGCGATCGTGTTGGAGTATTCGTTGCCACGCTCGGCGTCGCTCTTCTGCTCCGAGGTGAAGGCGAACGGCACCCACGCCTGCACGCGCGGGCTGGGAAAATAGAAGCCGGCGGGCATCACGCCGAGGACGGTGTAGCTCTCGGTGTTGAGCCGGATGGTGGTGCCGATGACGGCCGGGTCGGCGCCGAAACGGTTTTTCCAGAGTGCGTGGCTGAGGACGACGACCTTGTCCGCGCCCGGTTCGGCCTCGGCGTCGTGGAAGACGCGGCCGAGGCTGGCGGACGATTGTAATGTGGTGAAAAGCGAGGCGGTGGCGCGCAGGCCGACGACGCGCTCGGGTTCGCCGTCGCTGGCGAGGTTGAAGCTGGCGCGGGTGAAGAGGGCGGTGTCGGCGAAGCTGCTGACGCCCGCGCGGCGGTCGAGGTAGTCGGGGATGGAAGTGCCGGCGTTCGGCAGGCCCATCAGCGGGTAGGTGTTATAGACGGTGACGAGGCGCTCGGACCCGGGCCACGGGTAGGGCTTGAGCAAGATGGCGTTGATGACCGAGAAGATGGCGCTGTTGGCGCCGATGCACAGCGCGAGCGTGAGCACGGCGACGGCGGTGAAACCGGGAGTCCGGGCGAGCGAACGCAGGGCGAATTTCAGATCGGGGAACAAGAGGGGGCGCGGAGACCGTTCTCGTTCTCGCAGGCTTTCTATTTCGTCAGGTGACGGAGTTTGCGTTCAGGCCGGAGGGGAGAACGGGAAAGACTGCGAGAAAGACGAGGATCGGGAGGAGGGGCGGGCGGGGCTCAGGCCTCGACCTGCTCTTCGACGACGCGGCCGTCGAAGACGTGGATCGTGCGCTCGGAGTGGCGGGCGAAGCGGGCGTCGTGCGTGACCATGACGATCGTCGAGCCGGTCTTGTGGAGGGAGTGGAGGAGTTCCATGACGGCGTCGCCGTTCTTGGAGTCGAGGTTGCCGGTCGGCTCGTCGGCGAGGAGGACGGAGGGGCTGCCGGCGAGGGCGCGGGCGACGGCGACGCGCTGCTGTTGGCCGCCGGAGAGTTGGGAGGGGAGGTGTTTGGCGCGGTGGCCCATCCCGACTTTCTCGAGGGCGTCGGTGACGCGCTGCTTGCGCTCTGCGGCGGGCATGCCGCGGTAAGTGAGGGGCAGTTCGACGTTCTCATAGACGGTGAGGTCGCCGATGAGATTGAAGGATTGAAAAATGAAACCGATCTCGCGGTTGCGGATGCGGGCGCGCTCGGGGAGGGTGAGGCCCTGGACGGGGCGGCTGTTGAGGACGTAGGTGCCGTCGGTCGGGGTGTCGAGCAGGCCGAGGATGGAGAGCAGGGTGGACTTGCCGCAGCCGGACGGGCCGGCGATGGAGACGAATTCGCCTTTGCAAATGTCCATGTGGATGCCGGAGAGGGCGTGGGTCTCGACCTCGTCGGTCAAGAAGACCTTGGTGACGGCTTCGAGTTTGATGAGCGAGCTGCGGTTGTTTTCGGTGGTCATGTTGGGAGGGAGGAGGGAGCGGGGGGATCAGGGGGAAACACGCGGGGGGCGGGAAAGGTTACAGGAAACTTGGGGCGGGAGCGCGGAGGTTCGTCGGGGAGAAAGCGTCGCGGGACGCGGGATCAGTTCAGGCGGATGCGGTCGTTGGCGTCCCACTGGGACATGTCGGAGAGGATGACGCGGTCGCCGGGCAGGAGGCCTTTGACGATTTCGATGGTGTTGACGGAGCTGCGGCCGAGCTGAACCTGGACGCGGACGGCGTCGTCGGTGCCGGGGACGAGTTTGAAGATGCCGACGGTGCTTTTTTCCTGTCCGAAGGCCGGGCGGCCGACGTAGACGACGTCGTTGAGGCGCTCGAGTTCGATGGTGCCGTCGACCGAGAGATCGGGGCGGGCGCCTTTGGGGAGTTCGTTGATGATGGAGACATCGACGAGGACGGTGCCGTTCTGCACGGCGGGGTCGATGCGGGCGACGCGGCCTTCGACGATGCCGTTGCGGGTGTCGATCTGCGCGACCTGCCCGAGGGCGATGTCCTTGGCCTGGGTCTCGGCGATACGGACTTCGGCCTTGAGCTTTGAGGGATCGGCGACGCGGGCGAGATTGGTGCCGGGCTGGACCTGGGCGCCGACTTCGACGGGCAGGGCGTAGAGGACGCCGGCCATGCTGGCGCGGACCTGGAGGGCGTCGAGCTCGTCGTGCCGGAGTTTGGCCTGGGAGCGG
>JACQFT010000061.1 GCA_016199925.1 Opitutia bacterium | reverse complement strand
GTGCCGGGCTGGGCGGGATCGCCGACGGGGAAACTCGGGCACGCGGTGAGGAAGCGCTCGACGAATTTGTCGTAGACGCCTTCAAGCACGATGAGGCGCGAGAGCGCGGAGCATTTCTGGCCGGCGTAGCCGAACGCGCTGTAGAGACACGCGGGAATCGCTTCGTCGAGGTCGGCGTCGTTGTCGATGATCATGGCGTTCTTGCCGCCCATCTCGCAGACGACCTTCTTCAAGTTGAGCTGGCCGGGGACAACTTTGCCCGCGGTCTCGTAGATGTCGCAGCCGACCGAGCGCGAGCCGGTGAAGGCGATGAAATCGATCTGCGGATGCGCGACGAGGTGCGCGCCGGCGTCGGCGCCGGAGCAGGGGAGGAAGTGCAGCGCACCGGCCGGCGTGCCGGCTTCCATCATCACCTCCATCAGCAGCGCGCCAATGATCGAGGTCTGGCGCGCCGGTTTGATGATCATGCAATTGCCGGCGACGAGCGGCGCGACGGTGAGGCCGGTGAGGATCGCGAGGGGAAAATTCCACGGCGCGACCGACACGCCGACGCCGCGAGGCGTCCAGTTCTGCGTGCATTTTTCTCCGGGGACGGCCTGTGTGACGACAGGTTTGTCGAGCTTGACCATTTCGATCGCGTAGAAGCGCAGGAAGTCGATCGCCTCGGAGAGATCACCGTCGGCCTCGACCCAGGGCTTGCCGGCCTCGAGGATGAGGAGGGAATTGATTTCGAAGCGGCGCGACTCCATGAGGTCGGCGGCGCGCAGGAGAATGGCGGCGCGGTCCGCGGCGGGGGTGGCGCGCCATTTCGGGAAGTAGGCGACGGACGCGGCGACGGCGGCCTCGGCGTCGGCCACGGTGCCCTTGGCCCAGTAGCCGACGATCTGCGCGGGACGCGCGGGATTGACGGACGGGAGGAACGGGCGGTCGGAGATTTTCTTGCCGTTGACGATGACGGGCCACTTGCGGCCGAGCTTGGTCTCCTCGTAATTTTTGAGCGCGGCGCGCTGCTTCTCGCGGTTGGCTGCGATGGTGAAGTCGGTGTTGGCGGCGTTGATGAACGTGCCCGGCGGGCGCGGCTTGCGCGCGAGCGGCTCGGCGGCGGCGGCGATGGCGTTGACGGGATTGCCGAGGAGCTGCTCCTTGGTCGCCTCGCCCATGTTTTTGATGCGGAGGAAACCTTCGTTGGAAGTGTTCTCAAGCAAACGGCGGACGAGGTAGGCCATGCCGGGGAGCAGCTCGCCGATGGCGCAATACTCGCGGACGCGGTGGCCCATCTGGAGGAGCGAGGCCTTCAGCTCGTCGGCCATGCCGTAGAGCGCCTGAAATTCGTAGGCGCGCGGGTCGATGCCGAGGCGCTCGGCCTGGGCGATGGCGTGCGCGCAGGAGCGGACGTTGTGCGAGGCGAAGTTCGGCGTGACGAGGTCGATGTTTTCGAGGAGGAGCACGGTGAGCTTCTCGTAGTTGGCGTCGGACTCGGGCTTCTTTTGCCAGACGGGAACCGGCCAGTCGCGTTGCTGCGCGATGATCGTCTCGTAGTCCCAGTAAGCGCCCTTGACGAGGCGGACGGACAGCGGGCGGCGGCGCGCGCGGGCCCAGGCGATGAGGTCGCGGAGGTCGGCTTCGCAGTCGCGGAGGTAGGCTTGGAGCGCGATGCCGATGGCGGGTTTCTGGGCGAACTCGGGTTCGTCGAAGATGGATTTGAAGAGCTGGAGGGTGAGGTCCTTCAGCTTGTAACTCTCCATGTCGAAGTTGATCAGCGCGCCGACTTCGGCCGCGCGGCGGAGGATGGGGCGCAGGCGCTGCTTGAGCGCGGCGATGGAATTCTCCGGATCGGCCGGGTGAACGTCGGGCGTGAGCGCGGAAACCTTGACCGATAAATTGAGCCGCGGGATCGGGCCCTTCGGGCCGACGTCGCTGAAGCACGGCGCGGTTTCCTTCGCGAAGAATTTCGAGACGGAGTCGAGGATCTCGAGGTTGCGGTGGAGGAACACATCGGCCTCGTCCTCGTTGACGACGGCCTCGCCGAGGAGATCGATCGTCGTGGCGAGACCGAGCTTGGTGTTTTTCTTGATCTGCTTGAGGAGATCTTCGCCCGTCTCGCCGGCGACGAACTGGCCGGCCATGTCCACGATCTGGGCCTTGACGGGAGTGGCGACGAGCGCGGGCGCGAAGGACGAGGCGGCGAGGCCGGCCTTGAGCGCGGGGTTGAGTTCGACGGCCTTGTCGCCGAGGTATTCCTGGAGATGGCGGACGATTTCGGCGGAGCTGTGGAGCGAGGGGAGGACGTCGACGAAGCGGAAGAGCTGGGTCTTGAAGACCGGGTCCTTCATCGACCAGTCCATCAGGCGGGCGTAGGCGCCTTTCTTGGAGAACAGGGCCGGCGGCGGTTGCTTCTCCATGAGAGCAAAGAGCTGTTCGCCCTTGGCGCGAACGGCAGCTTCGATTTTCGGATCGGGGGGGAGGAAGTGGGACATGGCGGGGGGACGGAAGCGGGCGGTGAAAGGGAGGCAAAGTTTCGCCAGCGAAGGCGGATTGGCAAGGACGGGCTGGCCGCGGGCGCTGGGTTGAACCGGCGCTTATCCCGCGCGTTAGTCGGGTGCGCCCCAAAGACGGGACGCTGGAGTCTGACGAAAGCGGCGGAGATTTTTCTGCGTCACGGTGGGTCCGATCCCTGAAGCTTGTTTCGGCCGGGACCGAGGGCGGTGGGAGCATGCTGGCGCGCGACGTGCGGGGGGTGGGTCGCGCCGGAGATCGCTCCGGCGAGGTCAGGGAAAGCCGTCCTGACGAAACGCCTCGGGGGCCGGCCCCGGGGATTTTCAGATCGGGCGCCCGCATCGGGCCCGGTTATGAGCTTGGCGGCGCGCGGCTTGGGTGACAGGAGGATTCTGCAACTTAGCGACGCCGCGCCGTGTCCTTAGCGTGAATGAAACCCCACCAGTGCAAGCTCAACTCGAGAGGATAACGCCCCCGCCGGATTTCGCCACGTTCATGCACAACTACCAAGACATGGTTTACTCCACCGCCGTGCGCCTCATCGGCAACCCGACGCAGGCGGAGGATATTTCGCAGGACGTGTTCCTCAAGGCGCACGAGCATTTCGAGAATCTGCGCACCAGCCCGACCGCCGGCGGCTGGCTGAAGACGGTGGCGACCAACCTTTCGATCAACCACATCCAGCGCTACAAGAAGCGCTGGACATTTTTCTCCGACATCGTCCACCGGGACGGCGAGGGCGGCGAACGCGAAGTCGAGTTCGCCGCGCCCGACACGTTTTTCTCCGGCGTCGATTCCGCCGAGCGCCGCGAATGGATCGAGCAGGCGCTCGAAAAACTCCCGGCGCACCAGCGCGTGCCGCTCGTGCTCTATCACTTTGAAGACCTGCCCTACGAGCACATCGCCAAGAAAACCGGCGTCTCGCTCAGCAAGGTCAAGACCGACATCCTCCGGGGCCGCGAGGCTCTCGCCAAAATCCTCGTCCGCAGCGGCGCCGCCCATGAAAAATTCGCCCACTAAGGAGCAGCCATGAACCCGATGACTCCCGAAGAACTCGAACAGATCGTCCACCAAAACCTCCGCGCGCTGCCGCCGCGCCGCGCCCCGCGCACGCTCGGGGCCCGCGTGCTCGCCGAGCTCGAGCGCCGGCGCGCGCTCGCCTGGTGGCACCGTTCC
>JACQFT010000062.1 GCA_016199925.1 Opitutia bacterium | reverse complement strand
GTGCAACTGCAGGGCGAGCTCGCGCGCCGTTTCCAGTTTCCGGAGATTCGCGCGGTTGCGTGCGTCGCGTTCGCGCACCGGCGCGAGGGCCTCCTCGATGGCCGCCGTCTTCGCCAGCGCCAGGGAGGCGAGCTGCTCGAAATGCCAGATCACCGGAGCGGGCGCGGCCAACGCGAGCACTGCCGCCGCAACGAGCCACGGCTGACGCCGCCGCAGCCCCTCGCGCGTGCGCAGGCGCGACGGGAGCAAGTTCACCGCCGCCTGTTGCGGCACGAGCTGCGTCGCGGCCGCGCCGATCAAATCCGTGGCAGCGAGAGCATCGTCGGCCAGCTCGGTTTTTCCGGCGCGCGGGGCGATGTCGACGGCGCCGAGCGCGTCGAGCCGGTCGACGGGCACGTTCAGTTTGCCGGCGAGTGCTTCGCCCAAACCGGGCAGGCGCGCCGTGCCGCCGGTCAGAAAAACCTTTGCCGGATTTTCCGCGCCCGACTGGCGCCGGAAGTGCAGCACCGACCGCGTGATCTCCTGCGCGAGGCGCGCCGCCAGCCCCTCGGTCGCGTGCGCGGTCAGGCTCGCGTTGCGCCCGCCGAGCTTCAGCGACTCCGCTTCCAAAATCTCGCAGTCCTGGTCTTCCCCAATCTGCTGCGAGACGTTGTTGCCGCCGAGCGACAACGTGCGGACGTAGAACCGCGCGGGCTCGGCGTAGAGCAGCGTCGATGAGCGCGCCCCGAGGTTGAGGACGATCACGGGGCGGGACTCCCGCGGCTGCGCGAGGCGGAACCCGGCGAGCGTGGCGAGCGGCGACGGGAGGAGCAGCCGCGGC
The DNA here is from genome assembly GCA_016199925.1 of Opitutia bacterium. Taxonomy (GTDB): domain Bacteria; phylum Verrucomicrobiota; class Verrucomicrobiia; order Opitutales; family Opitutaceae; genus JACQFT01. The sequence goes on along the minus strand of JACQFT010000062.1, from coordinate 8,821 downwards.
GTGAAGCCGGCGGCCTCGACGGCGGCGCACAGCGCCTCGACGAGGTCGAGCTTGGCGGCAGCGAGCAGCACTTCCAAGTCGATCCCGGTGTCGCCGCCGACGACGCTGTCCCAGACGACTTCGTGGAGTGCGTAAGGGATGTTCTGCTGCGCCTCGAACTTGATGATTTTCGCGCGCTGCGCCGCCTCGACGCGCGGCGTCTTGAGGTGCTTCGTCAATGCCAGGTGCCCGGGCAAAGTCAGCAGCACCGGGCCGCCGGATTTCCAGCGGGGGCGCAGGGTTTGCAGCGCGGCGCGCACCGCGTCGAGCCACGCTTCGTCGCGGCCGGGTTCGATGAAGAAATGCTCGGCGGCATAGTCCTCGATCTTGAGCCGGCCGCTGCCGGTCCGGGTGAACGTCCCCAGCGCCACGCGGCTGGCACCGCAATCGAGGACGACTACTCGGGAAAGTGGCATGGGGCTGGGGCGCCCAGTCTTCGCCGGCTCCGGGCGGCAGCAAGTGTTTATTCCCGAACTTTGCGGAGCATTGTAGGGGTAGCCCCGGCATAGAGCGCAGCGAACGGGGTGAGATGCTGCGGCTCGCCGCCGACCGAAACTTCCGCGAGCCAACAATCCTCGTCCGGCCGCAGCCCGTCGCGCCGCACCATCTCGAGCGAGTGCGCCGTCGACTCCGGCGGGTGGACGAGCGCGAACCGCACGGCGCGCAACCCGGCCTTCGCGCGCGGGTCGCCGGCACCTGGCCGGCGCTAACCGCCGCGCTCCGGGCCGGAGGCGGAAAACCGAAAAAATTCATGGGCGGGCCCGAAGCACCCGGCGACCGCTGCTGCGTGGCAAAAAACATTGCCGGGTATACCTCGAAGGTCACGCTCGGTTGGCCGCAGCCCGCCGCGCCCTCCCATGATCCCCGCCCTGCCCTACAAGATCAGCGTCCTTGTCTTTATCGAAAACGCCGCCGGCGAGCAACTGCTGCTGTTACGCGCGAAGCAGCCAAACCTCGGGGTGTGGTCGCCCATCGGCGGCAAACTCGAGATGACCGTGGGTGAGTCGCCGTTCGAGTGCGCCGTGCGCGAGACCCGCGAAGAGACCGGCCTCACCGTCACGACCGCCGACCTGCATCTGTTCGCGATGATCGCGGAGAAAGCCTACCAGGGCGAAACGCACTGGCTGATGTTTCTTTTCCGTTGTCGAAAACCCGTTCCGGGGCTGCCCGCCGCGATCGACGAGGGGCGCTTCGCATTTTTCTCGCGCGAGCAAATCCGCTCGCTGCCCATCCCCGAGACCGACAAGGCCGCGCTCTGGCCGATCTTCGACCGTTACCGCGACGGCTTTGTTTCGCTGCGCGCGGACTGCACGCAGTCGCCGATCAAGATTACCGTTGAACAGATCACGCCAACACCGTGAGGGCGGCCAGCAAGTCCGTCTGAAACCACCCGGGCACGTCTGACGTGACGTGCCGAGAGAAGCTCAAATTCCAGATTTGTTTCACGGAAGTTCGCGAAGAAAACGAAGGGCCAGAAGGTAACCTCGTCCTTTGTTCCCTTCGTTACCTTCTGTGAAAACTCAGGCTCTCCAACCGCACGCACTGTCGCCCGCCGGAAGATTCGCTTGTCTTCCCGGGCGAATGCCTAAATGAGAAAACTTCGGCGACCCGAGATCGCTTTAAACTCAAACCATCACCCAGTGAGCAAGAAATCGCCCCACACGAAAAGGCCCGACGACAGCGCGCCCGCCTACAACGCCCGGCTGGCGCCGATCAACGCCCGCCTCGGCCAAGATGAGCAGATCGCGTTCTACCGCGATATGGTGCGGATCCGCCGCTTCGAGGAGCGCTGCTTGCGCGCCTACCAGCAGGGCAAGATCGGCGGCTTCCTCCACCTCTATATCGGCCAGGAATCGCTGGCCGTCGGTTGTTGCTCGGTGATGAGCAAGCAGGACCACATCATCACGGCCTATCGCGACCACGGTCACGCACTCGGCGTCGGCATGAGCATGAACGAGCTCATGGCGGAGAATTACGGCAAATACACCGGCTGCTCGAAGGGCAAGGGCAGCTCGATGCACTACTTCGACCCGAGCCGCCATTTCTGGGGCGGCCACGGCATCGTCGGCGGCCAGATCCCGCTCGGGATCGGCATCGCTTTCGCGTTGAAATACAAAGGCGTCAAGGGCGCCTGCATGGCGTTCATGGGCGACGGCGCCGTCAACCAAGGCGCCGTGCATGAGTCCTACAACCTCGCCGCGCTCTGGGATCTCCCCGTCGTGTTCGTCATCGAGAACAACGGCTACTCGATGGGCACGAGTCAGGCCCGCTCCTCGGCCGGCCCGAGCCTCGCACAACGCGCCGAGGGTTACGGCATGAGTTGGGACATCTCCGAGAACGGCCACGACGTCCTCGAGGTCCGCGACAAAGTCAGCCAAGCCCTCAAGCGCGCGCACGAGGAGCACAAACCCACCGTGCTCGAGATCCGCACCTACCGCTCCCGCGGCCACTCCATCGCAGACCCCGACACGACTTACCGCGAGAAACACGAGATCGAGGAATACAAGCGCACGAAGGACCCGATCATGGTCTATCAAAACACGCTCGTCGCCGAGGGCGTCCTGAACGACGAACTCATCGCCAAGATCGACGAGTCGGCGCGCGCCGAGGCCGAGACTTCCGCCCAGTTCGCCGACCAGAGCCCCTTCCCCACCGTCGAGGACATCAAGAAGGACGTCTATTGGGAGACCGACAATCCCGCCGACCGCAAATCCGTCGGCACGCTCTTCTTCGACTGAGCGGCCGGGGGCCCGTCTTTCAACTTTCATCCTTCAACTCTCAACTTCCACCCATGCCCGTCATCACCTACCGCGAAGCTCTCCGCCACGCCATGGCCGAGGAACTCGACCGCGACCCCAACGTCCTCATCATGGGCGAGGAAGTCGGCCAATTCAACGGCGCCTACAAAGTCACCGAGGGCCTCCTCGCGAAATACGGCGAGAAGCGCGTCATCGACACGCCGATCAGCGAAGCCGGCTTCATCGGCCTCGGCATCGGCGCCTCCATGCTCGGCCTCCGGCCCGTGATGGAGCTGATGTTCTTCAGCTTCTACTCGGTCGCCTTCGACCAGATTTTCAACAACGCCGCGAACATGCGCTACATGTCGGGCGGTCTCATCAACTGCCCGATCGTCATCCGCGGCCCCGCCAACGGCGGCACCAACGTCGGCGCCACGCACTCGCACACGCCCGAGTCCATCGCCGCCTACCACCCCGGCATCAAGGTCGTCGTGCCCTCCAACGGCTACGACGCGAAGGGCCTGCTCAAGTCCGCCATCCGCGACAACGACCCCGTGCTCTTCATGGAAAACACCATGCTCTACGGCGACACCTGCGAAGTGCCGGCGGAGGAGTATCTGATCCCGCTCGGCTCCGCCAAAGTCATGCGCGAAGGCACCGACCTTTCCATCATCGGCCACGGCCGCACGATCCAGATGGCGCTCAAGGCCGCGCAGACGCTCGAGGAAAAACACGGTATCAAGGCCGAGGTCATCGACCTTCGCTCCATCCGCCCGCTCGACGAAGAAACCATCCTCGCCTCCGTGCGCAAAACCAACCGCGTGCTCCTCGTCGAAGAGGCCAAACCCTTCTGCTCCGTCAGCGCCATGATCGCCTGCATCATCCAGGAAAAGGCCTTCGACCATCTCGACGCCCCGGTGCGCCGCCTCACGTCGATGGACGCGCCCGCGATCTATTGCCCGCCGCTCGAAAAAGAGCAGCTCCCCACCCCGCAAAAAATCTTCACCGCGGCACTTGAGGTGTTGAAGTAGTGAGAAGCGGGTAGCGAGTAGCGAGCATCACGCTGCGAAAGCCCCCGCCTCACTCGCTACCGACGTCCTCGTTCCGATTCTACTCACTACCCGCTACTCGCTACTCTCTACTTCTTCCTCCCATGGCCCAGATCATTGAAATGCCCAAGCTCAGCGACACCATGACGGTCGGCACGCTGGTCAAATGGCTCAAAGCCGAAGGCACCGCCGTCAAGTCCGGCGACATCCTCGCCGAAGTCGAAACCGACAAAGCCACGATGGAGCTCGAGTCGTTCTTTGACGGCACGCTCATCAAAATTTTCGCTCCCGCCGGCACCCAAGTCGCCATCGGCGCCGCCCTCTGCGCCATCGGCAAACCCGGTGAAGTCGTCGAAGCGCCGGCGTCTGCTCCTTTGCCGGCGGTTGCGAAGCAGCCTGCAACGGTGCCGCCCATAGAGCCGCCACCTCCGGCTCCGGCACCAGCTCCGGTTGCTCCGCCGAAACCGGCACCCGTTGCCGCAGCGCCGGCTCCGGCGGCTCCACTCTCTCAACCCTCAACTCTCAGCTCTCAACCCTCCGGAGACCGCCTCCGCATTTCGCCTCTCGCTCGAAAGATCGCGTCACAAAGCAACGTCGATCCGGCCCGCATCACCGGCTCCGGCCCGCACGGCCGCATCGTCAAAGCCGACGTGCTCGCCGCGGTGTCAAGTCCATCCCTGCTGAAATCCTCGACCACCTCCGCCACAGGTTTGGCTCCTTCAACTTTCAACTTTCAACTTTCAACCTCGGGCCGCAGCGGCCCGATTCAGGAAGACCGCACCGTCCCCGCCTCCAACATCCGCGCCGTCATCGCGCGCCGCCTGCTGGAGGCCAAGACGCAGATCCCGCATTTCTACGTCGAGATCGAGATCGATGCCGAGCCGCTCCTCGCCGTCCGCGCGCAACTTAACAGCGGCCTCGAGCAGGCCGGCGTCAAACTCTCCGTCAACGATTTCATCCTCAAAGGCTGTGCCGAGGCGCTCCGCCGCGTGCCCGCTGTCAACGCCTCGTGGACCGGCGCCGGCATCCAGTATCACGGCGCCGCGCACGTTTCGTTCGCCGTCGCCATCGACGGCGGTCTCATCACGCCGGTGATCCGCGACGCCCACGCCAAATCTGTTTTCCAAATCAGCGCCGAAGCCAAGCCCCTCGGCCAACGCGCCAAGGAAAAGAAACTCAAGCCCGACGAGTTCACCGGCGGCACCTTCTGCGTATCCAATCTCGGCATGATGGGCGTCGCGCGTTTCTCCGCGATCATCAACCCGCCCAACGCCGCCATCCTCGCCGTCGGCACGACCGTCACCAAGCCCGTCGTGAAGAACGGCGCCCTCGCGGTCGGCCAGACCATGAGCCTCACGCTCTCGTGCGACCACCGCGTGGTCGACGGCGCCCTCGGCGCCCGGTTCCTCGCCGCGCTCAAAGACCTCCTCGAGAAACCGGCCCTGCTGCTGGTGTGATTCTCGCCCTCCACGCGGCCGGGTTCTCCCCGGAGGATGCGGCCGTCCGGAAAAATGAAGCCGTGAACCCACCGCCGATGACGATCCGTGAACTCACCGACCGCGACTGGCCGGAGGTCGATGCCATCCAGCGCCTGTCCTATCCGCCGGCCGCGGTGGAGAACCTCGACGCCCTGCGCTGCCACGCCCGCCTCTCCCCCACGACCTGCCTCGCGGCCGAGGCCGCCGGGCGCCTGCTCGGCTACGTGCTCGCGCACCCGTGGCCTCACCGCCAGATGCCGCCGCTCAACACCGTCTATGCCGCCATTCCGGCCCGCGCCGACAGCCTCTACCTCCACGATCTGACGACGGCGCCCGCCGCTCGCGGCCGCGGCGTCGCCACCGCGCTCGTCCGCGTTTTGTTCGCCGAAGCTCTGCGGCTCGGCTGCACCTCCAGTTCGCTGCTCGCGGTCCAGGACGCCCCGGGCTTCTGGGCGCGCTTCGGCTACGGCGAAGCGCCCGCCGTGACGCTCCAGTTTCAACCCGCCTTCCACCGGATTTTTCCCGGCCTCGCGTTCCGTTATATGGAGCTGGAACTCCGGCGGGCCACGGCTTGACGGTCGGAGCAACCGCGACAGTTTGTAGCACATGAAATCCGCCACCGTCCGCGAGCTGCGCAACGACTACTCCAAGGTGCTCGGTTGGGTGGCCATGGGCGAAGAAGTGCTGGTCACGCGCCGTGGCAAAGTCGTGGCCCGGGTCCTGCCACCGGCGACCAGTGCGCAAAAATGCGACTGGACGGCGAGCGCGGCCTTCACCCGGCAAACTTGGTCGCGCAAGCTGTCGGCCAAAGAGAGCACCGAGGCGCTGGCGGAAAGCAAAAGCCGCTGGTGACCCATGCCCTCGCCATCCCCCGACACCAGTTTCCTGTTTTCGCTCTACGGTGACGATACCCATACCGCGCGCGCGCAGTTGGCTGGGCACTCACGGCGGCACGCTGCCCGTCACCACTCTCGCCTTGTTCGAGCACGCCAACGCCCTGCGTTGCTCCGCGTTCCGCAAGGTCATCACCCGGGAGGATGCCCTCGGTTCGTTGCAGACCGTGGCACACGATCTAAAATCCGGAATGCTGAAGGTCGCCGGGCCGGGCTAGCCGGAGGTGCTTGCAGAGGCCGAGCGCCTTTCCGCCCGCCACAGTTTCGGCGGAGGTCACCGTTCCTTTGATCTTCTCCACGTCGCGGCGGCCCGCGTGCTCAAGGCCGACCTGTTCCTTTCGTTCGACCTCGCCCAGCGCGACCTTGCCACCGCGGCCGGACTCAAGGTCGGTCCGTGAGCCCGGTTGCGAGCGAGCATTCTGTTCGACAGGCGCGACGTTCTCGGCTGAATAGCGCCCCACGGTCCATGAAACTACGCATCCTCTTTGCCGGGCTGGTTCTCGCGCTGACTCTGGCGACCGCGCGCGCGGAGGACCCGCAGGTCTATTTCTCCCGCAGTGATCCGGTGGCCCGGATTCTCGTGCGCGAAATCGACGCGGCTCACCAGTCCATCCACCTTCTGATCTACTCCCTCACCGACGACGACCTCATGAACGCCCTCGTGCGCGCCGCTGCCCGCGGCGTCGACGTGAAGATCGTCATGGACAAGACCCAAGCCGACGGCAACAGCTCGCTCTTCGACGCCCTCGTCGGAAAACTCGGAGAGAAACGCGTCGAGATCCGCAGCGGCAAGGGCCGCGGCGTCATGCACGAAAAGATGGCGGTTTACGACGGCCTCACGGTCACGCTCGGCAGCTTCAACTGGACCGACAACGCCCGGGACAACAACTGGGAGAACCTGATTGTGCTCCGTGACGCCCGTCTCGCCGCCGCCTGCGAACGCGAGTTCCAGCGCGTGTGGACGAGCCCGCGGCCGAAGGAACCCAAGCCCGACCACGCCTCGAAGCCCAAACCGAAGAAGCGCTGAGGCGCGGCCCCGCCGCTGTTTCGGATTGTTTCGCGGCGCGGTCCGCCAAAGATGCCGCGCCGCATGGATCCCGTCCAAATCACCCTCGCCAGTTTCGAGCTTCTGCTGCTTGGCGCCGGAGCGTTCCTCCTGGTGCGGATTTTCAACTCGCCCGAGCGCCGCCAGGCGTGGTTCGCCGCCGACCGCATCCCGACTTGGCCGATGACGGGGCACGAGGTGACGCTGCTGGTCGTGCTGATCTTCCTCTGCGGATTCGCCGGCCAGTCGCTCTCGGTCTGGCTGCTCGGCGGCGCGATCAAACACTCCGTGAGCAAGGCCGGCCTCGAGGTCATGGTTTACGGCGGCGCTTTCCACGGCTGCGCGCTCCTCGGCTGGCCGCTCTTTCGCGCGCTGCGCGGCTGGCTGCACGCCGACTACGGCGCGCTGCCCGCCGCCGCGGCGCCCGCGCCGCGGCTGGCCATCGGCGAACTTCTGCGCACCGCGGCGACGGGCCTGGTTGCCTCGCTGCCGGCGATTGTCCTCGTCAGCCACGGCTGGGAACTCGTGCTGGAGCGACTTGGGCTGCCCGCCGGGCCGCAGGACCTCGTGGAGATTTTCGCCAAGGCCGGGTCGCCCCTCGTCATCGCCGGAATGTTGTTCGTGGCGTGCGTGCTCGCGCCGGTCAACGAGGAGCTGCTGTTCCGCGCGGGCATCTTCCGTTTCTTGCGCCAGCGTTTCGGGCGCGTGACCGGGTTCGCCGTCAGCTCCGTGTGCTTCGGCGCCCTGCATGGCAACTGGGCGGGGTTTCTCCCGCTCGTTTTGCTCGGCGCGGCGCTCGCGCTCGTTTACGAAAAAACCGGCGACATCCGCGTTTCGATGGCCCTGCACGCCTTGTTCAATCTCAACACTGTGCTCATCGTCCTCTCCGGACTGCCCGCGACATGAATCTGTTCACGTCCGTCCGCGCCCGGTCGGTCCTCGCGCACGGCGAGTCGCGTCTGATCGGGGAAATCCGCCAGTGGCTCGGCGCCACGTCGCCGGCGGCCCCGTTCGGGATCGGCGACGATTGCGCGGTGCTGCCCCCGACGAGGAAACTCCAGCTCGTCACCACCGACCCGGTGATCTTCGGCCGTCACTTCGACGAAACCGTGCCCGCGCGCGCCGTCGGCGCCAAGCTCCTCAAGCGCAACCTGAGCGACATCGCCTCGATGGGCGGCCGGCCCGGCGCGGCCGTCGTCTCGCTCGCGCTCGCCGCGGACACGAACGTCGCGTGGGTGCGCGAATTCTATCTCGGCCTCGCCGCCTGCGCGCGTCGCTCCGGAGTAAAGATCGTCGGCGGCGACCTCACGCAGGGCCCGCCGGGATTCTTCGGCGCGTTCCTCACGCTGCACGGCGAGGCGGCCGGCCGGCGCATTGTCACCCGCGCCGGCGCCCGCCCCGGCGACCGCCTCTACGTCACCGGCCGCCTCGGCGGCAGGCTGCTCGGCCAGCGCCTCGTGCAGGATCTTCAGCGCCTCGCTGCTGCCGTCGGCCCGGCGCACTCGGAAGACGTTGGCCGTGCCGCCCTCGCCCAGCTTCTTCACGTAGGCGTAGCCGGGGAGCTCCGGCGCTTCCTCCC
>JACQFT010000059.1 GCA_016199925.1 Opitutia bacterium | reverse complement strand
CGATCCTTGGGATCCTCGGAGCGGTGGGCGACATCGCTCTTCAGCGCTGTCCACACCACGAAGGCGCGCGCGACCTCGTTGAAGGCGCGGATGGTGAGCAGCGTGCGGCGCACGTCGGGATGCACGATGATCGGATCGGCGGCCTTGTCCGGCGCCTTGGCACCGGTGAGCGAACGACCCTGCAGACGCTCGCGCGCATAGGCAACCGCGTTCTGGTAGGCGACTTCGGACTGCGCGAGACCCTGCACGGCGACGCCGAGGCGGGCCTCGTTCATCATCACGAACATGCCCTGCATGCCCTTGTTCTCTTCGCCGATCAGCCAGCCGGTGGCGTTGTCGTAGTTCATCACACAGGTCGAATTGCCGTGGATGCCCATCTTGTGCTCGATCGAGCCGCAGACGACGCCGTTGCGCGCGCCCTTGGGCAGCACTTCGGATTCGCGGGGGTTGTTCCAGAGCTGGGCGACGGCGCGGAACAGGCCGCGGCTCGCGCGTTCGCGGCGGCCGACGGCCGAGGGCGGCAGGCCGGGCGCGATCACCACCTGGGCGGCGCCGGCGAGCACGAGGAAGGCGGAGTTGCCGTAGTCGCCCTCGCGCACGATGATCTCGCCCTTCTTGAACCGGCGGATGGCGGTGTCGTTCTTGATCACTTCGCGCAACGGCGCCGAGCCCGGGAAACTCGCCGGGTTCATGTCCTTGAACGGCGACAGCGCGAGGAGGCGGCCAGCGTCGGCCTCCGTCATGTCGGGGCTGAACGCGGCGTCCCAGCGACGCGGGCGACCCAGGGCGGGAGCGGCGGTGCTCATGTCAGGCGTCGATCACGAGGGCGCCCTTCGGCTTGCAAATGCAACTCAGGCAGGAACCGGCCTCGACCTCGGGCGGGGCGCCGGCGTATTCGACCGCGCCGGACTTGATCGCCACGACGCACGAGCCGCAACCGCCGGCCCGGCACCCGGCGTCGATCTTCACGCCGTGCTCGTCGGCCAGCGCCAGCACCGAATCGTGCGAGCCGTCCCAGAGGACTTTTTTGCCGCTCTTCGCGAAGGTCACCTCGACGGCCGTCGCCGCCGGAGCGCCCGCGTCGGCGGTCTTGGCCGGCGCTTTCTTTTTCACCGAGGCCGGGCCGAACGCCTCGAAATGCACCCACGCATCCGGCACGCCCCACGCCGTGAGATCGGAGGTGATCGACTCCATGAACGGCCCCGGGCCGCAGAGGAAGTAGTCGTAGTTGTTCGACGGGAGCAGCGCCTTGAAAAGATCGACCGTCACGCGGCCCTCGTGCTGGTAGTCGCGGCCCTTCACGTCGGTCGGCAGCGGCTTGGAGTAGCAGACCTGCATATGGACGTTCGGGTTCTTCGCCGCGATCTCCGTCATGTAGGTCTTGAACATATGGTCGGTGCTGTTGCGCGCGCCGAAGAAAAACCAGATCTCGCGCGTGTCGCCTGCCTCCGTCAGCGCATTGGCCATCGTCACCATCGGGGTCACGCCGATGCCGCCCGAGATCAGCACCACCGGGCGCGGCTTCTCCATGTCGAGGAAGAAATGCCCGTTCGGCGCCTTCGCGTCCACGATGTCGCCCGCCTGCACCGTGTCGCAGAAGAACGACGAGCCGACGCCCGGCGGGTGCTCGGTCTTCGGCGGCGGCAGGCAGCGCTTGATCGTCACCCGGTAATGCGTGCGCCGGCCGATGTCCGAGAGAGAATAGCAGCGCACCACCTGCTTGGCCGAGCCGGGGATGTTCAGCGCGAACGTCAGATATTGGCCGGGCTTGAACTGCGGGAGCGGCTTGCGGTCGTGCGGCTCGAGGTAGAACGAAAACGTGTCCTCCGCCTCCTTCACTTTTTGCGCCACGGTGAATTTGCGGATGCCGTTCCACGCCGTCTTCTCGGTCTCGACCGCCTGGATTTTCAGGCGCGCCGCCTTGATCTCCAGGGCGAGGCGGACTTGCTCCTGCTGCGCGCGCTGCCGCTCGAAGAGCGCCCGCTGGGCGCCCGCGGTGACGAGCAGCCCGACTTGCACGAGCAGACCGCCCATGATCGCCCAGCCGATCAGTTGCGTGGGGTTCTCGGTCACGATCCGGAAAATTTCGGCAATCATGGGAAGAAGGGGGTAACGGCGAAGCCAGGGGTAGCCGCGCGCGCAGTGGGGGGTAGGAGGGGCGGACCAGCCGGCGCTGATTCTGCTTGAAGCGGATTCAGCACCGGCTTGCTATGCGTAACCGATGAGTGCCCCGAGTAAACCAGAAATCTCGCCCCGATTGATTTTTTTCCTCGCCCTCCTCGGCCCCCCCGGAGCGCTCGCCGCAGGCGGACTCGAATCGCCGGGCCTCGTGTCCGGCCCCGCCAGTTGCTCGACGAGCGGCTGCCACGGCGGCGCCAGCGAATCCTCCCGGCAGTTCGCCGTCTGGTCGCAACGCGACGTGCATACGCGCGCCTACGCCACCCTCACCAACGCGCGCTCCGCCCGCATGGCCGAGGCGCTGCAGCTCGGCCGCCCCGCGGAAAATTCCACCTGCACCGCCTGTCACGCGCCGTTGCAAACCGTCGCGCCCGCCCTGCGCGCCGCCGACGCGCACGTCGAGGACGGCGTCGCCTGCGCGAGCTGCCACGGCACCGGCGATTCCTGGCTGCGCAGCCACACGCGCCCGGATTGGACGCACGCCGACCGCGTCGCCGCCGGCATGAGCGACGTGCGCCATCTCTACGGCCGCGCCAACTCCTGCGTGGCCTGCCACCAGAACATCGACCCCCGCCTCGTCACCGTCGGCAAACACCCGGCCCTCATCTTTGAACTCGACGGGCAGTCCGTCGCCGAGCCGAAACACTGGCGCGAACCCGCGACCGCGCACGGCGCGCAAGCCTGGTTCGTCGGCCAGGCCGTCGCCCTGCGCGAGATGAGCTCGGCCCTCGCGCACGACCGCGGTGAGCCCGGCCAGGCGCTGCCCCGCTGGGCCGGCCTCCACTGGGTGCTGCAACACTGCGCGCTCGACGAGAATTTTTCCGCCGCCGCCGCCGCCCCGGACGCCGCCGGTTTCGCCGCCGTCCTCGCCGCCAGCGATTCCGCCGCGCGGCGCGCCGCCGATCTCGCCTGGTCGCACGATCTGACGAAGACGTTGCTCAAGAAACTCGCCGCCACCCACGCGGCGTTTTTGGACAGCAGCATCGGCCGCCTCGAGCACGCCCGGCGCGCGGAGCGTCTGGTGCTCGCGCTCGACCGGTTGCTCGCCTCGCTGCCCGCGGCCGCGCGGCCCGCCGGCGCGCAGGCCCCGCTCGACTCGCTGTTCAGTCTCGCCCAGTCGGCGCCCGATTTTGCCCCCGCCGATTTCGCCCGCGAACTCGCCGCCTTCGAGCGCGCGCTCTGAGCCGGCGTCGGGCTGCGCTTGGCCCAGAGTGAACCTCCCCGGAGCAAGCTCCGGAGTATCGGACCCTTCACGAATGAAAATCCTGTGGTGGCCGATTCTCGGAGCAGCGGGCGCGCTGGTCGGCGTCAAGATCATCGGCCACTATTTCGGCACCGGCGCGTCTGCGGTCGCTCTGGGAGTGCTCCTGCTGTCGTGGTGGCTTGTCCACCTCTACTATCAGGGGCAGCTCGCGCGGATTCATGCTCAGCTCGAAGAACTGGACGAAGAAAGAAAGGCCGAAGTGTTGGCGCAGCTTGATCCCGAAATTCGCAGAGACCTCGCGTCGCGTGCGCCGAAAAAAGAGCGCGGCGTGAACGGTCGCGGAAAGCGGTAGCCGGCGCGCTCTCTCGCGACCCGCCGGCGTTCAAACGCAGGTGGCTTCGCGTCGGGTGCAGCGGCGCAACAGCCACAGCACGGCGAGCGCCGGCGCGAACCAATGGCTCGGGGCGCCGCCACCTCCCGCGCTGCCACCCGTGCTGGCTGGGGCGGCGGGCGCGGGCGTCGGCGTGGCGGGAACACTCGCGGCGGCGGCGGGCACGGCCTGCGTCAGCGTGCTGACGTTGCCCGCCGGGGTGATGAGGCGGATCGCGCCGTTGCCGGTGTCGGCCACGTAGAGATCACCGTTCGCCGCGAAGGCGAGCGCGCGCGGATGGTTGAACCAAGCGTCGCCGCCCGGTCCGTTCTTCAGTCCGGCGATCTGGGGGAGACCCGCGAAGGTCGTCACCACGCCCGCCGGCGTGACGCGCCGGACGGTGGAGTTGCCGGTGTCGGCGACAAAAAGATGGCCCGCGCTGTCCACGGCCAGTCCGCCGGGGTTGTTGAACAGCGCGGCGGCGCCCGCGCCGTCCGCGCTGCCGCTCACGCCGCTCAACCCGGCGAGGGTGGAGACGGCTCCGGCGGGCGAAATTTTGCGGAGCAGATTGTTGATGCTGTCGGCGACGAAAACATTGCCCGCGCTGTCCACGGCGATGCCGGTGGGGTGGTTGAAGCGCGCGGCGGACCCGAGGCCGTCGGCATCGCCGGCGTTGCCCGGGCTGCCGGCCAGTGTGCTGACGACGCCGGCGGGGCTGATCCGGCGGATCGTATTGTTCAGCGCATCCGCGACGAAGAGCGTGCCGGCGGCATCCTGCGCGACGCCGACCGGCAACGAGAACGTGGCGGCGCTGCCCGCGCCGTCGGTGTTGCCGCGCGCGGTGACGGATCCGGCGAGGGTCGTCACGACTCCGCCGCCGGTGATCCGGCGGAGGGTGGCGTTACCGCTGTCGGCGACGGAGAGCGTGCCGCCAGCCGCGGCCGACACGCCGCCGAGTTGGTTGAAGCGTGCGGCGCTGCCGCTGCCGTCGGCGGGCCCGCTTTGCCCGGCGGTGCCGGCAAACACGGTGAGCTGCGCCGCCGGCGAGAGCCGGCTGATGGTGTGCGCGGAGGCGTCGGCGATGTAGAGGTTGGCGGCGCCGTCGAGCGCGAGGCCGACCGGGAACGGCAAGAACAACTGCGACGCGCTCGCCGGATCAGCCGGACTCGCGTTCGGGCCGGACGCGCCGAGGCTGTTCAGCTCGCTCGGGGCCACGGCGGAGTCGAGGCCCTCGAAGCCGAGGGGAATGGAGGTGGCCGGCGGCGCGTTGGGCCGCAATTCCGCATCGCGGGGGAATTTCGCGTAGGGCAGCCGCGCGCCCCGGAAAAGAAAATTGTCCGCCCGGATCGCCGGGTCGGGCTGGAAGCCGGCCGTGCCGGAGGCCGCGACGAGGTCGTCCTGGTCGATGCCGTCGCCCGAGACGCCGATCGCGCCGATGAGCGCGCCGTTGCGGTAGAGGGGAAAGCCGCCGGGAAAAATGGTGATGCCGTTCGGCAGATTCGGGTTGGCTCCCGCGGTGCCGCTCAACAGCGGGATCGAGAACGTTTCCTGCAGGCCGTTGAACGGGCCGGGGGGCTGCCCCGAGATGCCCGGGGGAAACATCGACTGCGCGAGGAAACCCACCGAGCGCGAGGAGAAGGCGCGGGTGCGGTTGGAAAAAAACACCGCGGTGCGCGCCTTCTGCGCCGACACATCCCACGAGAAAACCGTCGCGTCCGGCGTGCGAAATGTGCCGAGCACGGCGGGCGCGACGCCGGCCTGCGCGGGATTGTTCACGACGGTGATGAAGACCTGCGTCACCTGGCCGGCGGGCAGGCGGATGCCGGCGCGCGTCACGAGGGTGCGGGCCGCCGCGTTGGCGAGAATTTGCCGCACCTCCGCCTCCGTCAACCGGGGTTGCCCGTCGATCAGGCCGGGCAGCGGGTCGCCGGTGATCGGCGCGCGCACCTGGCCGACGACGCCGCCGAGCAGGGCGGTCGGCCAGGCGACGGGGGCCGGCGCGGTCACGCCGGTCCGGTCAAACGGCCGCCCCGACGGGCGGGCCGCTGCCTGCGCGTCCGTCAGCACATAGGGCACGCTGATGCCGTCGATGAACACGTTGTGGCCGAAAATTTCCGCGCGGGGCGCGTAGCCGATCTGGCCGGCGAGCGCGACGGCCTCGTCGAGGTCCGCGCCGGTGATGGTGGAGTCTTCCGTCTCCGAGCGGTCGCCGGTCACGCCGATGCCGGCCACGAGCACGCCGTCTTTGAACAGCGGCACTCCGCCCGGCGAGCCATAGAGCCGCGTCCCGGCGATGCGGCTGCCGTTTGCCTCGCGAAAATAGTTCACGTCGGAAAACGCGAGGTTGGAAAACCCGACGCCCACCAGCGGGCCCGGCGGCCGGTTGAACACGCCCGGAGGGAAATTCTGCTGGATGATGAAGCCCGCCGTGCGCGGCGTGAACGCCTGCTGGTTGCTGCTGAGGAAGACCGCCGTGCCGGCCTTGGCCACCGCGATGGCGCGCTCGCCGGCCGTCACAGTGTTGCTGCCGCTCGCGCGGCGCACGAGCAGCGTGCGGCCGTCGCGATCGACGACGGCGATCACCGCGTCGGGCACGATCTCGGTCGCGCGGTCGGCCGCCTGGGTGAAGATGCGTTGCAGGTCATCGACGTCAAAAATTCCCTCGGCCGCGCTGGTCTCGGCGCCGGCCAAAAAAATCAAGCCGGCCACGAACGAGGGCCACCGTCGCGCTGGAAGAGTGGGGCACATATCTTCGGCCTAGTTCGATTCGGCCGGGCCGGCGTGGCGAGCTTTTTCTTCCGCCCGCTCGCGGCCGACCCGGGCTTTCCGGTTTGCTCGCGCAAACGGTTCCCCCGTGGGTCGGCGCGCTCTGGCGAAACCAAACCGGAAAGCCGGGGCCGCGAAAGAGGCGGATTGAAAAGCGGCGGGACTTGCGGCCAAATGGTGGCCGACGATGACTCCCGCTGCCGCCAACCAACGAATCACCGCCCTGCGGGCGCAGGTCACGCATCACGATGAGCTTTATTACCGGCGGGCGCAGCCGGAGATTTCCGACTACGCATACGACCGCCTGAAGCGCGAGCTGGCCGACCTCGAGGCCGAGTTTCCGCAGTTCGCCTCGGCGACGACACCGACGGAGCGCGTGGGCGACGACCGGCTCGCGGGCTTCGTCACCTACCGCCACCGCCAGCGGATGCAGAGTCTCGACAACACCTACTCCGAGGCGGAACTGCGCGCGTTTCACCAGCGGCTCGTCAAAACTTTCGGTCGCGAAGATCTCGCTTACGTCATCGAGCCGAAGATCGACGGTCTCGCGGTCAGCGTGACCTACGAGCGGGGCAAGCTCGTGCGCGCCGTCACGCGCGGCAACGGCGAGGAGGGCGACGACATCACGGCCAACGCCCGCACGATCCGCTCGCTGCCGGCCGAGCTGAAGGCGGCGAAGAAATTTCCCGTGCCGGACGTGATCGAGATTCGCGGTGAGATTTATTTCACGACGGCGGAGTTCCAGCGCATCAACCAGGAGCGCGAGGAGGCCGGCGAGCCGCTTTACGCCAACCCGCGCAATCTCGCCTCGGGCACGATCAAGCAGCTCGATCCGAAGCTCGTCGCGCAGCGCAAGCTCGAGATCGTCCTCTACGGCGTCGGCTTTTGCGAGCCGGCGGTCACGGATTCGCAGAGTCATTTCCATGAACTCGTGAAGCACTGGGGACTGCCGACGGTCGAGCGCACATGGCAGGCCACCGGGGCCGACGAAATCTGGGGCGCGGTCGGGCAGCTCGACAAACTCCGCCACTCCTTCGCCTACGGCACCGACGGCGCGGTGGTGAAACTCGATGCGTTCGCGCAGCAGCGCGAGGCGGGCGCGACCTCGAAGGCGCCGCGCTGGGCCATCGCCTACAAGTTCGAGCCCGAGCGCGCCGAGACCCGCATCAACGCCATCAGCATCCAGGTCGGCCGCACCGGCGTGCTCACGCCCGTCGCCGAGCTGTGGCGATGCGCTGCCCGAATATGAATTGCCCCGCGCAAGTGCGCCGCCGGCTCCAGCATTTCGCGTCGAAGGCGTGTCTCGACATCGACGGGCTTGGCGAGGCGATGATCGAGGAACTCGTGACGCGCGGCTGGGTGCAGGAACTGCCGGACATCTACCGGCTGCGCCGCGAAGACCTGCTGACGCTCGGAAAGAGCGTCGAGAAATCCACCGACAATCTCCTCGCCGCCATCGAGACGAGCAAACGCTGCGAACTGTGGCGCTTCATCCACGGGCTCGGCATCCCGCACGTGGGCGTCGCCGCGGCGAAGGATCTCGCGGCGCATTTTCGCGGCGTCGAGGCGCTGATGGAGGCGAAGGCGGAGGATTTCGTCGCGAACAAGGCGAGCGTGATCGAGGGCATTGGCGAGACGATGGCGCGCGCCATCATCGGCTACTTCAACGAGCCGCGGAACCGCGCGCTGGTGACCGGCCTGCTCGGAGCCGGCGTGCAACCGCAGGCGCCCGCGAAGACCGTCGGTGGCAGCACGGTGTTTGCGGGGAAAACTTTCGTGCTCACGGGCACGCTGCCAACGATGACGCGCGAGGAAGCCGCCGCGAAGATCGAGGCGGCCGCCGGCAAAGTTTCCGGCAGCGTGAGCAAGAAAACCAGCTACGTGCTTGCCGGCGCCGAGGCCGGCTCGAAACTGGAGAAAGCGCGGAGCCTCGGTGTGCCCGTGATCGACGAGGCGGAGTTTTTGAAGCTGCTCGGCGGGCAGGACTGAAAGTAGCGGCAGGCGTCTCTGCCTGCCGAAACGAATCACGAATTGGGCAGGCCGGGACGCCTGCCTCTGCGACGGCGGGATTCGGAAATCCGGCCTTACATCGATCATCGACCGACGGCACGGCGACGAGCGCCGGCCCTACATTCCGGAACTGATCCGATTGCAGGGCCGCCGCTTGACGGCGTGCCGCAAACTCCGGCGAACGACGGCGCGGCCACAAGGGCCGGCCCGACATTCTCAGCGAGTCATCCGTGTCGCTCAGTGTGATCAGTGGCGAAAATCGTTCTCACGCCTGCGCGCCGTCGGGAGCGGGGTGTTTCCCGCCGAAGACGGCGTGGTCGAGGGACCACCTGCCGGCACCGTTGATGAAGAGCACCACGAGCAGGAAGAGCACGAGCGCGGAAAATTCCAGCGACTGGCCGACGTTCATCAGGTCCTCGCCTTTGTGGATGAAGAGCACCGCGCCCAGCAAAATGGGGATCTGCACCGCCGCGGCAATTCGCGTCATGAAGCCCAGCGCCAGCATGCCGCCGCCGACGAAGTGCGCGAGCGTGACGTAGTGCATCATCAGCGCCGACGTGAGCCATTGCTCGTTCGATTTCTGAACGACGCTGATGAAAAAATCCGAGTGCAAATCGAACACGAGCACAAGGCCGCGGACGAAAAGTCCGAGCCCGAGGTAAATGCGGACGCAGTCGAGCCAGAGCTCGCGATGCGATTCCGCCCAGGTGATCATTTTTTTCCAACTGTCCATGGCGAGTCCTCCGGGGTTGGTGGTTGGGGATCCGGCGGGCGCAAGGTCCGCCGGATGGCCGAGAGGATACGCCGCGAGCGGATGGCGTCAATCGCAGCGGCTGGGCAGATTGTAGGGCGGAAATTACGCGCAGTAGCGCGGGTAGGGCGCACCGGCTCGGTGCGCCGGTCGGCTGCGAGGGCGCTAGTGTCGGCGGAGCGAGCCGCTCCGCCCGACCTCAAAGCGGCGCCAGCGAGCTCGCTGGCCCACGGGCGGAGACTGCATGGTAGCGGCAGGCGTCCCTGCCTGCCGGAACGAAATTTAAAACGGGCAGGCAGGGACACCTGCCCCTACGATCAGAAATCGATATCCGCAGCCGATCCGCTGTAAGGCCGCCGCTTGACGGCGTGCCGCAAACACAGACGAAAGGCGGCGCGGCGACGAGCGCCGGCCCTAAACTTATTCAGCGGCTCAGAATCCGTGGCGCTGGAGCTGCATGCTCAGCTCGCGCTGGAAATCCTGCACGTCCACCGGCGTCGGCTTGTAGCCGGGAGTGCTGGTGTCGAGCATCAGGCGGCCGGCTTGGTCGAGCGCCCATTTGCCCGTCACGCCGTCGCTGAAAGTCACGGTGCCGCTGACCACGGCGCCGGGGCGCACGATGCGGTCGAGCTCCACGGTGACGCCGCCGGGCGCCGGCGGCGCCGGGCTGGCGTCGGCCGCGTCGGCCATGTCGGCGGCGGGGAATTCGCCTTCGTCGTCGCCGCTGCCGACCCCGACCTTTTCCTTGAGTTTGTCGATGAAACCTTTTTTGGCGGGCGGAGGAGCGGGCACGCGGGGCGAGGGCGACGCGCCCCCGCCGGGCTTGGCCGAGGCGGATTTCGACAGGTCGCTGGCGTCGATCTTCGGCGCGGCGTTCTTGAGTTCGAGGCCGAGGTCGTCGACGAGGAAGCGGACATCCATGTAGGTCATGGAAATCTTGAACTGCTCGGCGAGTTTTCGCTGGACGGCCGAGAGGTTGTCGCCGGCCTCGACCCAGCTGGATACGGTTTGCTTTTGTTCAGTTGTGAGAGTCATGGGAAAGATGCGCGGAGCGTAGGCAAGTCGGCGCGGGATGCAACCGCGCAAAAGAAATCTGCATCTGGTGCTGGCCGCCATGCCGAAACCCCAGTCGCGGCGCGACCACCCACCGTCGCCAAGGCTATGGCAGGCAAGCAAGGGCCGGCCCTACATGTCACGCCGTGTCGCGAACGCGGGTGATGGCGACCGCGGGCGTTTTGTTTCTACCACGGATGGCTCGGATGGGGACGGATCAAGGCACGGATGATCGGTTTGGATCCGTATCAATCCGTGAAATCCGTGGTGAAGAAAACGGGCGGAGGCGGCGCGGCGCGCGACTCGCGGGCGAGGGTGGTGGGGACGGCGGGCGTCTTGTTTTTACCACGGATGGCCCGGATGGGGACGGATCAAGGCACGGATAATCGGACTGATTCCGTATCAATCCGTGAAATCCGTGGTGAAGAAAACGGGCGGAGGCGGCGCGGCGCGAGACGACGCTACACGGCGCGTCGTTTCGCGAGCGTGGGTGGTGGTGACGCGGTGCGTTTTGTCTTACCGAGGGTGGTGGGGACGGCGGGCGTCTTGTTTTTACCACGGATGGCCCGGATGGGGACGGATCAAGGCACGGATAATCGGTTCGGATCCCTTTCAATACGTGAAATCCGTGGTGAAGAAAACGGGCGGAGGCGGCATGGCGCGAGACAACGTTACACGGCGCGCGATTCGCGGGCGAGGGTGGTGGTGACGGAGAGGGTTTTATTTGATCACGGATAGCTCGGATGAAGACGGATAAAGGCATTGATTCCGGACCAATCGGGATTGGATCCGATTCGATCCGTGAAATCTGTGGTGAAAAACACGAATGGGCGCGGCATGGCGCGAGACGACGCTACACGGCGCGAGCGAGGGGCCGGGTGAGGCAGGTCGGGCCGCCGCCGCCTTTCTTGGCGATTTCCTCGCCGGAGAATTCGTGCACTTCGCAACCGGCGTCGAGCAGACGGCGCCGCGTGACCGGATTGCCGGCGGCCATGACGCAGACGCGCGGCGCGACGGCGAGGACGTTGCAACCGAGGCTGTCGATTTCCTCGGGGGCAACCTCGACGAGCGTGTTGCCTTTGGCGAGGAGGAGTTCGCGAAACGGAACCGGCATGAGCGGCGAGTGCACGAGGGCGAGGCCGGGCGCGAGCGGCGAGTAGATCGACATCAGATGGAAGACGTCGCTCGGGCCGCGGTAATGCGGGAGCGGCACGACGACGAGGTCGTCGACGCAGTTGCCGAGGAGCGTGCGGAGTTGGCGGATGCCCTCGTCGTTGGTGCGGTAACTGCGCGCGATGGCGAGGGTGCGCGAGTCGATCCACGCCACATCGCCGCCCTCGACGCGGCCGGTGCCGGTGATCTCGCCGGCGACTGGCACGCCCCACGCCTCGGCGGCGCGGCGCAACGCGGCGGGTTCGGCGCGGCGGTTGGCCTTGCCCATCGAGCAAAGGATGAGGCCGCGGTCGCAGACGATGCCGGCGTCGCGAATGTAGAGGGAGTCGATGCTCTGCGCGTCGTCGCGCGGCGCGGGGAGAACTTCGGCGCCGAGGCGGCGGAGCAGAGCGGCGAAAGCGTCGGACTCGGCCTCGGCGCGAGCGAGATCGGGGCAGTGCGTGAAGTTGAGCGGCTGCCACTCGGCGGCGAGCTTGGCCGGACTGACGAAGGCGTCGGGCGCGGATTTGACGATGACCTTGAGCAGACGGCCGGTGTCGCTTTGGAGAGTGGTGTTCATAAGTTCGGCGAGAGTTGGCTGCGGCGCATGGCGACGTAGATCACGACGCCGCTCAGCCAAAGGAGGAAGCCCCAGTAGACGACTTCCTGGCCGGCGCCGTAGATGGCCCACATCGAGTAGAGGAAGCCGAGGACGGCGATGACGAGATGCGGGCGCGAGAGCGCGAGGCCGCGGCGGAGGACGAGATAGGCGAGGCTGCAAAACACGTAGGGGATGAGCGAGCCGAGCGTCGCGAGCAGAATGACGAACGTGTAGAGGCCCACGAGGCCACGCGTGTAGTTGGCGAGGATGAGCGCGCTGCTGACGAGCGCGGTCAGCCACAGGCTGAACGCCGGCGCGCCGCGGCGGTTGAGGCGAGCGAAGATCGCGGGCAGCATGCCGTCGGCGGCCATCGCCTGCGGGACCTGGCCGCCGAGGAGAATCCAGCCGTTGAGCGCGCCGAAGCCCGAGATGACGGCGCCGCCCGCGATCATGAGCGCGGCGGTCGGGCCCCAGAGCCGGCTCGCGGCATCGACGAAGGGCGCGGTGGATTTGCCGAGCACGGCGGCGGGCACGAGGCCCTGCACGACGGTGGTGGAGAGAATGTAGACGACGGCGGTGACGAGCGTGCCGATGATCGTGGCGCGCGGGATGGTTTTCGCGGGGTCTTTCGCGACGAGGGAAAGAAACGTCGCCGACTCGAAACCGAGGAACGCCCACAGCGTCAGCGTGGCGGAGCCGGAGACGGCCTCGAAGCCGTGGTGCGCGCTGCCGGCGCTGAAGAGCAAGTCGGGGTTGATGGCGAAAAGTCCGCCGAGGATGATCGCGACGAAGGGGAGGAGCTTGAGGAGCGTCGTGATGTTTTGCCACGAGCTCGCGGTCTGGACGCCGCGGCAGTTGATGGCGGTGAGGAGAAGGTTGAGCGCGAGGGCGACGGAGGCGCCGAGGAGCGGCACGTCGTTGAGCACGGGCCAGAGCATCGCGAGCGGACCGACGACGCCGACGGCGATGGCGGCGTTGGTCGCGACGAGACACAGCCAGTAGCCCCACGCGGCCATGAAACCCGCGAACGGGCCGAAGGCGCTCGCGGTGTAGGCATACATGCCGCCGGCCTTCGGCAGCAGCGCGCTGAGCCACGCCAGCACGAGCGCGAGGCAGAGCGAACCGCCGGTGGTGAAGAGCCAGCCGAGCAGCGACCAGCCGCCGTAGGAAGCAAGGGAGGCGGGCAACAGGAAAATTCCCGTGCCGATCATGTTGCCGACAACGAGGGCGGTGCAGGCCCAGAGGCCGAGCTTTTTGTCCATGGGGCGACCGAGAACGTTGCCAGCTTGGGCGGGGTAGCAAAGGGAAAGTGCGGGGATCTCAAAGCGTCGCGACGGAACTGTAGGAGGGGCTTTATGCCCCGATGATCGAGCAGAATCGGGGCGTAAAGCCCCTCCTACAGCAAGACGGCGAGCGTTCTGGTGTAGGGCCGCCGCTTGTCGGCGCGCCGTCCGCGAATGAACAACGGCGCGGCCACGAGGGCCGGCCCTACACTCGGCGATGACACAAAAAAAGACCCGGCCTGCGGCCGGGTCTTTTCCGTCTGCGGTGTGTGTATGCGGACTACTTCGAAAGCTGGGCCTTCAGGAAATCGACGCTGCCGCGGACGGAGTTGTCCTGCTCCATCATGTTCTCGACGGTCTTCACGGCGTGGATGACGGTGCCGTGGTCGCGCCCGCCGAAGGCCTCGCCGATTTCCTGGAGGGAGTGGCGGGTAAGCTGGCGGCTGAGATACATGGCGATCTGGCGCGGGAACGCGATGGCGTTGGGCCGGCGTTTGCTCGTCATGTCGGAGTGGCGAATCTGGTAGTGGTCGGCGACGCGCTTCTGAATGCCCTCGATGTTGAGGCGGTTCTGCGCCTCTTCCATCAGCACGTCCTTGAGGAGCGACTCGGCGGTGGCGAGATCGAGGGGCCGGCCGGTGAGCGCGGCGTAGCTGGAAATCTTGATCAGCGCGCCTTCGAGCCGGCGGATGTTTTTCGAGATGTGCTGCGCCATGAACTCGATGACGTTCACGGGGAGGTTCACCTTGAGGGTGGCGGCCTTGGTGCGGAGGATGGCGACGCGGGTCTCGAAGTCGGGCGACTGGATGTCGGCGGAGAGGCCCCACTGGAACCGCGACACGAGGCGCGCCTCGAGCGTGGCGATCTCGGTGACAGGCCGGTCGCTGGAGAGCACGATCTGGCGTTGCGACTCGAAGAGGTCGTTGAAGGTGTGGAAAAATTCTTCCTGGATGCGCTCCTTGCCGGAGAGGAACTGGATGTCGTCGATCAGGAGGATATCGACGCTGCGGTAACGCTGGCGGAATTTGGTGAGCGCGTTCTCCTGGATGGCGTGGATGTATTCGTTGGTGAATTTTTCGGTGGAGAGGTAGGCGACTTTGGCGTCGGGGTTGCGCTGGAGGATGCTGTGTCCGACGGCGTGCATCAGGTGCGTCTTGCCGAGCCCGGTGGAGCCGTGGATGAACAGCGGGTTGTAGGCCTGCGCCGGGGCCTGGGCGACGGCGAGCGAGGCGGCGTGGGCGAGCTGGTTGTTCGGGCCGACGACGAAGTTCTCGAAGGTGTTGCGCGGGTTCAGCGAGCCGGCGGAGTTCATCCGGTCGTCGTAGCGGTGGGTGCGTTTGGCGGCGGGGGTGGCGCGGGCGCGGGCCACGGCCTCGGAGGCGGTGAAGCGGGCGGCGGCGGCGCCGTTGCCGTTGTCGAGCTTGCGGAGGGTGACGTGGACCAGGCGGTCGGCCGCCATGCGCAGCCGCTGCGAGATGAGGTCGAGGTAGTTGTCGTGGATCCAGATCGCGGCAAAATCATTCGGCACGCCGAGGACGACGGCGTCCTCGGTCGTCTCGACGCAGCTCATCGGCTCGAACCACATCTGGTAAACGTCCTCCGGGAACAACCCTTTGAGGTCGCATTTGACGGTTTCCCAGAGGCTGGCCTGGAGCGAAGAGTTGGACATGGGGTGGGGTGTGGACGGACTCGGATTGGGCACACCTCTCGAAAAATTCTCCGGC
Organism: Opitutia bacterium; assembly: GCA_016199925.1. Lineage (GTDB taxonomy): Bacteria > Verrucomicrobiota > Verrucomicrobiia > Opitutales > Opitutaceae > JACQFT01. The sequence continues at coordinate 552 of JACQFT010000059.1, read as the reverse complement.
AACATCCGTGGCAACCGGTCTCACTTGCGACTCCGAGGGAAAATGGGTTCCGGCCAAAAAGCGGGGGGCAGCGGAGGCTGCCGGCCGGCGGGGGGTGGCCAGTCTGCGGGAAGCCCGGGGCGAGGCGAGGCGGGTTACTGCGGCGGATGTGGCAAAGAACGGGCGAGAGGAAGGTCTTTAAAAGTGAAATAAGGTATAACGTGAATCCAAAAATGCGTTACAAGGTCAACTTTCCACCAAGTTTTTCACAGCCGAGCTGGGCATAACTTTTCGGATTTTATGGTTGCACAAAATCCGGCCGATCCCGGGCGCGGTTTCCCCTCGGGAAAGCGCGAATCACGCGCCGGCGGCGTGCTGCGGGCCGGGCTCGAGCCACTTGCCGTGCTCCCGGATGAGCGCGACCAGCTTTTCGTCTGCCTCGGCCTCGGGGAGATTGTAGCGCACGCAGGTCTTGCCGACGTAGAGGTTGATCTTGCCCGGGGCGCCGCCGACGTAGCCGAAATCCGCGTCGGCCATCTCGCCCGGGCCGTTCACGATGCAGCCCATGATGGC
>JACQFT010000070.1 GCA_016199925.1 Opitutia bacterium | reverse complement strand
GCTCTACGCCGCGATGGCTCGGGCTGAATCGGGGCGTAAAGCCCCTCCTACAGTCAGACCAATCCTCGCGCGCGCAGCCACGCCGCGAGCTGCGCCCACGCCCGGGCGCGGTGGCTGATGCGGTTCTTCTCCGCCTCGCCGATCTGCGCGTAGCTCTGCGCAAAACCGTCGGGCACGAAAAGCGGATCGTAGCCGAAGCCGCCGCCGCCCGCAGGCTCGACGCACAACACGCCGGGGCAGCGGCCCTCGAAAATTTTCTCCCCGCCGTCCGGGCCGCGGAGTGCGAGCACGCAGTAGAAACTCGCGCCGCGCCGGCCGGCGGGCACGTCGCGCATCTCCTCGGCGAGCTTGCGGAGGTTCGCGGCGGGGTCGCCCTGCGGTCCGGCGTAGTAAGCCGATTCGACGCCGGGCGCGCCGCCGAGGGCATCGACGCACACGCCGCTGTCGTCCGCCAGCACCCACTCGCCGGCGGGCAACACGCTTTGCAGTGCGACGGCTTTCTTGCGCGCGTTGCCGCCGAAGGTGCCGGTGTCTTCGTCGACCTTTGGCATCGCGACGGCGCGGACAATCTCGACCGACAGGCCCGAGGTGTCAGAGAGCGTCTGTAGTTCCTGCACCTTGTGCGGGTTGCCCGAGGCGAGGTGGAGCGACAAGCGACTCATGCGCGGTGAGGGCGATCTCCTGGAGTTTGCTCCGGCTCGGTTTCGGCGGAGGGACCGGCTCCGTCCGGTCCGCGCGGGGCGAAAAAACGGACGACACGGAGGTCGTCCCTCCACGGCGAAGCTCTGGCCGGCACGCTCCCGGAAGCTGTGCCCGCCCGGTTCATCCGCCGGCGGCCGGGCGGTTGAAGGCGGCCTCGTCCACAAACATCTTCTCCGGATACTGCACGAAACCGCGCATCAGCGCGTCGTCGCCGTGGACTTCGTGCCGCACACGCGTGAGCCGGATGGCGTGGGCGAGAGTCTCGGTGCGCAGGCCGCGCAGGACGCTCTTGCCCTTGTCGTCGGCGAGCAGCACCGGCGCGTGGTAGGTGAAAAGATAGTCGAGCTCGCGCGTCTGCAACAGCTCGCTCAGGAGCTGCGCCCCGCCCTCGAAGAACACTCCGCCGATGCCCTCCTCCGCGCAGCGCCGGCGAAACGCGGCGAGACTCACCCGCGGCGACGCCGACGGCAGCACCCAGGTTTTCACGCCGAGCGAGTTGAGTTTGCGCACGTAGCCGAGTCCGCCGTGCGGCGTGGTGACGACGACGGTGCGTTCGCGGAACTCGTCGGTATAGACATGCGGCAGCGCCTGGTCGGTCACGGTGCGCAGCAGACCGTCGAACACGAAACGCAGCGGGCACCACTCGGTGCCGCCGAGACGCGCGGTCAGCCGGGGGTTGTCGGCGCGCACGGTGCCGGCGCCGACGGCGATCGCCGGGAAGTAGCGGCGCCAGCGGTGGCCGTCGGCGCGGGCGGGTTCACCCGTGATCCAGCGCGAGTCGCCCGTGCGGGTCGCGACCTTGCCGTCGAGCGTGACGCCGGATTTCGCCGCGAAGAGCGGGCGGCCGGTCGTGATCCAGCGGTTGAAAATCAGGTTGAGGTCGGCGCACTCGTCGGCGAGCACGCCCGGCACGACGTCGATGTCCATCGCGCGCAGAATCCCGAAGGCCGCGCCGGCGTGCGCAGGATTCGGGTCGGTGGCGCCGACGACGACGCGCGCGAGGCCGGCGTTGATGATCGCGTCGGTGCAGGCGCCGGTGCGGCCGACCGTGCTGCACGGCTCGAGGGTGACGTAGAGCGTGGCGCCTTTTTTGGGCCGGCGCCCGAGGGCGCCGAGCGCGTTGATCTCGGCGTGCGGTCCGCACACCGGAGCGGTGGCGCCTTCGGCCACGACTTCGCCGTCCTCGACGATGAGCGCGCCGACCATCGGATTCGGGTGCGTGGTGCCCCAGGCGCGCTTCGCGACTTCGAGCGCGCGCCGCATGAACCAAGCGTGGTCGGGGGCGGTCATGGGATTGAGCCTTGCGTCTTGGTTGGACCGGTAGGGCGAACCGTCCCCGGTGAGCCGGCAGGCATCGCTCGTGTTGCACGGCTCACCCGGAGGGTGCGCCCTACCCGCGCTGCCGCGCGAATAGCGTTGGTGCGTAAAGTTGAAGCATTGCCGCTCATGTTGCCACCGCGGCCACGAAGGGGTTGCTCTCTTTCTCGTCGCCGACGGTGGTGCGCGGGCCGTGGCCGGGGAGCACGACGGTGTCGTCGGGGAGCGTGTAGATTTGTTCGCGGATCGAACGCGCGAGCGTGTCGAAGTCGCCGCCGGGCAGATCCCAGCGGCCGACGCCGCCGTTGAAAAGTGCGTCGCCCACGAACGCGGCCTTCGCGTCGGCGAAATAGAAGAGCACGTTGCCGGGGCAGTGGCCGGGCACGTGGCGCACTTCGGCCGCGCGGCCGAGCGCGGCGAGTGTTTCGCCGGGCGCGAGTTTCGCGTTTCACCTCGGCGGCGTCCTGCGTGTGGTCCCAGTGGCCGTGGGTGAGCCAAAGCTCCCGGAGCGTGCAATTTTCCTTGGCGAGGAGCGGGCGGATTTTTTCGAGGATGCCGCCGGGCGCATCCACGAGCACCGCCTCGCCGGTTTTCGGTTCGGTCAGCAGGTAACCGATGGTCTGGATGGGGCCGGAGGGCAGCACGTGGATCTTCACCGCGCTACTTTCGGGCCGCGGGCCGGAAGCGTGCAACGCCAAAGGCGAGGCGGCGGAGCGAACGGCGCATCCGCCGGAAGAATCCCGGTGCCGCGAGTTGCCCCGGGCGCTACGACTGACGGCGCAGCGCCCGCTCGACGGCACCGGAAAGTTCTCCGGGCGAAAAGGGTTTGGCGAGAACTTCGGTGACGCCGAGCGCGGCATACTCCGCCCGGCGCCCCTCCTGGTCCATCCCGCTGCACGCGACGAAGCGCAAGTGCGGCAACTGTTCGCGGAGGAGACGGATGAGGGCCAGTCCGTCCATTCCGGGCATGGCGTTGTCGGTGACGACGAGGCGGATCGCGGCGCCGTGCTTCGCGACGGCGGCAACGGCCGCCTCGCCGCTGGCCGCGGTGAGCACGCGATAGTGCTGCAACTCGAGAAAAATTTTCGCGGCTTCACAGATCGAGGGCTCGTCGTCGACGAGGAGAATCAGTTCTCCGGAACCGGTCGCCGGCGGCGCCGCGGTCGGTTCGAGCGCGGCGGCGGCGGCTTCGGATTCCCCGGCCGGCAAGAAGACGCGAAACGTGGTGCCGCAACCGGGAGCACTGGCCACGGTGACGAAGCCGGCGTGGCTTTTCACGATGCCGAGCACGGTGGAGAGGCCGAGGCCGGTGCCGCGGCCGACCGCCTTGGTGGTGAAGAAAGGATCGTAGATGCGGTGGATGATCTCGGGCGGGATGCCCTGACCGTTGTCCGCCACCGTCAGCTCAACGTAGCGGCCCGGCCGGAGGTCGGGAGGCAAGGCCGCGTCCGCCGCGTCCAGCCGCCGGTTGGTCAGCGCCAGGGTGAGCCGGCCGCCGGCGGGCAGGGCGTCGCGGGCGTTGACGCAGAGATTCATCAGCACCTGGTGCAGTTGGGTCGCATCGGCGACGACCGGCCACACCTCGGCGCCGAGGTCTTGTTCAACGGCGATGTTGCGGGGAAAAGTTTCCTCGATGAGATGGATCATTTCCCTGAGCAGGTGCGGCAACGCCAGGCTGACGCGCTCGCCCTCGACTCCGCGGCTGAAGGTGAGCAACTGCCCGATGATCTCCGCGCCGCGCCGGGCGTTGTGCTCGACCAGATCGAGCAGGCGCTGGTCTTTCGCTTCGGGGAGGCGGGCGCGGAGCAGACCGGGAATCATCAGGATCGGGGCGAGGATGTTGTTCAAGTCGTGGGCCACGCCGCTGGCGAGCGTGCCGACGGCTTCGAGGCGCTGGCTGCGGAGCGCTTGTTCGCCGAGCAGTTTCCGCTCGGTGATGTCCTCCGCGACGCCGGCGAGCCGGTAAACTTCGCCCGTGTCGGTGCGGACCGGGAAGGCCTTGTCGTGCACCCAGCGCACGCTGCCGTCGGGCCGGACGACGCGGTATTCCTCGTCGTAGGTGCCGGCCGCCTGTTTTTCCTCCAGGGCCCGGCCGACCCGGTCGCGGTCGGCGGGATGGACGGCCTCGAGCCAACTCCGCGGCGCGGCGTAGGCGCTCGCGCACGTGCGCGCCCAGACGGTTTCGTAGGCGGGGCTGAGATAGAGCAGTCGTTGTTTCGCCACATCGGTCATCCAGAAGACGCCGGGGATGTTCTCCACCACCTGGCGAAACCGTTCCTCGCTCGCGCGCAAGGCGGCTTCGGCCAGGTGCCGTTCCGTCGTGTCGCGGGAGACGGCGAGCAGATCCACCGGAACGCCGGCGGTGTTCAGCACCGGGGTGATGACGACATCCCACCACTTCGGCACGCCCGTGAGGGTCGGGCAAAATCCGGTGAACGCACCCTTGCCCCCGACGCGGGCCGCGGCCACGGCGGCGCACGCCGCTTCATAGTCGTCGCCGCGCCAGAAATCCAGCCAGTTGGTGTGCCGGAGCGCCGCGAAGCGGCCGAGGTCCATCGCCCGCTGGCCGCGCGCGTTCATCCACAGCAGCCGGCCGGACAGATCGAGGAGCTTGATGCAATCGTGGCTGTCCTCCAACACCCCGCGCAGCAACTCCGCATCATCCCGCGCCTGTTGCGTTCCGTCGGCGCCATGGCGGGCGGGGAAGGGGCCGGCGGAAGTTCCGGGGCCCGGCGGCTCGTGGCGCCCGGCGGCGGCCGCCGGGTCGGCCGGTTCCCCGGAGGTGTCGTCTCGGATCAGCGCGCACATGGTGGTCATGGTTGGGGCGGGTTGGCGGGAGGGTGCGCCGGGAACAAGGCGCGGTGCCGCTCGGCGAGGAGGTCGGGGAGGCGCCCGAACTCCCGGGTCTTGTCGAGAAAATGGTCCGCCCCGAGTTCGAGGCAAAGCGCGCGGAATTCGGGGGTGGTGAAATCCGTCAGCACGATCACCAGACAGGACGGTTCGGCGGATTTGATTTCGGACAAAAGGCCGCACCCGACGCCGTCGGCCAGGTTCAGGTTCAGCACCACCGCATCCGGCGCGGTCGCGCGGATCAGGGCCATCGCGCGCGTGTCGGTGTGCGCTTCGCCCACCACTTCGGCGCGACCCGACTCCTCGATCAGACTGCGCTGGCGCCGGCGCACGCCCAGAAAATCTTCGATGAGCACGACACGGACGAGCGGGGAGCGGGGCGTTGGATTCACGCCGTCACCCTACTCGCTTTTCGCGCCGTCCGGTAGCTGGGGAATTGCTGAAGCGGGCGTCGGCAAGAGCGGCGGCCCGGTGTCGGGAGATTTACCGACAGCCGCGCAACCGCGCGAGGCGCCGCGACGGCGAGGCGGCAGAGGAAAAAATTCGGCGCTCCCGGCGGCGCGCCCCGCGCCTAGTCCACCAGCCGGTGTTGCAGGGCGTAGCGGGCCAGCTCGACGTTGGTCGACAGCCCGAGCTTGGCCGCGATGCGCGCGCGATAGGTGGCGATGGTTTTTTCGCTGAGGGAAAAGCCGGCGGCGATCGCTTTGATCGTCCGGCCGGTCGCCACGAGCCGCAGCACCTCCAGCTCGCGCGGCGAGAGGGCTTCGTGCGCCGCTTGCTCCGCCGGGCGGCCGAGCGCGGCCGCCAGTCTCTCCGCCAGGGCGGCGCTGACGTATTTGCCGCCCGCGAGCACCTTGCGCACGGCGGTCAGCATCTCGTCGGCCACGCTGGCCTTGGTCAGGTAACCCGCGGCCCCGAGCTTGAAGGCCCGCACCGCAAACTCCTCCTCCGGATACGAACTGAGCACGAGCACCGCGGCCGCCGGCCGCAGCCGGCGAACCTCCTCCACCAAGTCGAGGCCGCTGCCGCCGGGCAGGTTGATGTCGAGCAGGACGAGCTGCCAGTCTTTGCCTGCGATCAGCGCGCGCGCCGCCGGCACCCGGGCCGCTTCGCCGAAGACCGCGCGCGGATACTCCTCCGCGAGGAGCTGCTTGAGTCCGCGGCGGACGATTTCGTGGTCATCGACGAGAAGGATGCGCATGAAGCGGGAAGGGGCGGGGCGAAGCGAGCTGTTGGGCGGAACCGCCGCGGAAGACACGCGGCGCGAGGCGGGTGCGCGCAGATTGCGGCGCGCGACCCGGCACCGCAAGGCCGGAGGCGCGGGGTGCGTTCGAGTCCGGCCGCCGCCCCACCCGCCCCGCCCTCGGGCTACGGCTCCCGCAACCGGGCGGCGGGGATGCTCACGCTCACGCGCGCGCCGCGCGGGGCGCGGGAGGCGAACTCCACCGTGCCGCCGCACTGCGCGGCGCGCTCCTGCATGCCGAGCAAGCCG
>JACQFT010000060.1 GCA_016199925.1 Opitutia bacterium | reverse complement strand
AACCGTTTGCGAGCCCATTCCGGCTGGGGCTGCGCCCACGCCTCCGCCAGTTCCTCCGCGCTTTTCTTCCCCAGTGCTCTCAGGATTCTTGCCATGACTCAGCTCAGCCTATTTTGCCCCGTTTGTATAGTATATTTCTTCATGATAAACGGTATCAACTGCGGAATTTAGGTTTATTCTCCACGGATTTCACGAATTGATCCGGATGCAATCTCCCGTCGCCGAATATCCGTGCCTTGATCAGTCCCCATCCGCGCCATCCGTGGTCAAATAAAACGCTTTCCGTCCCCATCACCCACGCTTGCCGATGCCTCGACTGTCTGGTGGCCGCCGCCGATCCACCGCCAGCAAGATCAACCCGCCCGCGGTGCCGGCGAGATGCGCCGTCGTCGCCACATGCACGCCGGGATCGTCGAACTGGATCATGCCGCCGCCTTGGCCGTGCCCGACCACCGCCTCGAGGATGAGTTCGCCCGCGTAGATCACCAGCACCGCCGGCCAAAACCAGTCGGTCCAATTTTTCCGCCACCCTTGCCCGGCGTAGAACAGCAGCAGCCCGAGATTGTAGGCGCTCAGCCCGCCGTAGCGTTCCAAGCCGGGATCGAAAAAAAACAGCGCCAGCGAAATGCCCGCCGTCATCCACCCGAGCGAAAGCCGCGCGAGCACGGGTTGCTTCGGCTCGATCAGCCAGCCGAGAATCACGAACAGCCCCGCGTCCGCCACGAAGTGCGGCCAGCCGAAATGCACCAGGTGCCCCGTCCACAACCGCCACCACTGCCCGCTGGCGACCGCGCCGCGGTCATAGAGCAACTCGCCGCGCCAGCCGCCGACCTGCACGACGAGAGTCGCCGCCGCGACCGCAAGAAAGATCCACGGGATCTGCCCGAGCGTCAGGCGACGGTTCATCGCGGTCCCCGGCGGCGCCATCCCCGGCGCCCGAGCGCCAGCAGGCTGAGCGCGGCGAGGAACCATCCGCCCGGCGCGCCGCCCCCACCACCTCCGCCGCCGCCGGCGGCTGGCGCCGGCGCGGGCGTAGCCGGCGCAGGCGTCGTCGGCGCCGAGACCGGCGCCGGCCCCGCGGTGAGCGCGAGCGTCGTGACCACCCCGGCCGAGGTAACCTTGCGCAGCGTGGCATTGCTGGTGTCGGCCACGAAGAGATTGCCGCTCGCATCGACGGCCAGAGCCGCCGGCTGATTGAAAAAGACCGCCGAGCCCACGCCGTCGGTGAGACCGCCCACCGTCGCCACGCCGGCCAGCGTCGTCACGAGGCCCGCCGGAGTGATCTTGCGGATCGTCGAGTTGCCGGTGTCGGCCACGAAAATATTTCCGCTGGCGTCGACGGCGAGCCCACCCGGGTGATTGAACAAGGCCGCACTGCCCGCGCCGTCGGCCGAGCCGCTGACTCCGGCCAACCCCGCGAGCGTCGTCACCGCACCGAGCGGCGAGATTTTCCGGATGGTGTTGTTGGTCGTGTCGGCAACGTAAACGTTGCCCGCCGCATCGGCGGCCAGTCCCGTCGGCTGGTTGAAACGCGCCGTGAGTCCCATCCCGTCGGCGGTGCCGGCGCTGCCCGGGCTGCCGGCGAAAGTCGTGACGACGCCCGCCGGCGTCACCCGCCGGACCGTATGATTCATCGTGTCGGCGACGAAAAGATTTCCCGCACCGTCGGCAGCAATCGCCACGGGAAAATTGAACCGCGCCGCGGCGCCCGTGCCGTCGGCGTTGCCACGCGCGGCGCCCGACCCGGCGAGGGTCGTGACAACGCCCGCGACGCTGATGCGCCGGATCGTGCCGTTGGCAGTGTCGGCGACAAAAAGGGTGCCGTCGCCCGCGACCGCGATTCCGTTGGGCTGGTTGAACCGCGCGGCCGGCCCGCTGCCGTCGGCCGAGCCCGCCGCTCCGCCGGTGCCGGCGAGCGTCGTGATCTGCAACGCCGGGGAAATTTTCTGCACCGTGTTGGTCGAGGCGTCACCGACGTAAAGATTGCCCGCGCTGTCGGTGCCGATGCTGGTCGGGTGCGGCACAAAGGCGTCCTGCACCGCGAGCGTCGCCGGGTTGCTCGTCGTCGAGCCGCCGGCGACCGAATTGATATAGCGGTAGCGAAACCCGTTGGCCGACGCCGCGACATTGCCCAGCTCAAGCAGGGCCGACGTTGCGCCGCTGACGCCGGTGTCGTTGGCGAGATTCCTGAACGAACTGCCGTCGCTCGAGACCTGCCACTGAAAACTGCCACTCGCGCCGTTCGCCAAGAACGAGACCGCGTGGCCGAGCGTGACAGTCTGATTCGGCAAGGCACTCGCGAGCACTGTCAGGTTGGCGACGTTGCTGGACACAGTGCCCGCACTGTTCGTGACATCGACGCGGTAAGCTCCCGCGAAACTTGGTTGGGCATTTGTGAGCGCGAGCGACGCACCAGTGGCTGCCAAGATGGGCGTGCCGTCGTGAAACCACTGGATTCCTGAGGGAGCGCCGGCCCCGCTGACTGAGAAAACAACGTTGCCGCCGGGCGTCACCGCCTGGCTCGCCGGATGGGTGTGGATAGCCACCAGAGCCGTGGGCGCACCCGAACCCGAGTCGGAGGGCGAAAAAAATGCCGGCAGTGTCAGCACCGTTGGCATCTGGGTCTGCGGCTCAGCGCTCGTCGTCCTGACACTCACGGAGCCGCTTCCGCTCCCCGGGACCAACACCACCGGAGGAGGGACCACGAACTGCCCGTGTAGCGAGACGACAAATAACGTCAGGGCGATCGGAATGTATTTCTTCATTCGCAATGGGTCCGAGACCCCGGAGCAGCTTGCTCCGGCTTGGTTTGGGTGGAGGGACCGGCTCCGTCCGGTCCGCGGATCGCGAAAAGACGGACGACACGGAGGTCGTCCCTCCAAGGCGAAGCGATGGTCGTGATTTGCATGGGCTTTGATGAATGGCTCGGGGCTTGCCCGAGGATCTTTGCCGGGCGGATGGATACCGGCATGCGCGCCGCGTCATCCCCGCCGGAGAAATTTTCTCCGGCCGAGGGCGAGGAGGCTGAGGGCGGCGAGGAACCAGGTGCTCGGCGCACCGCCCCCGCCACCGCCGCCACCGCCACCGCCGCTCGGCGGCGGCGCGACCGGCGGGGGATTGACCGGCGGCGGCGGCACGATGACGCCTTGGATGAGCGCGAGCGTCGTCACCGCACCGGCGGACGTGATCTTGCGGATCGTGGCGTTGCCGGTGTCGGCGACATAGACGTTGCCGCTGGTGTCGAGCGCGAGTGCCTCGGGCTGGTTGAAGAAGACATCGCTGCCGGTGCCGTCCCTGAGTCCGGCGACCGTCGGCAGACCGGCGAGCGTCGTGACGGCGCCGGCGGGGGTGATCTTGCGCACGGTGGAGTTGCCGGTGTCGGCGAGATAAATGTTGCCGCCGCTGTCGATGGCGAGACCGCCGGGACGGTTGAAGAGCGCGGCGCTGCCGGTGCCGTCAGTGGAGCCGCTGACGCCGGCCACGCCGGCAAGGGTGCTGACGGCGCCGGCGGCGGTGATCTTGCGCAGGGTGTTGTTCGTGGTGTCGGCCACGTAGACGTTGCCGCTGGTGTCCACGGCGAGGCCCGTCGGCTGGTTGAAGCGCGCGGCGGCGCCCGTGCCGTCGGCGCTGCCGGCGCTGCCGGCGGTGCCCGCGAACGTCGTCACCACGCCGCCGGTCGTGACCTTGCGGACGGTGTGGTTCATGGAGTCGGCGACGTAAAGGTTGCCGGCCGCGTCGGCGGCGATGCCGACGGGCGCGTTGAACGTCGCGGCGGTGCCGGTGCCGTCGGCGTTGCCGCGCACGCTGGCGGAGCCGGCGAGGGTCGTGACGGCGCCCGCTGCGCTGACGCGCCGGATCGTGGCGTTGGCGGTGTCGGACACGCTGAGCGATCCGTCGCTGGCGGCGACGAGGCCGTTGGGCAGGTTGAAGCGCGCCGTCGTGCCCGTGCCGTCGGTCGTGCCGGTCAGGCCGGGCGAACCGGCGAGGGTGGTGATCTGGAGGGCGGTGGAGATTTTCTGGATCGTGTCGGTCGAGGAGTCGCCGACATAGAGGACGCCGGCGCCGTCGACGCCGACGCTGGTCGGGTGCGGCAGGAAGGCGTTCTGCACGGTGAGGGTCGCGGCGTTGCTGGTCGAGGTGCCGCCGTTCGTCGTGACGACGTAGCGGTAGCGGAAGCCGTTGAACGTCGAGTTCACGCCGCTGAGGTCGAGCGTGGTGGACGTGGCGCCGCTGACGCCGTTGCCGTTGGCGAGATTGGTGAAGGAATTGCCGCCATCGGTGGAAATCTGCCACTGGACGCTGCCGCTGGCGCCGGCCGCGGAGAAGGAGACGTTGTGCCCGGTGGTGACGGTCTGGTTCAGCACGCCGCTGGCGAGGACGGTGAGGGTGGCGTTGTTGCTGGCGAGCGTGCCGGCGGCGTTGGTGATGACGACGTGGTAGGGCCCGCCGTTGCTCGCCTGCACGTTGGTCACGGTGAGCGTCGCGGTGGTGGCGCCGCTGATCGCGGTGCTGCCGAAGAACCACTGGAAGCCCGTCGGGTTGTTCGTCGAGGCGACGGTGAAGGTGGCGGTGCCGCCCGGTGTCACCGTCTGGCTCGAGGGCTGGGTGGTGACGACGCCGACATCCGTGGAGTTGAAGGTGAAGTTGATCGTGATGCCGCCGGTGGGCGTGACTCCGTTCCGCGTCTGGAATCCGTCGATGGCGATGCGGTAGGTCGTCCCCGCCGTGGCGGAGAAGGCGACCGAGCTGGCCTGCTCGCTGCCCGAGGTGATGTCGTCGTTCGAGGCGACGGTCGTCAGCGCATTGACGGCGCTCCCGGTATAGACGCCAAGGGTGGTGTCGAAGACGCTGCCGCGAGTGTCGATCGAGATATTGCCGTTTGAGGGAGCGGTAAACCTCCACCAGGCAGAATGGCCGCCGGGATCGCCGCCGTGGTTGGGCTCGCCGGGCTCCTTCGTGGTGTTGGTGTTGAAGCCGGTGACGACGGCGGTGTTGCCGCTGAGCGTGATGGGGGTGGCGTTGGCGAAGGCGTCGTTGGCGGGGACGCCGGGCGGGCCGTAGAGACCCTGCGCGCCGGCAATGTCGTCGCTGGCCACGGTGTCCTGATTGCTGACGCGGCTGTTCATGATCGCCTGAACGGACTGGACGGGCGTCGCCTGATCCGGGTGATCGAGGCCGAGGGCGTGGCCGAGTTCGTGGATCGCGACGCGTTGAATGTCATTGATGCCGGAGCGGACGGGCCCGCGATACGAGTCCCAGGTGCGCGCATTGTTGAAGACGATGTCGGCTTCGCCACGCTCGTTGCCGCGCACGATGGTGGTGGTGACGGCGAGCGTGTTGTCGCCAAAGGCCCGGCCGAAAACCGTGTCGGAAAACACCATCTCGTTGACGAGGTTGAAATCGCCTCCCGGGCCCACCGGCGCGATCTGCGGCTGGAACTGGGAGGCGCCGAGCAGCGGGTTCCAGATTTGCATGGCCGTCTGCACGCTCGTGCTGAAATTCGACCCGTCGCTCAGCGTCGGGGTGGTGCCGAGCATGATCTTCATCGGGATCGGGCCGTTCGCCCAGATAAAGGGCAGCGGCACGCCCGGCGCCGGACGGGAGTCGCGGATATAGTCAAAGCCCCGGAGCGTCGAGGCGGCGAGCAAGGCGGTGAGGAAAAGGAATCGGATTTTCATGGAAGGTCGTGGCTCAATGTTGCACGCGCTGGCGCAGTTGGAGGGCCGCATGAGTCTCGCGAATCTTCGCGGCAAACGCGGCGGGCGACAGCGGTTGCTGGCCGGCCGGCGCGCTCCCGGCGACGGCCGCTTCCATCGGCTCGACCACTTCCTTTTCATTGTAGAGCGGCGCACCGTTGCTCCGCGCGATGTATTCGCGGCCGGTCTTGGCGTCGCGCTCGACGGGATATTTGCCATGCATGATGCCGACGAGCGGGTAGAACTGGCGGCCGTTGGCCTGCACGAAGAGCACGTCCTCCTCGCCGACCTTGAACTTCGGCGTGCCCTCGACGCGCAACTCCTCGTCGCCCACGACCCCGCCGAGCAGGTCGAGCACGAGCGGGTTCGGCGGCGTGCCGGTGATGACTTCGTTCACCGTCAGCTCAACCTTGGTGAAGATGTGGCGCTGCCCGCCGCTCACCCGCCACTCGGAGGTGACGGACTTGACGGTCGCGCGGACCACGTAGTCGGCTTTGCCCACCAAGTCGTCGAACTCGGGGGCAATGACCGTCGTGGCAAAAAGCGAGGCGGCGCCCGAGAGCAGCAGCGCGCCCAGCCGGAGGAGGGAGGATACATTCGTTTTCATCGATGATAGTGGGGGGATAAGCTCAAACAGGGTTACTGGCAAGACACACAACGAAGCCGCAGGTGCCATAAGGCGCAGCGGCCAGGCTGCATGTTTGCCTCCAGAACTTTCGCTCACGGGTGGTTTCGCGGAATCGACCCCGGCCCGGGGCCAAACTCCGCCGATTGATTTCTTGAGAACAGGGTGACCAACCCAAAGCCGGCGCCAGCGCCCGCTTCTCGCCGCCGACGGAATGGTGGATCCGCATCCGGGTCAAGCTCCGGCTGCGCGCGGCCCGGCAATTTTCGGAGCCGGGTTGTTCGGGTTGTCGCCGCTCACCGGGAACGCGCCGCCGCCGCGGCGTTCCGGCGCGGCACGGCGCCGTGGGCGGCGCGGCTCCAATTTTTCCAGGGCGAAAAAATCTGCTGTCCCCGGCGGGCGGAGCACGAGTTTCCCGCTTGGTTGCGTCAGGGTGGACCGGCACGCTTGCGCGCCAAACCGCCCGCGCAGGCGCGCCGACCCACGGGGAAAACGTCGGCGCGAGCAAACCGGAAAGTCCCGCGGGCCGGCGAACGCCGCAATCGCCCGGCTTGCAAAACGCGCCCAATCTACTTCAAACAGGCCTGACGCGGGCCACGTCGCCCGCCATCCATCGAACCCATTCCGACTTCCGGGAGCACATGAAGAACTTTCTCCAACCGCTGCTGCGCGCTTTCTTGCCTGCCGTCCTGCTCGCCTGCGTGAGCCCGCGCGCCGCCGCCGCGCCACCTCCTCCGCCGCTCCCCGCCTCTGAGCCGAAAAATGTCGCCGCCACGGCCGAGTCGGTCGGGCCGCTCCTCCTTCGCGACGAGAGTGTCGAGCAAGTGCTGGCCTTGCTCGAAAGATGGACCGGCAAGACCATCCTCCGTCCCCAGGCGTTGCCCGGCGCCACCATCACCCTCACCCTGCGCGGCAGCATCACCAAGGACGAAGCGATCCGTGCCCTCGAGACCCTCCTCAGCCTCAACGGCATCGCCATCACGCCGCTCGACGACAAATTCCTCAAAGTCACCCCGCTCGCCCTCGCCAAATCCGAAGCGCCCGAGCTCATCGACGGCTCCACCCTCTCGTTGCCCGCCAGCGGCCGGATCGTGAGCAAAGTTTTTCAGCTGAATTTCCTCCGCGTCTCCGAGTTCATGCCCCAGGTCGCCGGCCTGCTCAATCCCGGCACGGGCAGCCCGCCGGTGATCTTTGAAAAGGCCAACGCCGCCCTCGTCACCGACTCGCTCAGCAATCTCCAGCGCATCGAAACCCTCGTCGCCCGCCTCGACCAGCCGCTCCTCGCCGGCCTGACCCCGAAATTCTACCAACTGCACTTCGCCAAGGCCAGCGACGTCGTGAACAAGATGCGCACCGTCCTCTCCGGCGCGCTCCAGAGCCAGCTCGGCTCCGCCACCACCTACAACGCCGACGACCGCACCAACCAGATCGTCCTCGTCGCCGACGCGCGCCAGCAACCGTTCTTCGACGACCTCATCACGCGCCTCGACGTGAAATCCGACCCGAACACCCGCAACGAAGTCATCTACCTCAAGCACGCCGCCGCCAAGGACGTCGCCTCCATCCTCAGCCAGCTCGTCTCCGGCCAGAACAACGCGACCAAGAACTCCGGCCAGGCCGACGCCTCGCGTCTCACCGGCCTGCCCGTCGGCGCCCCCGGCTCGCCCGCCCCCGGCCCCGCGCCCGCCGCCACCGTCGTCCCCGTCGCCGGCCTCAACCTCGCCCTCGAACCGTCCAACCAGTTCAGCGCGCTCCTCAGCGTCCTCCCCGAAGAGCGCACCAACTCCATCGTCGTCTCCGGCACGGTGGACGACATCCGCCTCATCCGCGAACTCGTCGACAAGATCGACATTCTCCTCGCCCAGGTGCGCATCGAGGTCGTCATCGCCGAAGTCGCCCTCAGCGACAACGCCACCTCCGGCATCAGCGCGCTCGGCCTCACCATCACGGGCGACAAGCTCACCGGCTTCAGCGGCAACGCCGCCGGCATCGCCGTCACCAACGGCGTCCTCACCCCCGGCGTCGTCGGCGCCGGCCCGGTCGATCTCGCCGCCCAGATCTCCCTCGCGACTTCCCCGCGCAAATCCCACGCCAACATCCTCTCCGTCCCCAACATCATCACCACCCACAACAAGGAAGGCCACATTTTCGTCGGCGAACAGCGGCCGATCATCAGCAACTTCCTCAACAGCGGCTCCGCCGGCGCCGGCAACACCGGCAACAACCCCAACGCTTTTTCCAGCAACGTCACTTACAAGGACATCGGCATCGACCTCAAGGTGAAGCCCCTCATCGGCGTCGACGGCTCCGTGCAGCTCGAGATCAAACAGGAAGTGAACGACATCCTCGGCAACATTAACATCGGCGGCAACGACCAGCCCCGCATCGGCCGCCGCTCCACCGAATCCTTCGTCAGCGTGCGCAGCGGCGAGATCATCGTGCTCGGCGGCCTCCAGCGCACCTCCCAGTCGCGCAACACCAACCGCCTCGGCCCCATCCCGATCCTCGGCGACCTCCTCGGCGCGCGCTCCCGCGAGAAAACCCGCACCGACCTCGTCTTCTTCCTCCGCCCCACCGTGCTGACCAACACCGCCGCCGACAACTCCACCGCCCTCCGCCAGGTCGAGGCCTTCCCCAAGGACCAGCGCGAACAGGTGAAAAAAGTTCTCACCCCCACGCCACCCTCCGGCAAGTGACCATGTCCGCCTCGCTCGAATCACTGCCGCCGTTTCTGAAAGACTGGCCCGACGCCGGCCAGCGCCAGCAATTGCTGGAGACCCCGCGCCACGAACGCCTCGCGGCCTTCGCGAAAATTCTCGCCCTCGACGAGAACGCCGCGCTCGCCGACCTCGCCCGCCGCACCGCGCTGCCCGTCGCTTCCGACCTCAAGCCCGACCCAGCCGCCGTGCCGCTCCTCCCCGCGCGCCTCGTCCACGATTTCCAAGCGGTGCCCATCTTGACCGCGGACGCGGCGGCACCCGCCCTCCACCTCGCCGCCGTCTGGCCGCCCGATGCCGACATGATCGACTGGGTCTCTACCTGCACCTCGCTCCCGCAGCGCTGGCATCTCGCCCTCCCCGACCGCGTCCGCCAACTCATTATCGAAAACTACGGCGTCGGCTCCGGCAGCCTCGACGAGTCCGATGGCGCCGACGCGCCCCTCCCGCAGGACGCCCCCGGCCACGAAGCCGATGCCGACGCCGCCGTCGTGCGTTTCGTCAGCGACGTCATCTCGCAAGCCATCGACGACGGCGCGACCGACATCCATTTCGAACCGCAGGAAGGCCAGCTCCGCATCCGCTACCGCGTCGACGGCCTGCTCGTCGCCGTGCCGGTGCCGGAGAATCTCCTGCGCTTCCAGGACGCCATCATCTCGCGCCTCAAAATCATGGCGCGCCTCAACATCTCCGAGCGCCGCCTCCCGCAGGACGGCCGCATCAACTTCAAGGCCGGCGGCTCCACGCTCGACATCCGCGTCTCCACCATCCCGACCATCTACGCCGAGTCCGTCTCGCTCCGCCTCCTCAACCAGAAGCGCGAAGCCTTCACGATGGAACGCCTCGGCATGAGCGCCGACGAGCAGGCGCAGATTCGCCGCGTGCTCGATTACCCGCACGGCATCATCCTCGTCACCGGCCCCACCGGCTCCGGCAAATCCACTTCGCTCAACGCGTTTCTCCGCGAGATCAACGCCACCGATCTCCGCATCGTCACCGTCGAGGATCCCATCGAATACGAAGTCCCCGGCGTCAACCAGATGCAGGTGCGCCCCGACATCGGCCTCACCTTCGCCAGCGCCCTCCGCCACGTGCTCCGCCAAGACCCCGACGTCATCATGGTCGGCGAAATTCGCGACCGCGAGACGGCCGACATCGCGATCCGCGCCTCGCTCACCGGTCACTTGGTTTTCTCCACGCTGCACACCAACGACGCGCCCGGCGCCATCACGCGCCTCATCGACATGGGCATCGAGCCCTTCCTCGTCGCCTCGTCCGTCGAACTCGTCATCGCCCAGCGCCTCGTCCGCCGCCTCTGCTCCGAGTGCGCCCGTCCCGCGCCGGTCAACGCCGTCAAGCTCCGCGACACCCTCGGCGTGCTCGGCCTCGACACCGCCGAAGCCGCCACGATCACCGAACTCTCCTCGCCCGTCGGCTGCGACCGCTGTCGCGGCACCGGCTACCGCGGCCGCATCGGCCTTTTCGAGATTCTCAAACCCGACGACGATCTCCACGACCTCATCGTCAAACGCGAATCGACGCACGAGCTCGACAAGCACGCCCGCGCGCACGGCATGCGTTCGCTGCAACATTCCGGCTGGGCCAAAGTCAAAGCCGGCTACACCACCCTCGACGAAGTCCTCCGCGTCATCACCGTCGTCGACAAATAAGCCGGCTCGCTGGTCTTGGTAGGGCGAACCCTCCGGGTGAGCCGCCAGCCGAGAACCGGGAACCAAGAACCGAAAACTTCGCCGTGCCCCGCTTCGCCTACTCCGCCCGCGACCGCTCCGGTCAGACCCAGCGCGCCTCCCTCGACGCCGCGTCGCGCAAAGACGCAATGCGCCTCCTCGCCGCGCGCGGCCTTCAACTCCTCGACCTCACCGAATCTTCCGCCCCGACTCGCGCCGCTTCTGCCGCTGCGCCCTCCGCCGCTTCGACCCCCGCTCTCGTCGCCGCGTCAGACAGCACGGGCCTTTCTTCGAAGGAGCGTCTCCCGTTTCTCCAGGCGCTCTCCGATCTCACCGGCAGCGGCATGCCCGCCGGCGAGGCCGTGCGCCTCCTCGGCCAGCGCCTCAAAGAGCCGCGCCTCCGCGCGCTCTGCTCCAGTCTCTGGGAACGCCTCGGCGAAGGCCAGTCGCTCTCCCGCGCGATGGAGACTTTCCCCGCCGTCTTCGACGCGCAGACCACCAACCTCGTCGCCGCCGGCGAAGCCACGGGCAATCTCAAGGAAGTTCTCCTGCGCCTCATCCAGCATTTCACCGAGCAGAAAGCGATGCGCCAGAAGCTCACCACCGCGCTCGCCTACCCGGTCTTCATCTGTCTCGTCGCGATCGGCGTCATCTTGTTTTTCATTTTCTTTCTCCTGCCGCGACTCCAGACGCTGCTCTCCTCGCTCGGCGGCAAGCTCCCGCTCTCCACGCAGATTCTCGTCAGCCTCTCCGGCTTCCTGCTCCACTACGGCGTGCTCGTCCTCATCGCCGGCGCGCTCGGCCTCGGCTTCTTCTGGCAATGGCGCCGCACCGAGGCCGGCCGCACCGCCACCGACGCGTGGCTGCTCAAGCTCCCGCTATCCGGCGCCTTCCTCATCAACTCCACCATCCACAATTTCAGCCAGACGCTCGCCGTGCTGCTCGAGAACGGCGTCACCACCGCCGAGGCCCTGCGCATGACCGAGCGCACGATCACGCACCGCACGCTCCGCGCCGCGTTCCGCGAAGCCACCGACCGCGTGCTCGAAGGCGAGAGCCTCTCCCAGTCGCTCGGCAAGACCGGTTGCTTCCCCGACCTCGTGCTCGACCGCCTCGCCGTCGGCGAGAGCACCGGCAGCCTCGCGTCCAGCCTGCGCGACCTCGCCCGCACGTATCAGCAGGCGCTCAACCGCCAGCTCCAGTCCTTCACCACGCTCATGTCCAGCGGCGTGCTGCTCTTCGCGTTCTCCTTCGTCGCCTTCATCGCCTACGCTATCGTCTCCGCCGTCTTCCAAGTCAGCGCGAGCTTCAAGTTCTGAGCCGGATTTTCCCGCCACGGATTCCACCGATCGTCACGGATGAAATCCCGCGAATCTGCTCGACTGCAGGGCCGGCGCTCGCCGCCGCGCCGCTTCTTCATCCGGTTTGATCCGCATTCATCCGTGCAATCCGTGGTAGAAAAAACGCACACCGCGGCACGATCCCTCCGCCTCACGGCCCGAGTTCGGCCGACACGGCGCGGAAGCTGGCATTGAGCTGGCCCGGGCCCGCGCGGTCCACCGTCAGCGAGAACTGCTCCAGCCGCTCATTCCAGTTCTCTTTCCAACTCGGCGACGCTCGGCAGCGCGCCGCGCAGTTTCTTCGGCAGCGAGTCGATCAACCGCGCTTTCCAGTCGGCCACGCCAATGGGCTTTTTCATGTCGCGCAGTGCATACTCGACCGTCAGCCGGTTGTTGCCCCGGCATAGCAGCAGACCGATGGTCGGCTGATCCGCCGGATGCCGTAACTGCGCGTCCACGCCGGAGAGATAGAAATTCATTTTCCCGGCAAACTCCGGCTTGAACTCCTCCACCTTCAAATCGATCACCACGTAGCACCGCAGCCGCAGGTGATAGAAGAGCAAGTCAAGCGAGTAGTCCCGGCCAGCCACGACCAGCGGCACTTGCCGGCCGACAAAGGCAAAGCCCACGCCCAGTGCGACGAGAAATTTCTGGATGTGCGTGGTCAATGCATCTTCCAGCTCCCGCTCGCGCGCGGCATCACCGAGCGTGAGAAAGTCGAAGACATACGGATCCTTCAACGTCTGCTGCGCGAGGTCAGACTGCTCCGATGACAGCGTCAGGGCGAAGTTGTTGACCGCCCGTCCCGCCCGCGCGTGCGCCCGGCTCTCGATCTGCAGCATGAGCATCGCTCGGCTCCAGCCGTGCGCTACCACCTGCTGCATATACCAGAAGCGGCCCGCGCGATTCTTGATTGAAAAAAGCCCCGGATACTCCCGATGGAAGGCCACCATGCGACCGATGTTTCGCTCGGAGAATCCCTGCATCTCGGGAAATTCCGCGCGGAGATCACGGGAGAGCCGCGGGATGACCGCCGCGCCCCACCCTTCTCTCGTCTGCCGCTCGCGGAGCAAGCGGCCAATGTCCCAATACAGCGTGAGCAGTTCGCGATTCGCGGCCAACGCCGCCTTCACTTGGGCGGTGCGAACCCGCGACTTCAGATCGGCGAGCAACGGTGAGTAACCACTGAAACGTTCATTCGAACGTCCAGTCGATTTTGCCAACGGCTTTCCTTCAATCCGGGCGGGCAATTTTTTCATGCAGCAGTTCTCCGGTGCGACGCAGGCCCGTAACCGCCGCAACTCTGAATCAGATGACTACCTTCGACGCACTTTCAGGCAAGCCAAAGTATTCATCTCATTCTCCGTTGCTCGGCGATTTCCAAGAATCCGGCGTGCGATCTCAATTTTGCCACCGGCGGTGGCAAAATTGGAGATCCACGCTACGACGGCGCACTTCGCGTCCGCCGCGTTGATCTGCTGCTCCGTCCTCTCACGGCCCGAGTTCGGCCGACACGGCGCGGAAGCTCGCGTTGAGCTGGCCCGGGCTCGCGCGGTCCACCGTCAGGGAAAATTGCTCCAGCCCGATATAGGGCGAGCGCTGCGCCAGCTCGCCGTAAAACTTCAGCAGCGCCGCCAGATCGGCGCGGCGGAAATTGATCTGCACGGTGTGGAACGCGAACTGGTCGGTGCGCTCCGAGCGCTGCGAATTGATGTCGG
Source organism: Opitutia bacterium (assembly GCA_016199925.1). Classification (GTDB taxonomy): domain Bacteria; phylum Verrucomicrobiota; class Verrucomicrobiia; order Opitutales; family Opitutaceae; genus JACQFT01. The sequence goes on along the minus strand of JACQFT010000060.1, from coordinate 15,794 downwards.
CCGACAAACCCGCGCGCCCGGCGATGGCGTTGAGCTCGCCGACGAGCCGCGTGGCGTTGAGCGTCTTCGCCGGGTCGAGGCTCTTTGTGGCCGCGGCCGCCTTGGCGTCGATCGCCGCGCTGTTGGCGAGCCACGTCTGCTGCGTCGCCAGCTCGACCCGCGCGCTGCGCCACTCCTCGAGACGTTTTTGTCCGCGGCCCAGCAGGCTGCTGCCCCAGATGAGCAGCGCGAGCGCGGCGAAGAGCACCAGCAGAATTTTTTCGCGCAGCGCGCGGCCGAGGAAGAAGGTCTTCACGCTCCGCCCTCCTTCTGCAGCGACTCCGGCTTGAACGTGATCGTGAGCGTGAACGACGTCACGCCCTCGCGCGAACGCAGGTCGCGCACCTCGACGCCCGCGAACTCCGGCGTCGCGCGCAGCACGGCCTCGAACTGGCCGACATCGGGCGCGCTGCTGGTCTGCGCCTCGACCTCGAGGGAGAACGACCCGGTGGTCGTCGCCCGCACGAACTGAATCGACGCCGGGCGGTTCTGGTTGGCCAGCGCGATCATCTCGAACGGTTTCAGCCGCGAGCGCGTCATCTCGTCGATCTTCGTGGTGAGCGCCTGCGCCGTCTCGATTTTCCGCACCTCCGCGGACTGCTGCTGCACGAGGCCCTGCACGCGCTGCACTTTCAGCCCGGCGGCGAACAGACCCGCCTCGAACACGAGCGCCGCGGCGAGTCCGCCCGCGCAAAGCTGGAACGCCAGCCACAACCGCAGATCGCGCTTCTGCGACTGCTGGCGCAGGGCGAGAAACTCTTTGTCGCGCACGTCCGCCCGCGCGGTCTCGGTCGCTCCCAGCGTCAGCGCCAGGTTTTTGAGCGCGAGGCTGACCGTGCCCTTCGCGACGGAACGGGCGGTCGTCGCCGCGTCGCCAAACTCCTGCACCGGCGTGCCCGTGACGCCCGACCGCTCGCGGATCTCCGCGAGCAACGCCGAGCGCGTCGCTTCGGCCGAGGCGGCGTCGGTCTCGCGCGCCATCACGGCGACGGGCAGCGCGTCGCGCCCGTTCCAGGCGACGGCCGTCAGCCGGCCCGGCTCGGTCCAGAGGCGGAGCCACGGCGTCTTCGGCGCGTCGCCGAGCAGCACGAGAAACCCGGGCAGCACGGCCGCAGCTTCGGTCCACGCGGCGGTTTCGCCCGCGGTGAAACGTTTCCGATAGGCCGCGAACACCAGCGCGCGGTCGCCGGCCGGCGCGGCGAGATAGCCGTAATACAGTTGCGCGAGCGGGAAGGGCGCGACGTTCTCGAGGGCGAGCTCCACCTGCGGACCGGCGGGCGCGTCGGCCGCGAGCGGCACGGCGCGCACAAAAAAACGCTCCGAAGGCAGCAGAATGACGGGCGAGGCCGGGGGCGTCGTGGAGTTGGGATCGGGCATGCCGGGTGGTTTGGTCATTGGACGGGATCGCTCGGGGCCTCCGCGTCCTCGACAATCTCCAATACCTTGAACGGGTAGTCCAACTTTTTGCGGTTGGAATCTGCAACTCCGGTCCCGCCGCCGCTGACCGCGGCCGGAGTCTGGTCCGCCCCGGGCGTCGCGCCCTTCTGTTCGCCGTCGGCGGGCGGCGGCGGATTGGGCGCAAAAGTGGCCCCGCCCGGCGGCGCGACGACGGCCTCCAGCCGGTAGGCGGCGGCGCCGTCGCGCACGGTGATCTTGATCCGCAGAGCGCTAACGTCGGCGCCGAAATTCTGGAGCGGCGCGTTGCCGCCCACGATCGCGGCGGCCTCCGCCACCGAGTTGAAGAATCCCGGGCCGCCGCTCTTGCGCTGCTGCCGGGCGAACGTCTTCAAGGCGTCGGCCTGCCCGCCGTCGAGGCCGGCGGCGGCGAGCACCGCGGCGGGCGCGGAGTTGATGTTCACGCGGTCGAACGAATAGAGCGAGGCGCTCGCCTCCAGCTCGCGCAGCAGCTCCGTCGGCCGGCCGGTTCCGTCGAAGAAAAAATCTTTCGCCACCTGCACCGCCGCCAGCTCGGAGAACGAGCGCAGCGGCCGCAGCGCCGGCCGGTGCGGCAGCGCGCCGCGCTGGTAGTTCTGCGCGTCGGTCTCGAGACCGGTCGCGAGATGGTCGGGCTGCGTCCAGCCGAGGATCGCGTCGGCGGCGCGCTCGGCCTCGGAACGGGTGAGCCCGAGTTGCAGGAGCAAATTCGACCAGCCCGTGGCGTCGGCACGCGGCAGCGAGACTTTCCCGCTTTCGTCTTCGTAGTCGACGGCCACCTTGACCCCGCCCGCCGGCTCGTAGCCGGCGTAGCCGAGCGGATCGTCCCAGCCCTGCGCCGGACTGCGCAACGCGCCGTCGGTCGCGCGGAAATCCGCCAGCACGGCAAGCGTGACCTCGAGCGCGGAGTAGGCCTCGCGCCGCAGCCGCGCCTGGTCGGACGCGCGCGCGTCGGCGAGCATCTCGGTGCCGGCGCGCTGGACGAATTTCGCCAGCAGGAACGCCGCGAGAAACACCGTGAGCAGCATCAGGATGATGACCGAGCCCGACTGTCTGGCTGTAGGAGGGGCTTTGCGCCCCGATGTATTTCCCGAATCGCGGCGTAAAGCCGCCCCTACAGTTCCCGGCAACGGAGACGAGCGCTCAGCCTTCACCGCGGAAATGTTGGTCGCACGGTTCATCGTCTCAGAATGCCGGCAGCGCGCCGGTCGTCGCAGGCAGCGTGATCACGGTCTCGGCGGTCATTTTGTTGAGGGCAAAGCGCAGGCGAATCCGGTCGGGCATCACGTATTTCCCGGCGCCGTCTTTCTGCAGGCGCGGCTGGTTCTGCCAGTTTTTGAAATCGGGGTTGTAGTAGTCGTAGCTGAGCGCCGTCACCAGCGGAGTGAGCACGAGCGGACGCGGGGCGTCATCGGCGAACCGGGTCTCGAGCCGCGAATGCCAGTAGAGGATCAGGCCCTTCCCCTCCTGCGCGGAGAGGGAGCAGACGACATCGGGCAACGGTCCGTCCGGCCACGGCAGCACGCGGTCGCCGGCCGGCAGTTCGAAGGTCAGGGCGGCCTCGGTCGCGCCGGTCTCGAGCTTGGTTTCCTGCGGCGCGACGGCGGACCCGGTGGCGGCGGCGAGGGCCACGGGCGAGAGAGCGGCGCGGCGCAAGAGCCGGTCGACGTGCCGCGTGACCGCGCGCACGTGCTGCTCGAACAGGCGCTTGTCGGCGTTCTGCCCCCAAATCTCGCTCATCGAGAAGATGAACACGTTGAGCGAGAGCAGCAGGGCGCCGAGCAGCGCGACGGCGAGGAGAATCTCCACCAGCGAGAAACCGCGGGACTGGCGGCGCGGGGTCATCTGGAATTCCTTTTCGCGGACGCGTCCTGCGCGCTCGCGCGGAGTTTGTCGCGTGCGGCGGGGTCGGACCACGTCGGGCGCAGCAGCATGAAGGTCTCGTCCTCCGCCCACGGCTTGCCCGTGCCGGCGTCGCGCAGTTCGCAACGGAACTTCACTTTGAACAGGTCGGCCACGGCGCTCTCCTCGATCGTGGCCTTCCAGCGGGCGGTGCGGTGGTCGGGCAGCGCGAAGTCGCCGCCGCCCTCGGCTTTCTTGCGGTCGGGCTCGCTGAGCAACTGCGCGCTCACGAGGCGGAGGTCCTGCTCGTGCTCGTTGCGGTGCGCGACGGCGTCGTAACTGGTGAGGATGTTGACGTAGGTCGCGCTGAGCACGACGGCGGCGAGCGCGAAGATGGCGAGGCTCACGAGCACTTCGAGGAGCGTGAACGCGCGTGGGGAAGATTTTCGCCGAGCGTGCATCGCTATTTCTTCTCTCCGATCACGGGCGCGCAAGTCCACGGGTCGAGGGCGAGCGTCTGGGGCGGCGCGCCGGGACGCAGGATTTGCACGCGCAACGCATCGCACGTGCCGTCGGCGTAGAAGCGCAGGCGCGGCACCTCCTGGGTTTCGACGAGCTGGCCGCCGAGGAGGATGAAGCTGCCGGTGCGTGGCTGGAGGAACTGCACGCTGGTGCCGGCGGGAAAATCCTTCTGGTGCGCCGTGGTGCCGTCGGTCCACTGGAGCCGGCGTTTCTCGCCGTCGAAGCGGAGCTCGACCACGCGGTTGCCGGTGAGCGCCTGCTCGCGCGCGGCGACGACGGTGTCCCAGAACATCCGGTCGGGTTCATCGTCCGCCATGGCGCGGAGCATGGAGTTGGCGCCGGGGATGAGCAGCGTGGCGACGAGCACCACGAGCGCGAGCACGAGAATGATTTCGACCAGCGTGAAGCCGCGCCGGCTGCGTGGCGCGGGTCGACTGCGGCAGTTTTTCTTAACCACGGGTTTCACGGACGAAGCCAAATAAGCCGAAAGGTAATCCGCAGTCTGATCCGTCTTCATCCGTGGGCTCTGTGGTCAAGAAAACGGCCGACTTCGGATTGAGGTTGCGGCGAACCGTCCCGGGCGCCGGGGAAGACGCTCACCAGTTGCCGATGTCGTCCTCGGTGCCTTCGGCCTTGTCGGCCCCCTTCGAGAACAGATCGTAGCCGCCCTTGTTCTTCACGCCGGGGTAACGGTATTGGTAGGGCTCGCCCCACGGATCGACCGGGAGCTTGTTGCCCGGAGTGTCGATGTAGGGCCCGCGCCAGCGGTCGGCCTTGTTGGCGGGCGCGGAGAGGAGCGCCGCCATCCCCTCGGCTGTGGACGGATAGTCGCCGAGGTCGATCCGGTAGCGCACGAGCGAAGTCTTGAGCGAGTCGCGCACGAAAACGCGCGCGATGGCGTCCTGGCTGTGGCCGAAAATCTTGTCGGCATTGGTGACGGCGAGGCCGGCGAGCAGGCCGATGATGGCGAGCACGACGAGAATTTCCAAAATCGTGAAGGCGGAGCGGCGCGACTTTTTCATGGGGTCTTGGGGCCGGGCGGTTGGAGCGGGAACTGGCCGGGAGGTTGGTTGGGCGGCGGCGGGGCGGCCTGCTGGCGCAGCGCGCGGCGGCGGCGAATCTCCTCGGCGACGCGGGCGAGGCGCGCGGCTTCGTCGGCGGCCGAGGCGGGCGCGGCAGAGGGCGGGCCGCCGGGCTGCGGCGGGAGGGTTTGCGGCGCGGTCGGCAGCTTTTGCACGAAGGCCTGGATCTTGGCCTGCTTCAGCGGGAGCGAAAGCGCGCGCCCCTGAAAGTCGACCTTCACGGTCTCGGTTTTCTCGTCGTAGCTCTGCACCGTAAAGGGATTGCCCGGCTCGTTCAGGCCGACCCAGAGCGAGGTGCGGGTGGCCGGCTGGTAGATGCTGAAAAAATACTCGCCCTGGTCGAAGAGCACGCTGCGGAACTCCAACGGGCCCTCGGCGGGGTTGGCCTGGCCGGGCGCGTTGGCGGAGCCGAACGGCGAGCGTTGCAACAGCGTGTTCAAGTCCTGCGCCGACGTCGCGACCGCGGTGCCGCCGGCGCCGAGCGCGAATGCCGTCCGAAAAACGATTTGCCAGCGAAACATGGTGGTTTTTGACCTTGGGCCGGTTGACCCGTTCCGAGCAAGCCCAAGCTCTGCGCAAAAGGCAACTCCGGGCCGGCCGCGGGCGGGAGGGGTGTGTTTAAATCTGTGCCTGATACCCGGCGCGCCCAGGCGAGCGCCTCACCGGAACCCGGCCTAGATTTAATCACACCCCGGCGAGAGCAAGAAATCTCCCCAAAACTTTCGCCGCCGCGTGCCGATGAGCAGGTGTGCAGGATACCCCCGACATCTCCTCCGCCCCAAGGCTTGTGCCTGACGACATCGTCCGCGAGCTCCGGCATCTGCCCTCGACCCCGAAGGTGCTGCCACGGCTCAAGCTCCTGCTCTCCGACAGCAACTCTTCGATCTACGAGATCGTGGCGCTCATCCGCCTCGACCCGGGCATCGCCGCGCGCGTGCTGCAGGTGAGCAACAGCGCCTATTTCAGCAAGGGCACGCGCTGCCACACCGTCGAGGAGGCCGTGGGCCGCGTGGGTTTCAACCAGATCTTCGAACTCGTCTCCTACGCCGTCGCCTCCCAGGTGCTCGCCCGCCCCCTCGCGGTCTACGCCCTGCCGAACGACGAACTCTGGCGCCTCTCCGTCGCGTGCGCGCTCGCGGCCGAGGAACTCGCGGCCTACGGCGGCATCGAGCGCAACGTCGCCTACACCGTCGGCCTGCTGCACGGCGTCGGCATGGTCGCGATCGACGAGTGGGCGCTGCGCCAGCAGTTCCCCCTCCAGTTGGAATACCGCGGCTACCCGGCCGACGCCTCGGAGAGCGAGCGCACCTATTTCGGATTCACGCAGGCGGAAGTCGGTGCGGCGCTGCTGCGCGACTGGGCTTTCCCCCCGATGATCTCGGAGCCCGTCCGGCATCAATACGCGCCGGGCGCCTCGGCCGGGTTCGCCCGGACCGCGAGCCTCCTCGCCGTCGCCAAATGGATCCGCTCCGCGGTGTGCGACGAGGGCCCGCCGCCTCCGCCGCCCGCCGCCCTCCTCCAAACGCTGCGCCTCAGCACCCTCGTGCTCGAGAAAACCCGCCTTTCCGTGCGGCGCCGCCTCGACGTCATCTGCACGCTCCTCGAGATCAGCCCCGAGTCGCCCACGCCGCGGGAGATGCCCGACTGGGTGAAGTTCCCGAGCGAGTATCCGGAAGCACCGACGAAATTCTGAGCTCGCCCCGGCCTCCGCGGCGCCGGCGGCGGGCCGGGACGACCGCCGCTCCTCCGGAACCGAACGCCCGGGAACTTCCGCGCCCTCACTCCGTCGCCGCCTTTTGCAGCGTGCGACTGATGATCCATGCGAGATCGACCACCGAGGTCGGCTTCGGCACGAGGTCGCGGATGCCGTGTTCGCGCAACTTCTCCGGCGACCAGTTGCTGACAAATCCGCTGGTCATCAAGATCGGCATCTCGGACCGCAGCGCGAGGATCTTCTCGGCGAGCACGACGCCGTTCATCCGCGGCATCAGGTAGTCCGTGAGCACCAGGTCGTATTGGTCGGGCGCCTGCGCGAAGACATCGTAGGCCTGCTCAGAGTCGCAGTGCATCGTCACCCGGTAGCCGAGATTTTCCAGCATCAGGCGCGTCGAGTCGGCCACCCCGACTTCGTCGTCGACGAGCAGGATGCGCTCCTGGCGGCCGGCGGGTGCGGGCGACGGATCGCCGTTCCACGGATCGCCGCTCTCCCGGTCGTTGGCGCTGTCGTAGGCCGGCAGATAGACCTGCACCGTCACGCCCTCGCCGGGCTGGCTGAACACTTCGATCACGCCGCGGTGATTTTTCACGATGCCATGCACGACGGGCAAGCCGAGGCCCGTGCCCTCGCCCGGCGCCTTCGTCGTGAAGAACGGTTCGAAAATCCGGTTCAGCGTCCGCTGGTCCATCCCCGGGCCGGTGTCGGACACGGTGAGCTTCAGCGCCACGCCGGGCGGAAACCCCGGGTGCTGGTGCACGAATTTCCGGTCGGCCTTGAACGCCGCGAGCCCGACCTCGATGCGGCCGGTCCGGTCGCGGATGGCCTGGCTGGCGTTCACGCAGAGATTCATCACCACCTGGTGCATCTGGCTCGGGTCGGCGAGCACCACCGGCGCGTCGTCGGCCATGCGCTGCACGATCTCGACATTGGCCGGCAGCGTCGAGCGGAGCAGGCGGAGCGCCTCGCGCACGACGGGGTCGAGGTGCATCGGCTGCGGGGCGCATAGCTCGCTGCGGCTGAACGCCAGGATTTGCGCCACGAGGTCGCGCGCGCGCCGGCCGGCGTTCGTCACTTCGTCGATGTAGTTCACGACCTCGGTGTTTTCCGGCGCGCTCATCTTCGCCAGCTCGGCGTAGTTCAGGATGCCCGTGAGGATGTTGTTGAAATCGTGCGCGACGCCGCCGGCGAGGGTGCCGAGCGCCTCCATCTTCTGCGCCTGGAAAAACTGGGTCTCGATCCGCCGGCGGTCCTCCTCGGCGTGCAGCCGTTGCAACTCCGCCTCGACGCGCACGGCGAACACGCTGATCAGCGACCGGCTGAGCCGGTCGAACGTCGCCGGCCTGTCGTCGAGCACGGCGAAGAACCCGATGACTTCGCGCCGGTTCGAGTAGAGCGGGATGCCGAGGAAACTCTCGGCGCCGAGCACCCGGCTGGCGTGGCAGTCCGGATACAGCGTCCGCACCTTCTCGCGGATCGAGAGCGTGCCGCTCTGCATCGCGTCGTGGCACGGCGAGCGGGCGAGTTCGTATTCAAAATTTTCCGCCAGCTCGCCGCCGCGGCAGAACGCCAGCGTGCGGGCGCGGTGCGGCTCTTCGGGGACGATCTCCGCCACATAGACGTGGCGCACCACGAGCAGGGCGCCGAGTTCCTTCACCAGCGTCGGGAAAAAATCGACGCCGACCGCCGCCGCCGTGCTCCGGAGCAGGGTCTCGAACGCGATCTCCGCCTGCCTGCGCTGCGTGCTGTCGCGCAGGACCGCGAGGATGGATTTCACCTCGCCCTGCTCGCCGGCCTCCCGCAGCGGCGCGCTGTGGAGTTCCACCCAGCGCCGGGCGCCCCGCAGCGCCGTGATCTCGAACTCGAGTTTCTGCGGCTCGCCGCGGAAGGTGGCCGCCAGCATCTCGCGCCAGGCGTCGCGGTATTTTTCCCCCACCAGCTCCGTCGCGTCGCGGGCCACCAGTTGCTCGAGCGTGTCGGCCTCCAGCATCGCGAGCCCGGCCGGGTTGATCTCCAGAATCTGTCCGCGGCGGTCCATCCGCTGCACGCACTCGGGCTCGTTGGCGATGATGGCGCGCAGATGCGCCTCCTTCTCCTGCAACGCGGCCTCCGCGAGCTTGCGCCGCATGATGTCCTCCACCACCGCGATGTAGTAGAGCGGCTGCCCGAGCCGGTCGCGCACGAGCGACACGGTGAGATTGATCCAGACCACCCCGCCGTCCTTGCGCAGGTAGCGTTTCTCCTGCGTGGAGTGCCGGGTGCGGCCCGCGCGCAGTTGCTCCACCGACTCCTGGTTGTCCGCCAGGTCTTCCGGATGGGTGACGTCGCGAAACGTCAACTGCGTGAGCTCCTCGCGGCGGTAGCCGACGATCTCGCACAGCCGCGCGTTCACCCGCAGCCAGTGCCCGTCGAGCGAGACGTGCGCCACGCCGACCGCCGCCTGCTCAAACGTCGCGCGGAAACGCTCGGCGCTGTCGCGCAGCGCCGCCAGCGCCAGGCGCTGCTTGGTGACGTCCTGCACGGTGCCGAACAACCGCACCGGGCGGCCCGCCGCATCCGCCACCACCCGCCCGTGCTCGTAGATGATCCGCACTTTGCCCGACGGCAGAAAGACCCGGTAGTCGAGACTGTAGGGCTGGAGCGCGCCGACGCTGTCGCGCACGGTGCTGGTCACGAGTTCGCGGTCGTCCGGATGCACCACGGCCAGGAACGCCTCGAAGGTGGGGGGCAGCTCCGCCGGCGTGCGTTCATAGATGCGGAACACCTCGTCGGAGCGCCACACCGTGTTCGCGGCGATGTTCCATTCCCAGTTGCCGAGGTGCGCGATCCGCTGCGCCTCGGCCAGCCGCTCCTCGCTCCGCCGGAGCGAAGCGAGCACCGCGCGCTGGTCGGTGACATCCTGCACCGTGCCGAACACCCGCCGCACCCGGCCGTCGGCCCCGCGCGCCGCCTCGCCCTGCGCCCGCACGCTGCGCACTTCGCCGCCCGGCCGCACCACGCGATACTCCACGTCGTAGGCGCCGGTCGCCTCCGCGTGGCGGGCGGCCGCGCTCACCGCCGCACGGTCGTCCGGATGCACGATGTCCAGGAACGCCGCGAAGGTGTTGCCAAACGTCGCCGGATCGCGCCCAAAAATCCGGTAAACCTGCTCGGACAGGCGCAGCGTCTGGTCCGGCAGGGTGCGCTCCCAGTTGCCGATGCCGGCGATGCGCTGGGCCTCGAGCAGGCGCGTCTGGCTCTCGCGCAATTCCTCCTCGACCCGCCGCCGGTCGAGCCCTTCGAGAAACAGCGCCACGAGATCCGCCACCCCGCCGATGAAGAGCTCCTCCTCCCGCGTCCAGCGGTGCACCCGGTGGAACAGCGCCGCGCAAATCGTGCCGACATGGCGGCCGCCGCGCCGCACGCCCGCCGACAGCATCGCGCTCATGGTGCGCCCTTCCCAGTGGCCGGAGAGCCGTTCCGTCCGGGGATCGCGCGGGGCATCGGCCGCGCTCACGAACCGCTCTTGCTGCAACGCGAGGAAATACTCCGGGAAATCCTCCTGCGCGAGTTCCAGCCCGCGGGTGTGGCCGGCTTCGGCGGCGGCCGGCGGCCGGTCGAAAATATCCTGCGCCACCAGCCGGCGGTCGTCGGGCGTCGCCAGCCACACGGCCGTGCGGTCGGCCGTCAGGCCGCTGCGCAGCGCCTCGGTGATCTCCCGGTAGAAGCCGGCGGCGTCGCCGGTCTGGAAGCAACGGCTGCGCGCCAGCTCGATCAGCGCCGCGTTCGCCCGCTGCAACATTTCGTGGCCCTGTCGGCTCGCCTGCTCCGCGAGCACCCGCTCCGTCACGTCGGTCTGCTGGCCGACGAAATGGGTCACCTGCCCGGCGGCATCGCGCACCGGATAGATCGTGACTTCGTTCCAAAACGTCGTGCCGTCCTTGCGGTAGTTGAGAATCGTCACGCGCGCCTCGACCGCGTGGCGGACGCCGTCGCGCAGCGCGGCCCGCGCGGCCGGGTCGCTCGCCGGGCCTTGCAGGAAACGGCAGCCCCGTCCCACGATTTCGGCGGCCGCGTAGCCGGTCATCTGCTCAAAGCGCGGATTCACCTCGATGATGGGACAGTCCGGCTGGCGCGCATCGCAGACGATCATGCCGGCGCTCGAAGTCGTGATGGCGCGTTGGTAGATCAGGTGCAGCGCGGCAGCCTGGTGCCGTTTGAGCGCCGCCTCGATCGCCACCGTCAGCTCGGCCGGGTCCACCGGGGTCAGCAGGTAGCCGAACAGCATCAAGTCCCGCGCCTGCGCCATGCGGCCGGGATCCGCCTGCCCCGCCAGAAAAATAACCGGCACATCCGCGACCGCCGGCAGGCGCCGATCGGGCGAACCCATCGGAGGCGGCCCGGAGCGCGGGCACGTTCCGCCGGCGCGCCGGGGCCGGCGATGGCCAAGCAAAAGTGGCGGAGGTGAACATGCCGAGGGGTGGAGGGCCGGAAAGACGAACCACGGGATTCTTCGCGCCGCCCTCCCCGCATCAACTCCATTCTGCGCGGCCCGCCAATTTATTCAAAATCCCCTCAGCTTCCGCCGCTTTGTGCCGACGAAGTAGGTGGCCCACCGGCCCCATTTCCTCCCATGATCCGAGTCCTCTACGCCGAAGACGATCCGCAGATAGCCCAGATGGTGCGGGTTTACTTCGACAGCTATGCCCCCGACTGCACCCTTGAGACGGTGGACAACGGCCGCGCCTGCCTCGAGCGCGTCAGCTCCCAGCACTTCGACGTGCTGCTCGTCGACCTGATGATGCCCGAGCTCGACGGCCTGCAGGTGCTCGGCGAACTCGCCGCACGCCGCAACCCCACCCCCGTCATCATGGTCAGCGGCTACGGCCAGACCGAGCTCGCGGTCAAGGCCCTGCGCGCCGGCGCCGTCGATTGCATCGACAAGAACTCTCCCGAGTTCCGCCGCGTGCCCGACCTCGTGCGTCGCTCCAGCTCGTCGCCGCCACCCCGGCCGCCCTCGAGGACCGCCTCGAATGCGACCCCGTCTACGACGCCCTCGTCATCGGCGCCGAGCTCGGCGGCGCCAACCCGCTCGACCTGCTCCGCAAGGCCCACACCCGCGCGCCCGCCCTGCCCGTGCTCCTCCTCTCCGCGCATCCCGCCGGCGCCGACGCCGTCGCCGCCTTCAAGCTCGGCGCCCACGATTTTCTCGTCCAGCGCGACGGCGGCCTCACCGAACTCGTCTTCTCGCTCAACAACGCGCTCAAGCGCGCCACCGCCGAGCGCACCGGCCTGCGCCTCGCCCGCGAACTCGCCGAGCTCAACCAGTCCCTCGAAGCCCAGGTGAAAGCACGCACCTCGGAACTCGCGGCGCTCTCCCAACGCCTCATCCGCATCCAGGAAGACGAGCGCCGCCACATCGCCCTCGAGCTGCACGACCAGATCGGCCAGATGCTCACCGGCCTGCGGTTCCAGATCGAGTCCGCCCAACACCTGCCCGAGCCCGCGGCCAAACTCGCCGAAGCCCTCCACCACACCGACGAGACCATCCGCTACGTGCGCAACCTCACCCAGCAGCTCCGCCCCCGCATCCTCGACGACCTCGGCCTCCAGCCCGCCCTCGAATGGCACCTCCGCCAATACCACCACCAGACCGGCATCACCGTCGCCTGCCATCTTGAATTGCCCGAGGCGCGTCTGCCCGGCGAACTCGAGACCACCATCTTCCGCATGGTGCAGGAAGCCCTCACCAACATCGCCCGCCACGCCCGCTGCCACGAAGCCAGCCTCGTCATCGACGCCACCGGCGACCACCTCTACGTCGAGATCAGCGACCGCGGCCTCGGCTTTGAACTGGCGACCCTCCGCGACATCCGCGACTCGCTCGGCCTCGCCGGCCTGCAGGAACGCGTCAGCCTCGCCGGCGGCAAACTCGAAATCCATTCCCAACCCGGCCAGGGCACCCGCCTCTCCGCCGAGTTTCCCCAACCCGTCGCCGTCACCGCGGCCCTCGCGCTATGATGCACAGCGTCGTCATCGCCGATGACCACGAACTCGTCCGCCGCGGCCTGCGCGAATTGGTCGAGGCCGAGGAGGGTTGCCAAGTCGTCGGCGAAGCCTCCGACGGCATCGCCGCCACGCAGGCGGTGCAGAAATTCAAACCCGCGTTGCTCCTGCTCGACCTCAACATGCCGCGCCTCCACGGCCTCGAAGTCCTGAAGCACACGCGCACCACGAGCCCGCGCACCAAGATCATCGTGCTCTCGATGCACAACGACGAACCCTACGTCATCGAGGCCCTCCGCGCCGGCGCCATGGCCTACCTCCTCAAAGGCTCCGAGTCCGCCGAGATTTCCCAGGCCCTGCGCGACGTCCTCGCCGGCCGCCGCTACCTCAGCGCCCCGCTCTCCGAGTGGGCCATCAGCGCCCTCGCCACCAAGACCGTTGAATCCGACGACCCCCTCGCCACCATCTCCCACCGCGAACGCGAAGTCCTCAACCTCGCCGCCGAAGGTTTCGGCAACGGCGAGATCGCCGAAAAACTTTTCATCAGCCCCCGCACCGCCGAGACTCACCGCACAAACATGATGCGCAAACTCGGCCTCCAGTCGCAGACCGACCTCGTTCGCTTCGCCATCCGCCGCAGCCTGATCCAGGCCTGAGCAAGACTCGTTTTCCGCGGTAGGCCCGGCCCTCGTGGCCGCGCCGCGCCTAGGTCACCGTCGTCTCTTCCGCTCAATCCACCACGAACAGCTTCGCGCCGACCTCCGTCCATGAACGATGCGGCTCCGCATTGTCCGCCACCTGATAGCTCATGCCCGGGCGCAGGACAAACTGCCGTCCGTCCTCCAACTCCGTCGTCAGCTCGCCCTCGACGCACAGGAGGATGTGTCCCTTCACGCACCAGTGGTCGGCGCGGTAGCCCGGCGAGTAGTCGAGCATCCGCACGCGGAGATCGCCGAACTGCCGCACACGCCAGTCCGCCCACCCCGTCTCGCCGGGCCGGCGCTCCGCCGGCACCCCCGCCCAATCCGTGACGCCGAAAGGAATCTGGCAAATTTTCATGCCGTCAATGTCCGCCGTCACCGCCGCCGCCGTCACCGCCGCCCGCATCGTGTCCGCCGTGATCGCCACCACCGGCGCCACCGTGGTGATGGTCATTCGGAGAGTGAGGCGATCCGCCGGAATTGCCGTCACCACTCCCGAAACTCCACCAAGCGGTGGCGTCGCCCGAGCCAGAAGGTTTCTGTCCGCGGCGTTTGTTCGTCGCCACGGCCAAACCGAAAAGAAGCACAAAAAAGGCGACGAGGAAAAAGGCTAGCATGACGTCAAGTTCCTGAAGGTGGATGATCCGCCCGCGACCCAAGGCCATGCCTCGGCCGGAGGCAAGTGTCGAGTCGGCCCCGGCCCGGGCGCCGCGCCCCGAACCCAACCGGGCTACTGCCGCCTCAGCGCCACCGGCGGTCCGAGGATCTCGCGCAGCACGAACGCGCGGCGCAACGCCGCCGGATCGCGCAACTCGCCGACGAGCGCCCCGCGCGAGCGGTCGTTGGTTTCGTCGGCGTCCGAAATTTTCGTCTCGAACCCGGCGCGCTTTAGCGCGCCGGCCTTCATCGCCTGCGCCTGCCGCAATTGATCCGCGAGGGTAGCCTGCTCTTCCAGCATCTCGGCGTGCCGTTCGGTTTCATGGCGGTCGGCCGTTTCGCGCAACTGGCGCGGCGACGCGAAGACTTCCTGCACGACCGGCGGCAATTCGCGCACGGATTCCGGCGCGATTTCCGGCGGCGCTTCGGGCCGCGTCAGCGCCCCGCCGCGGCGACGCTCCTCGATCTTGCGCTGGATGTCCTCGCGGATCTTGCGCGTCCGCTCGGCCAGCATCGGGTCCTCGAACGTTTCCTCGCGCGGCGCAGCCTCGTCGTCGTCGGCCGTCTGCCCTTTTTTCTTCATGAGCATCTGCGCGATCGCTCCCGCTGCGACGAGCAACCACCCGATGTGATCGAGAATCCAGTCCATGGGGAAAAGTCTCAGGTCAACAAGTGACAAGTAACACGACTCCCGACGGGAAATCCGTGGTGGGAGTAGCCACAGGCCTCCGTGCCTGTGGGGTTGGCCAACCTGTTCCGGCAGGCAGGGACGCCTGCCGCTACGGCTCGCGCGGTTGCTCCTGTTACTTGACCCTTGTTACTTCTCATTTCTTCCCCTCGGGATGCGCGATGGAGGAGCGCATCGCGGTGTCGGACTGGATGTTTTCCATCTTGTAGTAATCCATCACGCCGAGCCGGCCGCTGCGGAAAGCCTCGGCCATCGCCATCGGGACCTGGGCCTGCGCCTCGACGACCTTGGCCTGCATCTCCTGCACACGGGCCTTCATTTCCTGCTCGAGGGCGACGGCCGCCGCGCGACGGATTTCCGCCTGCGCCTGCGCGATGGACTTGTTCGCCTCGGCCTGCGCTTCCTGCAGCTTGGCCCCGACGTTCTCGCCAACATCCACGTCGGCGATGTCGATGGAAAGAATCTCGTAGGCCGTGCCGACATCGAGACCGCGCTTGAGCACGGTCTTGGAGATGCTGTCGGGCGACTCGAGCACCGTCTTGTAGCTTTCGGATGAACCGATGGTCGTCACGATACCTTCGCCGACGCGGGCAATAATCGTCTCTTCTTTCGCGCCGCCGACGAAACGGTCGAGGTGCGTGCGCACGGTGACGCGCGCTTTGACTTTAACTTGGATGCCGTCCTTCGCTACGCCGTCGATGGTGGTGCGGCCGCTCTCGGGATTGGGGCAGTCGATGACGCGCGGATCGACGGAAGTGCGCACGGCTTCTTCGACGGATTTGCCCGAACCCTTCGTCGCAAGATCGATCGCGCAGGTGCGGGTCCAGTCGAGTTCGATGCCGGCCTTCTTGGCGGCGATGAGCGCATGGACGCAAGCGAGGACATTGCCGCCGGCGAGGAACTGCGCCTCGACTTCGTCGATGGTGATGTTGATGCCGGCTTTCGTGGCGCGGATGCGCACGTCGACGATGAGCGCATACGGCACCTGCCGCAGCCGCATCGCGACGAGGTTCAGCATGCTGACCGGCGCGCCGGCCAAGCGGGAGCGCAGCCACACGCTGAAGAAGGACAGGATGATGCCGGCGATGATGAGCGCGGCGACACCAAGGATGACGATGAGGACGATGGGG
>JACQFT010000037.1 GCA_016199925.1 Opitutia bacterium | reverse complement strand
CGTGACACTCGCGAAATGCCGGCTACGCTCCGGGCATGAGCATTCCATTCCCTGCACGGCTGGTATTGCCGGCCGAACTGTCACTCGCCCTCATGGAGGCCGCGGAAGAAACGATACGGCAGACCGTGAAACTTGCCCGCACACCGCAGCGCACTACACGGTCGCGGCGCGGCACAACTTTGAAGCCGGGGCCGGCCAGCCCGCTTTGGAACGAACTCGCCAAGATCGTGCTCGCGCGG
This sequence comes from Opitutia bacterium, assembly GCA_016199925.1. Classification (GTDB taxonomy): domain Bacteria; phylum Verrucomicrobiota; class Verrucomicrobiia; order Opitutales; family Opitutaceae; genus JACQFT01. The sequence continues at coordinate 7,135 of JACQFT010000037.1, read as the reverse complement.
CTGACCCGCTATGGCGACAAAGCGCAGTTGGCGCGTCTCCTCGGCCTGCCAAGGCAGCGCGTCAACGACCTGTTGCTGTCCCGACGGCACCTGCCGGATGCCGAGCGCACTTTGCTGCTGTTGGTCTGGCTCCAGATGCGCAGCGAGAATCACGAGCCTTTCGGGAAGAAATAGTCGGCGGGAAAAGTGTAACGTAATACGTTACACTTTTGCCTGCGCTCCTCTGGGAAGTGTAACGCAATACGTTACACTTGCGATTCGCGTGGGGCGGACGGCTGAGCCAAAACTAATCTCAGCGCAGGCGGTCGTAGAGGCGTTGGAGCTGGCTCAGGCTGCCGACGGGAGCGGGGGGCGAGGCGGCTTCGGGGCTGGCGGGCGGAATGGTCGGCGCGGCGGCGCTGGCAGAAAGGGGAGCGTCCGCGGCGGGAGCGGCGGGCGCCATCGCCGATGCGCGCGGGGCGTGGCCGGGGCGGCTGAGCGTGTAGCGGAGCATGAGCTGCTCGTTCTCGCGGTCGAGATGGAGAATCTGGAGAATTTTTTCGCGCGCTTTCTCGATCAGGGCGCGGCGGTCGGGGTCGCCGGGGCGCGCGGGGGGGGCTTCGCGGAGCGCGGCGAGACTCGCGTCGAGCCGCGTGATGAGGCCGCGTTTGCGCTCCAGCAGGGCGGGCGGGGGCAGTTGGCGGTGTTCCTTGAGGAAGCGGTTTTCTTCGAGGGCGAGTTGGTGGAGCTCGTCACAGAGTCGCCGGTGGGCTTGGAGCGCTTCCGTTTGGGTCATGGGCGGCGGGTGGTTTGGCGGTGGTGACGGCCGGGGTCTTGGGAAAGGTGCGGAAAAATTCGTCGGTTTGGGCGGTGGTGTCGAGCCGCCAGTTGAGGTGCTTGAGGCGCCAGGCGACCATCTGGACGATGTCTTGGACCTGGGAGGGTGGGGTGCCTGTTTCCGGATTGCGGGGCATGAGGTCGAGGATGCTCTGGTAGGTCGCGCGGGCGCGGTCGGTCTGCTGGAGGCGTTCCTGGCAGAGGCCGACTTGGTAGAGGACCGGCAGGCGCCACTCGGGATCGGGTGAGATTTCGGCGAGGCTCTGGTAGATGACGAGGGAGCTTTGGTAGTCGCCCTGTTCGTAATACTCGTTGGCGAGCTGGTTGCCGGTGCGGCGCTGCCAGTAGGCCCAGCGTTTCGGGTCGCCGGAGGTGCGGGCGCGCTGGGTGCGGAGCAGGTCGATGGTGACTTCGTAGGCCTCGTTGAGGTGGTTGAGGCGGCGCAGGGTGACGGCGAGGAGGTAGCGCGCTTCGGGCACGTTTTCGTCGTCGGGGTTCTGCTCGAGGAAGCTGCGGAGGCCGGTGGCGGCGGCGAGGTTGTCTTGCGCGAGGTAGAGGGAATAGACGGCTTTGAAGTGGGCGCGGGCGCGGTCGATGGGTGCGAGGTCGAGGAGTTTGAGGCGGCTGAAGTAGCGGCTGGCCTCGGCGAAGTCGCCGGATTGGAAATAGGTTTCGGCGATCTCGAACTGGGCGGTCTTGGCGAGCTGGCGGTAGGTGTCGAAGCCGTTTTCGGGGAGCTTGAGGGTGGAGTTGATGACGTTGTAGAAGCGGGCGATCGCGAGTTGGGGGGAGCCCATCGCGCGGAGGGTGCGGCCGAGGTCGAGGTAGGCGCCGGGGGCGGTCTCGTCGGCGGGGAATTCCTTGAAAAACTTTTCGTAAACGGCGGCGGCTTTGGCGAGGTCGCCCTTGCGGCGGAAGAGCCGGCCGAGGGCGAGGATGGCGTCGCGCTTGTCGATGCGGGCGGCGCTGCGGTTTTGCAGGACGGAGAGGAGGGCAGTCTCGCCGGAGACGTATTCGCCGCGGTCGGTCAACTTGAGGCCGAGACGGACCAGGCTGCGGGTTTCTTCGGCGGCGACAGTGGAGGGGTCTTTGACCTCGGGAGCGTCCGGGGCGGGCGGGGTCGGAGTGGCGGGTTTGGGCGCGAGTTTGACCTCGGTGATGGCGAGGGTCGCGGCGGGGGCGGCGGTCGCGGGTGGTTTGGTCGCGGCTTCGGAGGCGGGGGCGGCGGGCTGGGGCGCGGCGGCGGTGGAGGCCAGGGCGGACAACGGGCGCGTGGCGGCGGGGAGGAGCAGGCAGAGGCAGCAGAGGAGGCGGGGACGGATCATTTTTGGATGTAGGTCGCGGAGCTGAGCGGGAGTTTTTCGCGCGGTGGCGCGGGCTCGAGCGGAGTGCCGATGATGACGCCGCTGGGGGAACCGTTGGCGGGGAAGCTGAAGAAAGGCAGGATGTCCTCGGGGCGGACTTGGCGGCGGGTGTCGTCGGGGATGAGGGGCAGGGCGTCGCTGGGCGTCTTCGGCTTCGGCGCCGGCGCGGTCGGGATGACGGCGGGTGCGAGGCTCTCGGGCTCCTTGGTGGCGGCCTGTTTGTTGGCGGCTTCGATGGCGGTCTCCTTTTCCGGCACGGCGGGCGGCGGCGGGGCGGGCGGGGCGGCCTTGGGCAGCAAATAGACGGGCTCGGGCGCGAAGCGCAACGGCGCCGGCCCGATCACGGCGAGGTAAGGGTGCGTGTCGTCGCGTCCGGGTTCAGGGTAGTCCTGACCGGGCGACAGCCGGCGATGGGTGGCGGACTTCAAGCGGGGCGCGGTGTCGGCGATCAGCAGGGGGAGCAGCACGATGGCAATCGCGCGGCACGCCCGCTGATAGTCGACGGGAGAGAGTGATTTTTTGGACTTCATGTCAGGCGAGCCAGCCGCGGAACGGATGGTTGGGTCTTCCTTGCCCCGCTGGGTTATCGGCCCGGCGGCCGGTTTTCTTAAACGAAACCCTCTGGCGCCTCGCTGGCGCGACCGGGTGCGGCGCGCGGGTCCGGCGCGGCAAAGCAAGGCGCCGCGGGGCAAGCCCCGGGGGCGTTCGCGGCGGGCGCCGCCGGTTGGTGGAGTGGGGATGAGAGCTGGCTCGCGCCACAGGAGCCAAACGTCGCGAGCGAGCTCGCTCCCACACTTTCTGGTCAGCGCGAAGCGCGCTTCGGGGTCTCGGAGCGGAAGGGCGTCAAGCCGGAGTCAGCGCGCGTCTGAGCCGGGTGCCGATCTCGTCGAGCCGGTAAGGTTTGTGGAGGAACTCGCGTTGACCGAGCGCCATGAGCTCCGCTTTGACGTCGGCGGTGATGTTGCCCGAGACGATGACAAATTTGATTTCGGGCCGGAGTTGCCGCATGGCCTTGAACACTTCGAGGCCGCCGCGGCGCGGCATGTTGAGGTCGAGCAACACGGCGTCGACGGCGTTGGCCGGTTCGCTGAGCCAGTCGATCGCTTCCTGGCCGTCGGCGACGGAGGTGACGCGGTAGCCGGATTGTTGCAGGATCAGCGTCAGCAGCGACCGCAGACTGTCCTCGTCGTCGACGATGAGCACGGATTCGCTGCCGCGCTCGATGCCGCCCGGAGTCTGGCGGCCCTGGATCACGGCGGGGGCGCTGGTGACGAGCGGCAGATAGACGTGAAAAGTGCTGCCGGCGCCGGGCGCGCTCGTGACCTCGAGGCAACCGTGGTGGCTTTGGATGATGCCGTAAACGACGGAGAGACCGAGGCCGTTGCCGCCGTGGCCGGCCCGGGTGGTGAAGAACGGCTCGAAAATGCGCGCGCGCACCTCGGGGCTCATGCCGACGCCGGTGTCGGTGACTTTGAGGCAGACCCACTGGGCGGCCGGCTCGGTGCCGCGGGGCAGTTTCTCGACCGGCACGCCGTCGCGCGCCACGAGCTGGGTGCCGACCGTGAGGTGGCCGCCGTCGGGCATGGCGTCGCGGGCGTTGACGCAGAGGTTGAGCACGACCTGTTGGAGCTGGTTGCCGTCGCCGAGGAAATGCGCGAGCTTGGGGTCGAGGTCGTAGTGCAGCGTGATGGTGCGCGGGAAAGTCTGCGAGAGCAGACCGGTGAGGTCGCGCACGAGGGCGTTGAGGTCGACGGGGGCGGTCTTGAGTTCGGTCTTGCGGCTGAAGGTGAGGATCTGGCGGACGAGGCCGGTGGCGCGCTGGGCGGCGGAGTGGATCTCGCGCAGATAAATCTTGATGCGTTCGTCGGTCGGCTGGCGGAGGAGCGCGGCCTCGGCGTAGCCGTGGATGATCGCCAGCATGTTGTTGAAATCATGGGCGATGCCGCCGGCGAGCGTGCCGAGGCTGTCCATCTTCTGCGCCTGGCGCAGTTGCTCCTCGAGGTTCATGCGCTCGGTGATGTCTTCGCGGAGGCTGAGGTAGTTGATGATCTCGCCGGAGGGCCCGCGCATCGGCGAGACTTGGACGGATTCCCAGATGGTGCGGCCGTTTTTGCACGGGGTGTGGAGTTCGCCGCGCCACTCGCGGCCGTCGCGGAGGGTCGCCCAGAACGTGCGGTAGGATTCGTCGCTCACGTGGCCGGCGCGCAGCACGTCGAGGTTGCCGTCGAGGATGTCCTCGAGCGTGTAGCCGGTCACCTGGGTGAACCGCGGGTTGACGTATTGGACCTGGCCGGCGGCGTTGGTGATGAGGACGGAAGTGGGGGACTGCTCGACGGCGCGCGCGAGGCGGTAGCATTGCTCCTCGGCGAGGCGGCGCTTGGTGACGTCGCGGCCGATGGCGCGGACGGCGAAGACGCGGCCGGCGCCGTCGAGGAGCGCGTTCTCCTCCCAGGCGATCCAGCGCCAGCCCTGGGCGGTCTGCCAGCGCTGCTCCTGCCCGACGCGGAACGGCGGCGCGAGCACGGCGGCGGCCTGGCGGTGCCACTCGGGGGCGTCTTCGGGGTGGAGGAGCGAAACGAATGCCATCGCGCGCAGCTTCGCCGCGGGCAGGCCGAACTTGCGCGCGAACGCCGGGTTGGTCGCGACGATGCGGCCCTCGGGCGTGCTGCAGCAGGCGAGTTCGACGCTGTTGGCCCACGGCGCGACGAGGTAGAGGTCGGCGTCCGGGCCGTCGCCCAAGTCGGCCGGCACGGAGGGGGCAGGGGTCGCCGGCATCATCGTCAGAGCAGGCCCTGCAACAGGCCGGGCAGCCGTTGGAGGCTGTTGCGGATGGCGGCGCGCGCGATGAGCGTCTCGCGTTCGCCGGTGCCGAAGAGAATCGTCCAGCCGCTCAGCGCGCCCCACGAGTCTTCGGGCACGGGTTCGAGTTTCTCGAGGCCGCCGGGGATGCCGGAGTAGCGCACGAGGTGGTCGGCGATCTGCACCGCGGCGGAGAGCAACGCGCCCTGCGGGGCGTTCTCGGGTTCGTTGTGGTAGAGGATGGCGGTCGTGATCTCCGGCGACAACTGGTGGCGTTGCAGGTAGTGGCTGCCGATCTGCGCGTGGTCCCAGCCGATGACGGCGCGCTCGAGCGCGCAGATGTCCTGCGTCGTCGCGGCCGGCGTGGCGACGATGAGCGGGAAATGATCCGGGAACGCGTAGGCCATGACGACCTTGCCGATGTTGTGCAGCAGGCCGACGATGTAGTCGGTGTCGTCGTCGATCATAAGGCTCGTCGTCACGAGCAGTTCGCGCGTCATGATCGCGGTGCCGATGGAGTGTTGCCAGAGATCCTTCCAAGGCAGTTGGGGGCCGGGCCGCTGGAGGGCGTTCATCTCCTCGATGATCGGCGTGGCCATCGAGAGCTCCTTGATCTGGCGCAGGCCGAGGTAGAACACAGCCTCCTCGATGTTGTTCACCTTGGCGGTGAGGCCGAAATAGACGGAGTTCACCATCCGCAGCAGCCGCGCGGTCAGCGACGGGTCGCGGCGGATGATCTCGGCGATCTGCGCGTTGTAGCTTTGCTCGGAGTTGACGAGCTGCGCGAGGGCGCGGTTCACACTTTGCAGCGAGGCGAGTTTCGGCACGCCGTCGATGCGGCGGCGGATTTCGTCGGGGCTGAAGGCGCGGAGCGCGGGATTTGGGGAGGAAAGGGGAGGAGCGGGTTGCATCCGGATAGACGGCGTTGGGTCCGCAGAAATGAGGAGCCTCGCAGACTCATACGGCACAAGCGCGGCCGGATTGAATCCATTTGCAGCTTAAGTGCGCGCGTTCTGCGCCGTATTTTCTGGCAGTGCCCTCACTCAGCCTTCCCGTTTCGCCGCGTTGGGTCGCGGACCCGTGCGCCGTCCGTGCGCCGGCGCGGGAGCGCGTCCCCCCGCCGCCATGACGCCGGCCCAACTCCAGATCCAGTTGCACGCGGCGTTCGCGCACTACCAGGCGGGCCGCACCGGCGAAGCCGCGGCGTTGTGCGCGCGCCTCCGCCAGCCCGGGCAGCACGTGCCGGTCGTCTGGCGTCTCTCCGGCATCGTCGCGTTGCACCAGGGACGCGCGGCCGAGGCCGAGGCGTTTCTGCGCGCCGCCCTCAAACTCGACCCGCGCCTCCACGAGGTGTGGGACAACCTCGGCTACGCGCTCCAGGCGCAAGGCCGCGTCGCCGACGCCATCGCCTGTCACGAAAAGGCCATCGCGCTGCAACCCGGGTTTGTCGACGGCTGGCACAATCTCGGTCTGGCGCTCCTGTTCGCCGGCCGGCCCGGCGACTCGCTCGCGGCGCAGGAACGGGCGCTCGCCCTCGCGCCCGACCTGGCCCCGGCGCACTTTGGCCGCGCCCTCGCGCTGCAGCACTGTCACCGCGCCGCCGACGCCATCGCCGCCTACGAGGCGGCGCTCGCGCGCGAACCGCGGCACCTCGGCGCCCGCAGCTACCGGCTCCTCGCGCTCAACTACCTGAGTTCGCTGACGCGCGCGGAGCTCTTCGCCGAACACGAACGTTTCGGCGCCGCGCTCGGCCCCGTCCGGCCACGCACGTTCGCCAATCCGCGCCGCCCGGAGCGGCGGTTGCGCGTCGCGTTCCTCTCGCCCGATCTGCGCACCCACTCCGTCGCTTACTTCCTGCAACCGATCCTGCGCCACCTCGACGCCGCCGAATTCGAGGTGTTCCTCTACCACGACCACTTCGTCGTCGACCAGACCTCGAGCCAGTTGCGCACCCTTGCGGCGACCTGGCGGAACTTCTCCGGTCTGCCGGCCGACACCGTCGAGCGCCAGATTCTCGCCGACGCGCCCGACCTCCTCGTCGATCTCGCCGGCCACACCGGGCTCAACCGCCTGCCGCTCCTCGCCCGGCGCCTCGCGCCGGTGCAAATCGCCTATCTCGGCTATCCGAACACCACCGGCGTGCGCGCGGTGGACTG
>JACQFT010000065.1 GCA_016199925.1 Opitutia bacterium | reverse complement strand
GATGTGATCGAAGTCGCCACGCGCCACGGCTGAGACGCGCACCGGCGCGCCGCAGCGGATTTTCTCAACCCGCCGCATGCAGGCCGGCGCAGGGCGACTGGTCCCAAGTCAGCACGGCATAGGCGCAGGAAAGATCCTCGTGCGATCCCCACGGCGTTTCCGCGATTCCTCAGTCATATTGTGGGAGCGACCTTGGTCGCGACAGCCGCGTGCCAGCACGCTCCCACCGGCTACAAACCAGCCGAAGCTCGCCCACTGCCGCAGAGAAACTTCTTAAATCGAACCATCGCGATTGAACGCCCGTGTCGCAGACAACGTCTGAGGGGTGAGCAAAGGTTCACGATCTCGTTGCCCAGCGCTTTGCTCGCGGTGTTCTCCGCGTTCTATATTCAGGATACGGAGTTAATCCTCCTGTTTAGGCGTGATTCTACTCACACCCAGTTCCGGTTTCTGCCCGTGCAACGCTTGACGCCCACCTGCACCTGCCTCCTACTCTCGCCGGGCCGCAACAATCATCACTCCGATATTTCGAATGAATGCCATGCCCATTCGGGGCCTTGCCTGCCTCGGTCTTGCCACGTTGTCACTGCTGCCACTTCGACTGACGGCCACCAGGGCGGAATCCTCCGCCTTCGAACGGTCCTCCGACCGTGCTAACACTTTCGGTGTTCGGCCGCGTGCGGTCCAAGTTGAAGACGCCCGCGGACTCGTGCTCACGGATCCCGTCGATGCTTGGTTTGACGATCCCGCACTCCTGACCGGCAGCGACGGCGCCGATGAAATCGCGACGATCTTCGCCCTCACCGACCCGCCGGCCAACGACAACTTCGCCAGCGCCACCGCTCTCGGCACAACGGCGGGAGACGCTCCCCCGTTCAACGTTCAGGGCGACAACGTCAACGCGACCAAAGAACCGGGCGAGCCGAACCACGCCGGAAATGCCGGCGGTCATTCGGTCTGGTGGAAATGGACGGCGCCGGGCAATTTCCGCGTTTCCGTCTTCTCCGCGAACAGCAATTTCAACACGGCGCTGGCCGTCTATACCGGCGCGGCGGTGAACGCCCTCACCCCGGTGCGTCCCGTTCCCTTCACCGTCGCCGGACCAGGGATGTTCTTTTTCGACGCCACTCCGGGCATAACCTATCATATCGCAGTGGACGGAGTCGATGGGGCCACAGGCAACATCACTCTGGCTCTGGGCGCACTCGCCACTACGCCACCCTCCATAACCGGGCAACCGAAGAACACTGCCGTAACAGTCGGGGCTGACGCCATTCTTCAGGTTTTCGTCGCGGGCAGCGACCCGTTCAACTACCAGTGGTTTTTCAACAACGCCGCCATCGATCACGCCAACAGTTCGTCGCTCTTTTTTTTCCGGGCAAAAAGCAGTGACGCCGGTTCCTACCACGTCGTCGTCTCGAACAGTTTCGGGACGGCGACCAGTGTCGCGGTCACCTTGACGGTCAACGCCAACCTCGTGCCCATGATCACAGTGCAGCCGGCGAATCAGAGTATCACCATGGGCCAAAATGCCGTCTTTGCGGTCGAGGCGACCGGTGCGGCTACCCTCAGCTACCAGTGGTTGTTCAATGGCACCCCCATCGGCGGCGCCACCGGCTCGACCCTCACTGTGCCAAACGTGCAGGAGAGCAACGCCGGCGCTTATTCGGTGACGGTCACCAACGGCTTCGGCTCCGCGACCAGCGGTAACGCCAGCCTCGCGGTCTTCCCGATCGCAACAAAGCCCGTCATCACAGTCCAACCCGTCGGTCTCAACGCCACGGTCGGCGCCAACGTCTCGTTCAGCGTCACCGCCACCGGGTTTCCGGCCGTGAGCTACCAATGGCTCCACAACGGAACTCCCATCCCCAACGCAACAGGCGCAACCCTCACGCTGGACAATGTTCAGACCTCCCATGCCGGTTCCTATTCGGTCAACGCCACCAATGCACTTGGCACGACGGCCAGCAATGCGGTCGTGTTGACCCTTAACCCGGTCACGCCGCCGCCCGCGGCGTCCGGCAGCGGGGGGGGGGCGGCGGCGGCGCTCCCAGCCTGTGGTTTTTCGGCACGTTGAGCCTGCTCCTCGCCAGTCGGAGGCTGTTCGCCACGCGCCACGGCTGAGCACGGCCCGCGCGCCGCAGCGGATTTTCGCTGGCACGTTTTCGCGTTGCACTTGCGCACGCGCTCGGGTTTTTGCTTTCCGGCAACCGGGGACTCTTCCTTGGCTGCTCCTCCGCCGCATGTCGCTCCCGCCGTTTAGCAGCCAACTCATCGCCGATGTCGGCATCAGCCTCGGAGACGAGGGCAAGGGCCGCCTCATCCCCGAAGTCATCGCCGAACTGCGCGGCTCCGCCCATCCCGTCTCGACCGTCATCAAGGTCAACGGCGGCGCCAACGCCGGCCACACCGCCGGCGGCATCAAGCTCAGCCTCCTCCCCGCCGGCGTCATCGCCGACGTGCCGCATCTCGGCATCGGCAGCGGCGTCGTCGCCGACCCTCGGAAATTCTGGTGGGAAATCAAGCCGCTCGAAAAAAAAGGCTACGCCATCCTCTCGCGCCTGAAGATCGACGAACGCACGCTCGTCTCCGACCTCACCCACCGCCTGCTCGACCTCGCGTGGGAAGATTACCGCGCCCACATCCTCCACGAGGAACCGCGCGGCTCCACCGGCCGTGGCATCACGCCGTCGTATCAGGACGAGGTCGGCCAGTGGCCGATCTATTTCACCGACTTCCGCGGCTCGCGCGAAGACTTCGTGCGCAAGCTCACCGCCCGCGCCGACCGCGCCCTGCGCACCATCCGGCACGTCTGCCGCGTCTCCGAGCAAACGTGGGCCGGGTTCTTCGACAAACTCACGGCCGCCGAGACTCGCGCCAACCAAGAGGCGATCGATCTCGGCCCCTTTCCGAAAGAGGAGTTCGACTTCACGCGCTTCCGCGGCGCACCGCCGTTCACGCTCAATCTCGATGTGCTCGCCGATGTCTATTGGGCGGCCGGCTCGTCGCTCGCCGCCAACGTCGCCGAAGTCCGCGAGCTCATCCGTCGCGAACAAGCCGCCGGCCGCACCATCATCGGCGAATTCGGCCAGGCCTACTGGCTCGACAAGCGCCACGGTTTCTCGCCCAACGTCACCGCCTCGCACACCTACACGCCGGAGTTTTTCGAGTCGTGCGGCATTCCCGTGCAGACGATCCACACCTTCGGCGTCGCCAAAGCCTACGACACCAAGGTCGGCACGCACGTCTTCCTCGCGCAGATGGACGACGCGCATCCGCTCTGCGTCATCCTGAAAAAGATCGAGTTCGGCACGATCACCGGCCGCCAGCGCAT
>JACQFT010000064.1 GCA_016199925.1 Opitutia bacterium | reverse complement strand
GCTTCGTGCAATTCGTGCAGCACCACTGGGTGCTCAACGGCGAGGCCGAGGCCACACGCTCACCCGGCCTGCACCACAACGTCTCCAACACCTGCACGGTGAAGGCCGACGAGTGGGACGCCGTCGCGCGCTTCATCTGGGACCACCGCGACAGCTTCACCGGCGTCGCGCTGCTCGGCCACGACGGCGACAAACGCTACGCCCAAGCCCCGCGCGAAGCCGTGCAAACCGACGAAGACGCCGCGAAGTGGAACCGCCTGCGCTACGAGCCCGTGAACTACACCCGGCTCGAAGAGCAAACCGACGAGACCGCGTTGAAAGAAGTCGCCGCCTGCGCCGGCGGCGCGTGCGAACTACACTGAAGCCGTGAATCAAATATCCGCGCTATCAAAGATTCTTGTTAGGCCAACATTTTGCGCGAACATCACGGAATTGCCCCGGTGGGGTGCGCGCCGGCAGCGTGCATGGTATCGGAGTTGGGCTCCATCTTGATTACCAAAATTTCCACCACGGTCTTTGCTCGTTACCGACAGATCGAGTCTTCACGTTGAACCGCTCTTGCACTCTTTCGTAATCGCCGGCAACGAACTCCGCGAGAATATCAGTCGTGGAACTCGCGGTTTGATCGAGTAATTCAGAAGAAGCGCTATCGTCCACTGATTCTCCATAGAACAAATAGAAAACGGTCTCCTTCTTGTCCTCTACTATGGAAATCTCAAAAACGTGCCCATCAATAGTGTTTTCAAATCGAATCGAGGGTGAAAAATGAATGTCCGATTCTTTCGCGGTTCTCATCTTCGCCAACATCTCGCCCCAAGAGAAATCGCGAAACGCAGGTAGAACTCCTTCCTTGGGAATCGCACCCTTGTTTATCGCTTCTTTGATCAGTGGATCGCATATGGAGAATTTGAACATAAGATAGTTTCGTTCGCCAAACAGTGTTATTTGCCTCGACTGAGTTGGGTTTTGCTAAGTGCTGTCATCTAGAAAACAGAAGCGGACCAGCGCCGGAGAATCAAACGCCGAATTGGCCAGACTTGGCTCCGCATTTTGAACCGTGCTTTTGCAGACTTTGGCGCAGGTTCGTGTAGGTGAGGCGATGCTCCGTTGACCGGCGTGGCGCCCCGGCGGATTCTTCCGCGTTTTCCTCAGCGCCACACCCCATCCCCTCATGACCCTCTCGCGTTCCCTTGTTTTGTTTCTGTCACTCGGCGCTACGACCTTGCCGCTGTGTTCTCTCGCCGCCGATTCCGTGGCGACCGACGCCGAGGCGGGCGTCGATCTGGCGATCCAACCGGGCGAAGATTTCTTTGCCTACGCGAACGGGGCTTGGCTGAAGGCGACCAACATTCCGGCCGGTCGGGGTCGCTGGGGCGCGCGCGACGAGATCGCGGCGCTGACGCAGCGGCAACTCGCCGCGGCGATCCGAGAAGCCTCGGCCAATCCGACGGGCTCGACCGCGCGCAAAGTGGGGGACTTTCACACGGCCTATCTCGACGTGGCGGGGATCGAGGCGAAGGGCCTCGCGCCGCTGCAGCCGCTGCTGCAAAGCGTGGACGAGGTGCGGGACAAGAAGGAGCTGGCGCGCTGGCTCGGCGGCGAGATGCGCGCCGACGTCGATCCGTTGAACGTGGGCGTGTTTGCGTCGCCGCACTTGTTCGGCCTCGCGGTGGAATTTGGCATTCACGGTGAGAAAAATCACTTTGCCTACCTGCTCCAGGGCGGCCTCGGGCTCGGCGAGCGCGAGCAATACCTGGGCGACGCGCCCGCCGCGCAGGCGGTGCGGAGCAAATACCGCGACTACATCGCGCGGCTGTTGGAGCTGGTCGGTTGCGACCGCGCGGCCGAGCGCGCCGGTGCGGTGCTGGCGCTGGAGACCGAGATCGCGCGCAGTCATGCGACGCCGCAGCAATCGGCCAACGACCGCAACGCCGACCGCCACTGGTCGCGCGCGGATTTCGCGAGCCGTGCGCCCGGCATGGATTGGGATGCTTTCTTCGCCGCCGCGGGCCTGGCCAAGCAGTCGGACATCGTGGTGTGGCAGCCCAGTTCCGTCGAAGGTGCAGCCGCGTTGGTCGCCGCGCAGCCGCTGGAAGTGTGGCGCGATTACCTGCGCTTCCACCTCGCGGACCGCTACGCCGATGTGCTGCCCCGGGCCTTCGCCGAGGCGGCGCTGGCTTTTCACAACGAAAAATTGGCCGCCTTGCCGCCGGAGACGGCGCGCGCGCAACTCGCCGTCGAGACGACCAACAACGCCTTGGTGGCGGCCGTGGGCCGGCTCTACGTGGAGAAACATTTTCCGTCGGCAACCAGAGTCCGGGCGCAGGCGATTGCCGACCAAATGATCGACGGCTTCGCACAACGAATCCAAGCCGTCACCTGGATGACCCCGGCGAGCAAGGCGCTGGCCCTTGCAAAAATGAAGACGCTGTATTTTGGCGCGGGCGGTCCGGAGACGTGGCCGGACGACTCCGCTTTGGTCATCGACGCGCACGATGCCTTCGGCAACCGGCGGCGCGCGGCGGATTGGACCTACCGGAACGCCCTGGCCAAACTCGAGCGCCCGGTGGACCCGCACGAGTGGGCGATTCCGGCCCAAGCGGCCGGCGCGCTGCTGAGTTTTCTCCAGAACAGCTACAATTTTTCCGCGGCGCTGCTGCAGCCGCCCAAGTTCGATCCGGCGGCTTCGGACGCGGCGAACTACGGCGCGACCGGCGCGATTTTCGCCCATGAGGTCTGCCACTTCGTCGATCCCTTGGGCGCGGACTACGACGCGCGCGGCGCGCTGGGCCATTGGTGGACGAAGGAGGACGAGGCGCGCTACGCCGCGGCCAGCGAGCCGCTGATCGCGCAGTTCTCCGGCTACCGCGTGGCCGCCGATCTCGCGATCAACGGGAAGCTGACGTTGAGCGAGAACATCGCCGATCTGGCCGGTCTGGCGACAGCGTTCGAGGTTCACCGCCGCGCGCTCGGCGCCAAGGCGGCGGACAAAGACTACGTGCGCGCGCAGGACCGGGAATTTTTTCTCGCGTTCGCCCGCGCGTGGCGCGTCCAGGCGACCGCCGCTTCGTTGCGGACCCAGGCCGAGAGCAACGACCACGCGCCCGAGCAATTCCGCGTTGCCACCGTGCGCAACCTCGACGCGTGGTATGAAGCCTTCGACGTGAAACCCGGCGACCGCCTCTACCTCGAGCCGAAGGATCGCGTCCGCATCTGGTAGCGCGGGCGGGAAAATTCGCGCGGCACAGTCGATGGCACCGAGCGAAGTGTCATCTATTGGATGACACTTCACGTCAGCGACGCGGGAACAAGTCGGGCCCGAACGGAACTGGTCTGGGCTCGCCTGACCGGGCGGCGCCGACTATTCGTCCCGCATGAATCGCCTGATTCTGTTGAGTGTGTTCCTGGGCAGTGCCGTCCTGAGCCAAGCGGCTTGGTTCAAGGGCAACACGCACACCCACACGATCAATTCCGACGGCAACGCCACGCCCGATGTCGTGGCGCGCTGGTATCGCGAGAATGGTTACCAGTTTGTCGTCATCACCGACCATGAATATGTGACCGATGTCGCGCCGCTCAACGCGCTCTTCGGTCGCGAGGGTCAGTTTCTCGTGCTGTCGGGACAAGAGGTCAGCCAGCACCTCGGCCAGTCCCGCGACCCGCGCGATCCGACCAACCGTCCCAGCTGCCACGTCAACGCGATCAATAGCCGGCGCGTCGTCGTGCCGATCGGCGGCACGGCGGGCAAGGCCTTCGGGTTCGCGCCGCCCGGGATGACGATGGCCGAAACCTACGCCCGCAACATTGCCGAGATCCGCGCCGCGGGCGGTCTCGCCCAAGTGAACCATCCCAATTGGCAATGGTCCGTCCGTCTCGAGGATCTGCTCGGCCTCCCCGACGACACGCTGTTCGAAATCTGGAACGGCCATCCCGCGATCAACAATCTCGGCGGCACGGATGACGACGGAAACGTCGCGCCGTCGTCGGAGGCGCTCTGGGACAGTCTCCTCTCGAAAGGGAAACGCCTCTGGGGTGTCGCGGCCGACGACAGCCACTATTTTTATCACCTCGACGAAATCAAGGGCCCCAAACCCGGCCAAGCGTGGGTCGTCGTGCGCGCCGACGCGTTGACTGCCGAGAAGATCGCGGCGGCGCTGGCCAGGGGCGAATTCTACTCCTCGACGGGCGTGGTCATCGACGATCTCGCCGCGACGGCCGACGAAGTCACGTTGCGGATCAACGGCCAGCCGCGCGGCCCGCGCTATCTCACCAAGTTCGTCGGCCAAGGAGGCCGCGTGTTGGCCGAGGTGGCCGGCCTGCGGCCGCACTACGAGTTCAAGGGCGACGAAGGTTACGTCCGCGCGCACCTCACCGACTCCAACGGCCACCAAGCGTGGACGCAGCCGGTCTTCGTCCGCCGCCGGTGATGGCCTCCCGCCCAAGAGCGGTGGCGCCGTGCGGCCTGGGCCGGAAACCGCGGGGACTTTCAGGCGGGTGGCGTTGCGCGAGTGTGTCATAGCCGAACAGCGACCTTGACCGGCGGCGGCTGTTCGCTACCAACACGCCAGCACTTTCGCACAATGACCACCCGCAGCTCCCTGCTTTCGATCAATCTCGTCGCCACGATTATTCTGGCGGTCGTCATTCTGCTTACCCCGAACCCAGGGCGGCTTTCCCATACCTAAGTAAATCCAACCAGATTTTCCCAAGTAATGAAAAGGCCGCCTCCCAAGGGCGGCCTTTTCGTTTTCCTACCTTGAAAACGACACCCGCAACTTCTCCCTTCCCGCGCTCCGCTCCCGGCGCCGCCCGCCGATCATGAGCGACCCGCGCCGCCATTCCCGTCTCGTCACCGAGGGTCCGTCGCGGGCGCCGGCGCGTGCGATGCTCAAGGCCGTGGGGTTCACCGACGCGGATTTGCAGCGGCCGCTCATCGGCGTCGCCAACACCTGGACCGAGATCGGGCCGTGCAATTTCCACCTCCGCGCGCTCGCCGAGCACGTCAAGGCCGGCGTCCGTGCCGCGGGCGGCACGCCGCTGGAATTCAACACCGTCTCGATTTCCGACGGCATCACGATGGGCACCGAGGGCATGAAGACTTCGCTCGTGTCGCGCGAGCTGATCGCCGACTCGATCGAACTCGTCGCACGCGGCAACAGTCTCGACGGCCTCGTCTGCCTCTCCGGCTGCGACAAGACCAATCCCGGCGTGATGATGGCGCTCGCGCGCTTGGATTTGCCCGGCCTCGCGCTCTACGGCGGCTCGATCAACCACGGCCACCGTCACGGGAAATCGCTCACCGTGCAGGATGTCTTCGAGGCGGTCGGCGCGTTCAACGCCGGCAAGATCGACGAAAAGGAATTCCGCGGCATCGAGAACGCCGCGTGTCCGGCCGCCGGCGCGTGCGGCGACCAGTTCACCGCGAACACCATGGCGACGGTCATGGAGGCCATCGGCCTCTCGCCGGCCGGGCTCAACGGCATCCCGGCGACCGACGAGGCGAAGAACCGCGCGGCGTTCCGCTGCGGCGAGCTCGTGATGGAGCTCGTGCGCGCCGACTTGAAGCCGTCGCAGATCATGACGCGCCCGGCGTTCGAGAACGCCATCGTCTCCGTCGCCGCCTCGGGTGGCTCCACCAACGCCGTGCTGCACTTGCTTGCGCTCGCCCGCGAGGCGGGCGTGCCGCTCGCGCTCGGTGCGTTCGACGCGATCAGCGCGAAGACTCCGACCCTCGCCACGCTCAAGCCGGGCGGACTCTACACCGCGGTCGAGATGCATCAGGCCGGCGGCATTTCGCTGCTCTTGCGGCGCCTGCTCGAGGGCGGATTCTTGCACGGCGACTGCCTCACCGTCACCGGCCGCACGCTCGGCGACGAGGTGCGCGCGGCGCCCGAGACGGCGGGCCAGCAAGTCATCCGGCCGGCCGGCCAACCCTTCAAGTCCTCCGGCGGGCTCGCCGTGCTCAGCGGCAATCTCGCGCCCGAGGGCTGCGTGCTCAAGGTCGCCGGCAGCGGCGTGGCGCGTTTCCGCGGCCCGGCGCGGGTCTTCGATTGCGAGGAAGCCGCGATGGCCGCCGTCAACGCGCAGCGGATCAAACCGGGCGACGTGGTCGTCATCCGTTACGAGGGACCGCGCGGCGGGCCGGGGATGCGCGAGATGCTCGGCGTCACGGGCGCGCTCGCCGGTGCCGGGATGGCGGAGACCGTGGCGCTGATCACCGACGGGCGTTTCTCCGGCGCGACGCGCGGTCTGTCGATCGGCCACGTCGCGCCCGAGGCCTTCACCGGCGGCCTGCTCGCGCTCGTGTGCGAAGGCGACGTCATCGAGATCGACGTGCCGCACCGCAGCCTCGACCTCGACGTGCCGCCGGCCGAGCTGGCCCGGCGCCGCGAGTCCTGGGCGCCGCCCGCACCGCGTTATGCGCGCGGTGTCATGGCGAAATATGCCGCCACCGTCTCCTCCGCGTCCTCCGGCGCGGTCACCACCTGATAATTATTCCGCCACCCCACCACCGCCCTCATCCATGAAACTCACCGGAGCAGAAATTATTTGGGAATGCCTCGTCCGCGAAGGCGTCGACGTCGTGTTCGGTTATCCGGGCGGCGCGATCTTGCCGACCTACGACGCGCTGACGAAATACCCGCAGATCCACCACGTGCTCGTCCGCCACGAGCAAGGCGCCACGCACATGGCCGACGGCTATGCGCGCGCGAGCGGCAAGGTCGGCGTCGCCATCGCAACCTCGGGCCCCGGCGCGACCAACATGGTGACGGGCATCGCCACCGCGATGATGGACTCCTCGCCCATCGTTTGCCTCACCGGCCAGGTCGGCTCGCGGGCGATTGGCACCGACGCGTTCCAGGAGACGGACGTGACCGGCGTCACGCTGCCGATCACCAAGCACAATTATCTCGTCACGAAGCCCGGCGACATCGCGCGCGCCATCTGCGAGGCGTTCTACATCGCCGCGAGCGGCCGGCCCGGCCCGGTGCTCATCGACATCACCAAGGACGCGCAGCAGATGGCCGCCGAGTTCGACTGGGCGGCCGCGGCGCCGCGTTTGCCCGGCTACCGCCCGAGCTACCAAGCGCCGGCGACGGAGTTCGCGCGTGCGGCGGAACTGATCAACGTCGCCCGGCGCCCGCTCATCCTCGCGGGCCAGGGCATTCTGAAATCCGGCGCGACCGCCGAGGTGTTGCAGCTCGCGGCGACCGCCGGCATCCCGATCACGACGACGTTGCTCGGCATCGGCGTCATTCCGGCGTCGTCCGAATTCAATCTCGGCATGATGGGCATGCACGGCGAGGCGTGGGTGAACCAGGCGATCCAGCAGGCGGACCTGCTCATCGCGCTCGGCATGCGCTTCGACGACCGCGTCACGGGCAATCTCAAGACCTATGCGCTCAACGCGAAAAAAATCCACGTCGATATCGATCCGACCGAGATGAACAAGAACGTGCCGGTGGACGTCGCGCTCGTGGGCGATCTCCGCGGCGTGCTCGCGCAGCTCCTGCCGCAGGTCCGGCCCGCCGAGCACCGCGAGTGGTGGGCGACGATCAACGCCGAGCGCGGCGACGCCGCCGTGCGCGACGTGCAGGCGTTGCCCGACAGCGGCCACCTCTACGCCGCGCACGTGATCAACGATCTCTGGCGCGCGACCAAGGCGCACGACACCGTTGTCGTCACCGACGTCGGCCAGCACCAGATGTGGGAGGCGCAGTATTACCGGCACGAGCAGCCGCGCTCGCTCATCACCTCGGGCGGCCTCGGCACGATGGGCTTCGCGCTCCCCGCCGCCATCGGCGCGAAGTTTGCCTGCCCGGACAAAGAGGTCTGGGTCGTCGTCGGCGACGGCGGTTTCCAGATGACCTCGTGCGAGCTCGCGACCATCGCGCAGGAGAAAATCAAGATCAACGTCGCCATCATCAACAACGCCTTCCTCGGCATGGTGCGCCAGTGGCAGGAATTTTTCTACGAGAAGCGCTACGCCGCCACGCCGCTGACCGGCCCCGACTTCGTGAAGCTCGCCGAAGCCTACGGCCTCAAGGGCGTGCGCGTCACCGCCCGCGCGGAGGTCACCGGCACCGTGGAGGACGCCCGCGCCCACGGCGGCACGGTCGTCATCGACTTCCGCGTCGAGCAGGAGGACACGGTTTTCCCGATGGTGCCCGCCGGGGCCGATCTGGCCGACATGATCCGCCGCCCGAAGCGCGACGTGCTCGCCGAGACCGGCGCCGACCGCGAGTGGCAGATGCCGCCCGCCGAGTTGGCGGCGCGGCCGGCCGCGGTCAAACCCGCCCGCCGCAAAACCGCCCGCCCGCCCGCCGCGCTTGCGCGCCTTTAACCCACCGCGCTCATGGCCAAACATACGCGCATCGCCTACGTGGAGGACGTGCCCGGCGTGCTCAACCGCGTCACCTCGCTCGTCCGGCGCCGCAATTTCAACATCGACTCGCTCACCGTCGGCCGCACCGAACAGCCGGGCGTCTCGCGCCTCACCTTCGTGCTCGAAGCCTCGGAGCACGCCGCGCGGCTGGTGGAAGCCAATCTCTACAAACTCGTGAACGTCCTCCGCGTCGACGACCTCACGCACAAGCCCGCGCTCACGCGCGAACTCGGTCTCGTGAAAGTCAAGGTGACGCCCGAGACGCGCGCCCAGGTGCTGCAGCTCGTCGAGGTCTTCCGCGCACGCGTGGTCGATGTTGACGAGGCCACCCTCGTCATCGAGGTCACCGGCACGCCGGAGAAGATCGGCAAGTTCGATCTCGTGCTCCGGCCCTACGGCGTCGTCGAGCTCGTGCGCACGGGCGCCGTGGCGATGGCGCGCGGCCACGAGCCGCTCTCCAGCAATCCGCCCCTCGTCCGCGCCGAAGTCGCCGCCGAGATGCCGTCGGAGACGGCCGACCTCGCGATGTCCGTCTGACCGGTCTCTCAACGCTCAGCCCCCAACTCATTTTTCCCATGGCCAAAATATACTACGACAAACACGCGAACCTCGCGCTCATCCGCGCCCGCAAGGTCGCCATCATCGGCTACGGCTCGCAGGGCCACGCCCACGCGCTGAACCTCAAGGAGAGCGGCGTCGACGTGCGCGTCGGCCTCGCGCCCAAAAGCAAATCCGCCGCCAAGGCGAAGAAGGCCGGGCTCAAGGTCGGCACCGTCGCGGCCGTGGCGCGCTGGGCCGATGTCATCATGCTGCTCACGCCGGACCACACGCAGGCAAAAATCTACCGCGAGTCCGTGGCGCCGCAGCTCGCCGCCGGCAAGCTGCTGCTCTTCGCGCACGGCTTCAACATCCGCTTCGGCGGCATCAAGCCGCCGAAGAACATCGACGTTGCGATGGTCGCGCCGAAATCCCCCGGCCACCGCGTCCGCGAAGTTTATCAGGAAGGCGGCGGCGTGCCGGCGCTGGTCGCCGTGCATCAGGACGCCACCGGCCAGGCCAAGAAACTTGCGCTCTCCTACGCCCGCGCCATTGGCAGCACGCGCGCCGGTGTGCTCGAGACGACGTTCAAGGAGGAGACCGAGACCGATCTCTTCGGCGAGCAGGCCGTGCTCTGCGGGGGCTGCGCCGAATTGGTGAAGGCGGGGTTCAAGACGCTCGTCGACGCCGGCTACCAGCCCGAGATCGCCTACTTCGAGTGCATGCACGAACTGAAACTCATCGTCGATCTCATGTATCGCGGCGGCCTGAACTACATGCGCTACTCCGTCTCCGACACGGCGGAGTGGGGCGACTACCGCAGCGGCCCGCGCGTCGTCACCGACGCCACGCGCCGGGAAATGAAGCGCATCCTCGGCGACATCCAGAGCGGCGAGTTTGCCCGCGACTGGATCGAGGAGAACGAGGAGGGCCGCCCGCGGTTCGACCTCGTGCGCCGCTCCGAGCGCGA
Organism: Opitutia bacterium; assembly: GCA_016199925.1. Lineage (GTDB taxonomy): Bacteria > Verrucomicrobiota > Verrucomicrobiia > Opitutales > Opitutaceae > JACQFT01. The sequence goes on along the minus strand of JACQFT010000064.1, from coordinate 2,117 downwards.
CCAGCCGCTGGAGAAAGTCGGCGCGAAACTCCGCGCCATGATGCCGTTCCTCCACCCCGTCACCATCAAACCCGGCGACTGAACTTTGCGTGTTGTGTGTCAACCGGGTGGACGGTGCCTGCGGCCGTCCACCCGCAGTCTCTCCTCCCTCCTCCCGTCCCATGAATCAACAACCAGCCCCTCCCGAACCCGACGACTTCCGCGTCGTCGATCTCTTCTCCCCCGGCGACGGCGTCTTCGGACGCCCGGCGCCGACCGGTGCCACCATCAGCGATCCGAGCCGCATGGCGACCGCCGACATGCCGGCCTCCTTTATGTTCACCAACCCGCTCTTCGAGCGTTCCGGCCCGGAGCGCGAGACCAAGCCGGACTGACGGCGCCCCCGCCCATGAACCCGAATTACGTCCGCATCTTCGACACCAGCCTCCGCGACGGCGAGCAGGCGCCCGGCGCCTCCATGACCTCGGCCGAAAAACTGGAGGTCGCCCGCGCGCTGGCTCGGCTCGGCGTGGACGTGATCGAGGCCGGGTTTCCCGCGGCGTCGCCCGACGATCTCGCGGCGGTGCAGGCCATCGCGCGCGAAGTCGGGCAGGAGCCGGTCCCCGGCCGGCCGCAGGCGGAGCCGCCGGTCATCTGCGGGCTCGCGCGCTGCACCCCGAGCGACGTCGTGACCGCGTGGGAAGGCGTCAAGGACGCAAAGCACCCGCGCATCCACACGTTTCTCGCGACCAGCGACCTCCACCTCCAGCACAAGCTCCGGCTCTCGCGGCCCGAGGTCGTCGCCCGCGCCCGGGAGATGGTGGCGCTGGCCAAGTCGTTCTGCGCCGACGTCGAGTTTTCGCCCGAGGATGCCGGCCGCAGCGATCCGCTTTTCCTCTACGAAGTGCTCGCCGCCGTGATCCAGGCCGGCGCCACGACGCTCAACATTCCCGACACCGTCGGCTACACGCTGCCCGACGAATTCGGCGCGCTCATCGCGGGGATCATCGCGCACACGCCCGGCGCGCGGGACGTCGTCGTCTCCGTGCACTGCCACGACGACCTCGGGCTCGCCGTCGCCAACACGCTCGCCGGTCTCCGCGCCGGCGCGCGCCAGGCCGAGGTGACCGTGAACGGCATCGGCGAACGCGCGGGCAACGCCTCGCTCGAGGAACTCGTGATGGCCCTCCGCACGCGCGGGGAAAAGCTCGGCCTCACCACGGACATCGACGCCACGCAGCTCTGCCGCGTCTCGAAACTCGTTGCGCGCAGCACGAGCTACCCCGTGCCGCCCAACAAGGCCGTCGTCGGCGCCAACGCGTTCGCGCACGAGTCGGGCATCCACCAGGACGGCATGATCAAGAATGCGCAGACCTACGAGATCATGCGCCCGGAGGACGTCGGCGCGACGCAGACCACGCTCGTGCTCGGCAAACATTCCGGCCGCAACGCGTTCGCGAAGCGGCTCGGCGAACTCGGTTTTCCGCTCGAAGGCGACGCGCTCGCGAAGGTCTTCGCCGAGTTCAAGAAACTCGCCGACCGCAAAAAGTCCGTGCATGACGCCGACCTCGTGGCGCTCGCGTCCGACGAACGCGCCCCGGCGCCGGCGCTCTGGGTGCTGGAGGATTTGCAGGTCGCGTGCGGCACGACCGGCCTCGCCACCGCCACCGTCCGCCTGCGCGGGCCCGACGGCGTGCGCCAGGTGCAGGCCGCGGTCGGCTCCGGGCCCGTCGATGCGACCTACAAAGCGATCGACGCCGTCGTGCAGGTGCCCGTCGTGCTGCTCGAGTTCGCCGTCAACGCCGTGACCGAGGGCATCGACGCCCTCGGCGGCGTCGCCGTGCGCGTGCGCCACGCGGAGTCGCGCCCGTGCCACGGGCACGGCGCCGACACCGACATCATCGTCGCCAGCGCCAAGGCCTACCTCGCGGCCCTCAACACCGTGCTCGCCCGCCCGGGCGCCGCCCACTCCGCCCCGTTGCCCGCCGTCGCCTCCGCATGAACCCGCCGCCCCGCACGCTCTTTCAAAAAATCTGGGACGCCCACGTCGTCGCCGAGGAACCCGGCGCGCCCGCCGTCCTCTACGTCGACCTGCACCTCGTGCACGAGGTCACGTCGCCGCAGGCGTTCGCCGTGCT